>JBGPKX010000123.1:0-14924 GCA_041486185.1 Bryobacteraceae bacterium | reverse complement strand
TCGAGCTGCGTGCGCTCGATTTCGACAGCGCCGGGAGCCACGCAATTGACCGTAATCCGGTGCGGGCCCAGCTCGACCGCCGCCACTTTGGTGAACATCTCGATGCCGCCCTTGCTTGCGGTGTAGTCGGCCAGGTTCGGGAATGCGACCTTATTGCAGCCGGAGCCAATGTTGATGATGCGCCCGCCGCTCTCACGCATATGGCGTGCCGCACGCTGCGTGCACAGGAAGCAGCCCTTCAGGTTGGTACGCAGCGTGCGGTCCCACTCGGCTTCGGTGAGGTCGAGGAGCGGCTTCCAGGTTTGCACGCCGGCGTTGTTCACCAGGATGTCGAGCCGCGGAAATTTCTCAAATGCGCGCGCAAACATGCGGTCGACATCCGCCGCCATGCCGACGTCACCCTGAACCGTTACAGCCTCGCGGCCCATGGCGCGAATCTCAGCGAGCGTTGCGTCCGCGCCCGCGGCATCGGTGTTGTAGTTGACGACGATGTTCGCGCCCGCGCGCGCCAGCTCGAGCGCGATCCCCTTGCCCACACCTTTGCTCGCGCCGGTGACGAGAGCGGTCTTCGATTCGAGTGGCAGAGTCACGCTGGCGATTTTATCAGGCGGGAACGGGAAAATCGGGACGGCCAAGGGCTATAGATCTTCTGGTGTCAGGCCGGCATCTTTTGCGATCCTGGAAAGCGCGGCCGGACCAATCTCTTCACTGTCGTGAAAGGAGAAGGTGAAATTCGGCCACCCTGAGCGCTGCAGCCTCCGATGCGAACCTACCTGTTTATTGAGGGTCCAACCGATCCTGATCAAAGCGGCCTAGACACGCCTGGCTTTCGTCGCTCGCCAAATGCTCACGCGACAAACAAAGCGTTCATCGAAGCAGGCACTTCTTCGCCGTTCTCGATCATGTCCACCAGGATTTGCAGCGCGACGGCCTTAGCTTTCCGGATCGCTTCTTCCTCGGTTACACCGTAGGCCATCACGCCCGGCAACTCGGGGACAGACGCCAGCCATCGGCCGTCCTGTTCGAGTTCCAGCTCAATCCGCAGAGGGTTGATCTCCGGCATGCTACGGCTTCATTATACGCCGCCACTCTCAGACCCCGGCCGCCGAAAGGAATTCCACGATGACCGGATGCGGCCAGTCTTCCGTTGAAGACAACTGCGGCTGATATAGCGTCGCGACGAAGAAGCGGCGGTCCGGCAGTTCCACGGCGCGTAGCTCGCCGTTATCGCCGAACGCCGCGAGCCGGAGCCCGGCGTTTTCAAGATCCCGGTGGTAAGCCGGATTCACTTCGTAGTTGCAGAAGTACTCTTCTTCAATCTCGGTGGCTCGATAAATAGCGGCCAGGCGGCAGCCGGGCGTGATCCGCAGCTTGCAGGCACCGGAGAGTTTTGGGGCGCCTTCGCGGCGATTGGGGATGGGGCACGCAACCGGGGCGATGATGAAATTCTTCGAGCGGCTGCTGTGCTCCGCCGAATCTGCGTCGGCGATTCCTGCTACGTTGCGGGCATACTCTAACAGAGCATGTTGAAAGCCGCCTCAAGTGGCGACGAAAGGCCGGTTGCGGGCGCGAGCGAACTGGATGCCGGCCAGCATGCCATCCATGCTGCGGTACGGGCTGCCGGGCGAACCCCAGAGGCCGTCGTAATCCGCCAGCCTTTCCAAAGTGTTCGGATCGAGAAGCGACGGCGTCGGCAGCCATGTGGTCTCGACCTGCCGCGCTAACGCCCTGGCGGCATGCTGGAGAGCGGCGTTGGTGGCGCGGTGCGAGTGATAGTCGGGATTGAAATCGCCCAGCACTCCAATGCGGATGGTCCGCGAGGCCATACCTCTTGATTACTACGAGTCAGGGCCGCAACAAAGGAAATCGCGCGCAAGTAACGGTAAGGTGGCCCCACGATTTCGCGGATTCAGTTGTAGCGCGCGGCCGGAGAGACCTGAGCGTACTGGCGGATCGTGATCTGGGATGTGGTCACGCGGCGTCGTCAAGCAGCCAGCGCCTACTTGCGCGCACGAACCGCGTGACCGATGGTTCCGTCCCACCTGGCGTCGCCCTGGGCCTTGTAGTCCGAGCCGAGCTTGTCCCAGTCCTCGCGCGTGATGCCGTTCAAGTCGTACACCACTTTGCCGTCGCGTACGGTCAGCTCGCAGATCAGCTTCTGATGGCCGCGGAACCGAGCGCCGTTGACATCGACGAAGCCGAAGTCGCCGTGCTCGAGGCGCAGCACCGCAACGTCCGCGGGCGCGCCAACCGACAAGTTGCCCAGCTCCTCGCGCTTGATCTCGCGCGCCGGGTTCCAGGTGGAGCGCCCGATCACATCGTCGAGCGGCATTCCCAGATTCAGGAACTTGGACATAACGTTCAGCATGCTCTTCATGCCGGCGTTCATGCTGCCGATGTGCAGGTCGGTCGAAATGGAATCGGGCACGAAGCCCTGCTGCACGGCGGGCACGGCCTGGCGAAACAGAAAGCTGCCGCCGCCATGGCCTACGTCGAAAATCACGCCGCGTTTGCGAGCTTCAAACAGGTAGGGCCGAACCTTGCCGCTTTCATCCAGCATGGGAACGGCGCCCAGGTACATGTGGGTGGAAATATCGCCGGGCCGGAGTTTCTTGGTTACCAGATCCTGATACGGGCGTTCGGGGCGGAACTCGCCGAAATCCACCATCACCGGAATATTCGCCATCGTTCCGGCCTGCACCGCGCGTTCGACCGAAGTCCACTCCGGCCCGCCGAAGTGCGCCGATTTGACGCCCACCACCAAGCCACGATAGCGCTCGGCCTGTTCGGCGGTGGCCTTCGCATCCATGTCGGTGACGTCCTGCTCGATCTTGCCCTCGCCGCCCATGCCACGGCCCACAATGTTCAGTAAGGCCAGCACGCGCGTTTGCGAGCGGTCGATCACGCGATCCTTGAAATCGGGGAAATTGCGCCATCCGGAACTGCCCGCGTCGACCACGGTGGTGACGCCGGTCCGGAATGTGAATCCATCGGGATAGACGCTGTTGTCGCCTGAATAAGCGCCGCGCATACCGGTGCCGGCGTAGACGTGGACGTGAATATCGACCAGCCCCGGGGTGACGTAGAGGCCCGAGACATCCACCACCTTGGCCGCTTTGGCTGGATCGATGTTGCTTGCAACTTCGGCGATGCGGCCGTTTTGAATGGCGACATCGCGCACCGCGCTGACGTGGCTTTTGGCATCGACGACGTGACCGCCTTTGAGCAGCAGGTCGTATTGGGATTGGGCCGTTGCCGTGGCGGCCAGGAGAATGAAGAGCAGAGATTTCATGAAAGCATTCTACAGCGCTGTGGGCAGCCGGGGGTGGATCTGAGTGTTCTGATTTCTCCTGTGGTGCGGGGCAACGCCTGATTTTGGCGAGGATCAGCGCTTTTTGGCCTATCCGGGACGAAAGGCCGCAGGTGTTCCGCAAAAACCGCGGCAGCCCTGCGCTACAGGTGTTGTACTTGGGCGACGGTGAGCCCCATCCGGCCGACCAGCACGGCAAAACGCGGATCCTGGCGCAGGCTATCGAAGATCGGAGACACATTGATGTGGGCCAACCGCGGGTCCCGCTCTTCGAGGGCCTTCTCCAGCAGCTCCAACGCACAGTTGTTATCGAAATCCAGGTGGGCTCGCGCCAGCAAATACGATGAAACACAACACGTCCTGGAGAAGCGGTCGAGGGCCTGGCGCAGGCGATTGGCTTCGGCAGCGGCGCCCGAGACGTTGTAGGCGTGCGCCAGTAGCGCCAGCGGAACCGGCGAATTCGGCGTCAGCTCACGCGCCTTTTCGAATGCGGCGATGGCTTCCCGGTACATGTGCTGGTGCAGATACGAACGGCCGCAGCTCAGGTAGGCGCGCACGAAACCGGGCTCCAGCTCGAACACTTTCTCGTAGTACGTGCGCGCGTGCTTGTACTCCCGTGCCATGTCGTACAGCGTACCGAGGCACGTCGTAATGATGAGTGAAAGCGGATCCAGATGGTGCGCGCGCTCCAGTTCCGCGATGCCTTCGTTGAGCCGGCCATGCGGCGCGAGAAAGTCGTAGCCGTACCAATGGTGCGCCGTGGGGTAGCTCGGATTCAGCTCCAGAGCCCGCCGGAAATGGTGCTCGGATTCAGGCCACCTCCACTCGTAAAGGCCGGCCACGGACCCGAGTGACACGTGCGCTTCGGCCAGCCGAGGATCGATCTCCAGGGCCCGCGTCGCAGCCGTCCGGGCTTTGCGCATGATACTGAGCGCCGGCACCGAACCGTGCTCGCCCAGCATAATGTACGCGTCCGCCATGCCTGCATAGGCCGGCGCGTAGTTGGGATCGATATCGATGGCTTGCTCGAAGAAGCCGAGAGATTTGTAGAAATCCTCCTCGGTGCGCTTGTTCCAGTAGAAGCGTCCCTTCAAGTAGAGGTGATACGCCTGTAAGTTCTCGGTGTAGTGCGTGATGAGCGAGCGGCCTTGCGGCCCAGTGAGCTTGATGCGTAATGCGCCGACAATAGCGGACGAAATCTCGTCCTGGACGGCGAACACATCCTTGAGCGCGCGCTCGTAGGTTTCCGACCACAGATAATGCCCGTCGGAGCTGTCTAAGAGCTGCGCCGTGATGCGCAGCCGGTCGCTGGTGCGGCGTACGCTGCCCTCGAGAATGGCGCGGACTTTCAACTGCTCGGCAATGCGCCGGATGTCGCGCGTTTTTCCTTTGAGCTGAAAAGACGAGCTCCAGGCCACCACGCGCAAGCCATCGACCTTGGTGAGCGCGTTGATAAGCTCCTCGGTGAGGCCGTCGCTGAAATACTCGTTCTCCTGCTCCGAACTCAGGTTCGCAAACGGCAGCACGGCAATGGCGTTTTCGGCGGAAGCTGGCCCTGCCGACGGAACGGGCAATGCGTCCCGCGTCTGGATCAGCGGGGCGTAGGTTCCGGTGGGGAAGTCGATGCAAACGGGATCTTCGCGGCCTTCAGTTTCATAGTACTTCTTGAGCTTCTCGCGCAAGCGACGGGCTTCCACGCGGACGATGGGATCCATGCGCGGATCGTACTTCTCGGTCTTGTCGAAAACCTCCACGCCGATGACGAACTCTTTGAGCTGATCGCCGCGGCCGTCGAGCGTCTGCTCAACTGTGAAATTCAGAAAGCGCGCCAGGCGCTCGGAACGCGCGAAAGTGCTGCTGGATAGAATCTTCCTGAGCTGCGTCCGGATGGACTCAGCGGAAAGCTGATTTGGCTGCACTGGAAAAGCGCTCCCGATCTATTTAGAGATTAGATTAACACTTTTGGATTCGGTCACGAACTTGTAACACTGCTAAGCGTTACCGTAAGGAAAACACCGTTAGGTTACGTTCGGACACCTGCCGGGCCTGGGAAGCCACGAGTCAGTATAGCTCGTGGACAACAGAGTTTTACTTCACAGATGTAACCGGTTGCTCGTCCTGTGCCTGGCGCTAAGAGCACTCGCGCAACTTCCTCCGGCGGACGAATGGGCCGCCCTGGCCAATCGGGGGACGGAGGCCTACAACCGTGGCGCCTACGCCGAATCCGAGAAGCTGCATTCCTCCGCGCTGGCGATTGCGGAAAAGCTCGGCCCGAAGGACGACCGCCTGGCCGCGAGTCTCAGCAATCTGGGAACCACCTATCGGGCTCAGGGCCGTTATGCCGAAGCGGAGAAGCTCTACCGGCGCGCGCTGGCCCTGCGTGAAGCGATCTTCGGCGCGAACCATCCGCAAGTCGCCATCGTTGTCAATAATCTGGCCACGCTCTATCACGCCAACGGCAGGTACATAATTGCCGAACCGCTATTCCGCCGCTCTTTGGACATCTGGGAAGAATCTCCGGCGCCGGAGGAACAACACATCGCCAGAGCCCTCAATAACCTCGCTGGAATCTATCGAGCTCAAGGCCGGTATGCCGAGCCTGAGCCCCTCTACCGGCGTGCTTTGGCGATCGATGAAAAGACGCTGGGGCCAGAAAATGCTGCTGTCGGTGTGGTGCTGAGCAATCTGGGCGTGCTCTACCAGAACCAGGGCAAGTACGAGGCTGCCGCGCGGCTCGAGGAGCGCGCCCTGGCCATGCGCGAGCGCGCGTTGGGCCCCGATCACCCCGATGTCGCTCTTGGCCTGACGAATCTTGGTGACGTCTATCGCAGCCAGGGACGGCTGGCCGAAGCTTATCCTCTCTACGAGCGCGCGCTCGCCATGCGCGAGAAGTCTCTCGGCCCAGGCCATCCACAAGTAGCGGAAACGCTAAACGGCCTGGCTATGCTCTACAAGGCCGAGGGGCGCTATGCCGAAGCGGAGCACCTTTACCGGCGCGCGCTGAAAATTGTCGAACACTCGATTGGCGCGGCGCATCCGCGTGCAGCCGTCGAGCTCCACAACCTGGGGCAGCTTGCCGCTGCCGAGGGCAGGTACGCGGAGGCGAAGCCGCTGTTCGAACGCGCGATCGCGATCTGGGAAAGAGCACTGGGACCGGAACATCCGGATCTAGCGCCCGGCATGACCAATCTGGCCTCGCTATATTACTCACACCATAAATACGGCGAAGCGGAAGCGCTGTATCGGAAGGCATTGCGCATCGATGAGGCGCACTTAGGGCCCGCGCACGTCATCATTGCGATGGATCTGAACAATGTGGGAGCGGTCCGCTACGCACGCCACCGGTACGGCGAAGCCGAGGAGCTCTACGAGCGCTCCGTCGCCATGTACGAGCGCACGCTCGGCGCTGGCAGCCCGAGCCTCGCGGAGCCGCTACTGAATTTAGCCGCACTCTGTATGTCACAGCGGCGTTTCGCTGAAGCCGTGCGGCTCTTCCAGCGAGCGCTGCCTTTGCGCGAGAGAGCGCTCGGCACCGATCACCCGAAGCTGGCCGAGGCTCTGGACGCTTACGCCGCGGTCTTGCGCAAACTCGAAGACTACGCCGAAGCGGAAAAGGCAGAGGTGCGCGCCACAGGCATCCGCGTGCGTAAGGCTGTGCGGGCCGACCGTGCCGCGCTACGGATGGACGACGGGGCCGGCAGATAGCGCCGGCCAAGTGTGGTGTCCCGTATACCGCTTGCTAACGCCCGCGGCTCGGAAGCGCTGATTCTGAGCCGTGACCGTCAGGGAGCGGTTGTCAAGTTTTACGTGGGACACCACACTAGATTGTGCCGGCCTCGCGCCCCTTGCGCTGCTGTTCGAAGTTCCAGGCCGTGGCGACAATTTCATGCAGCCCGGAGGAACGCGGCTCCCAGTTCAGCGTGCGGCGGAGCCTGGTGGAGTCCGCCACCAGCTCCGGCGGGTCGCCCTCGCGGCGTGGCCCGATCACGCATGGCACTTTCTTCCCGGTCACCTCTTCGACCGCGCGCACCACTTCGCGGACTGAATACCCCGAGCCCGTCCCGACATTAAAAGCATCTGACGTTCCTCCCGCGAGCAGCCATTCGACCGCCAGAATATGCGCCTGTGCCAGGTCGTTCACGTGAATGTAGTCGCGGATACAGGTGCCGTCGGCGGTCGGATAATCGTCACCGAAGATGGTGACGGGCTCGCCGGTCGTGATAGCGCGGAACAATAACGGGATCAGGTGCGTTTCCGGGTCGTGCTCCTCGCCCAGCAGACCGTCCGGGCCGGCGCCCGATGCATTGAAGTAGCGCAGGGTGATGCTGCGCAGGCTGTGGATCCGGTCGAACCAGTGCAGCAGCCTTTCCACCATCACTTTCGATTCGCCATAGGGGCTAACCGGCGCGTAAGGGGAATCTTCTCTGATGGGGATGGCGGCGGGCAACCCGTAGACGGCCGCCGTGGACGAGAACACCAGGCGCCGCACGCCGGAGCGGATCATGGCGGTCACGAGCGATAGGGATCCGCCGACGTTGTTGGCAAAATATAGCTCCGGCACGCGCATGGATTCGCCGACCGCAATCGAAGCGGCGAAGTGGATGACCGCGTCGAAGTCTCGCTCCGCAAAAATGCGGCAGACGTTTTCGGTATCGGAAACATCCACGGTACGCAACCGCTCGGGATCGACATTGCGCCGATACCCTCGGGAGAGATTGTCGACCACGATTACGTCGTAGCCTTGCTGCAGAAGAAGCTTCACCGTGTGCGAGCCGATGTATCCGGCGCCGCCGGTGACCAGGATGGATTTTGGCTTGGCCAACACTCGATTGTAAAGGTAGGATGGGCATTCCTGCCTGTCTTTTGCCGATCTTCCGGACCCGCCCATGCTCAGGCAGGAGTGCCTCTCGTACGTTTTTCCGCGTAACCATTTCGCTGCCGCGCAGTATATAGAACATGCGAGACCTGCTGTCCGATCTGCGCTTCGCTCTCCGTACGCTTGCTAAATCCCCGGTATTTGCCGCCGTAGCAGTGGTTTCACTGGCACTGGGCATCGGCGCCAATACGGCCATCTTCACGCTGCTCGACCAGGTTCTGTTGCGATTGCTTCCGGTCAAGCATCCCGAGCAGCTCGTGCAGCTCCGCTGGGAGGGATCGCACTACGGCTCAAATACCGGCTACGCCGCTCTCTCCTATCCGATGTATAAAGATTTTCGCGATAAAAACCAGGTTTTCAACGGCGTGATGTGCCGTTATTCGCTTCCGCTTAGCCTGGGCTACAAGGGGCAAAACGAACGGCTGGAAGGTGAGCTGGTCTCCGGCAATTATTTTGACGTGCTGGGCGTGAAGGCGATCCTGGGGCGGACGATTACGCCCGATGACGACCGGACTCCGGGCGCGCATCCGGTGGCGGTATTAAGTTACAGCTTTTGGGTGGAGCGGTTTCGCGCAGATCGCGGCGTCCTCGGAAGCAAGCTGCTGGTGAACGGAATCCCCCTCACGGTCATCGGCGTGAGTGAACCGGGATTCGACGGAATCGAGGTGGGCTCATCTCCCAAAATCCGCATTCCGGTCATGATGAAGAAACAGATGACGCCGGGCTGGGAGATGTACAGCCTGGAGAATCGCCGTGGGCGGTGGGTGAACGTGTTCGCGCGCCTCAAACCGGGCGTGAGCATCACGCAAGCGAAAGCTTCTCTGCAGCCTCTGTTTCATTCGATTCTGGAGATGGACGTGCGGGAAAAGGATTTCGCCCGCGCCGACGCGTATACCAAGCAGCAATTTCTGCGCTCCACGATCGACGTGATGCCCGGATCGCAGGGGCGGTCGGGACTTCGCAGGCAGGCGCAGACGCCGCTGGTGGTACTAATGGCGATGGTCGGCCTGGTGCTCCTGATCGCTTGCGCCAATGTGGCCAATCTGTTGATGGCGCGCGCTACTAGCCGCCAGAAGGAAATCGCCGTGCGGCTGGCATTGGGAGCGGGCCGGCTGCGGCTCACGCGGCAGCTCATGGTGGAAAGCCTGTTGCTTGCCATGTTGGGCGGCGCCACCGGGCTGGCTGTCGCAGTGTGGTGCGACCGGGTGCTCTTGCGGTTGATGCCTGCCGGCGAGGCGCCGCTTCCGCTCTCCGCTTCGCCCGACGCGCGGATTCTGGGCTTTGCGCTGGCCGTCTCCGTGCTGACCGGTGTCATCTTCGGCCTGGCGCCGGCGCTGCAATCTACCAAAGTCGATCTTGCGCCGTCGCTCAAGGAATCTGCTGGCGCCGTAGTCGGCGGCGGGCACATGCGGTTCCGCAAGTTGCTCGTCGTGGGTCAGGTATTTCTCTCGCTGCTTCTGTTGATCGGCGGTAGTTTGTTCATTCGTTCGCTGCGCAACCTCAAGGCCCTTAACCCCGGCTTCCAGACCCACAGCGTGCTGGCGTTTTCGATAGACCCCCGGCTGAACGGCTACGCGCGGGAGCGAACCCTGCTCTTCTATCGCGGCCTCTTGGAGAAGCTGCACGCCGCGCCGGGCGTGGAATCCGCTGCGTTCGCCGTGGTGCGCGTGCTGGCCGATGACGACTGGGAGGACACCATCACGGTGGAGGGCTACGAACCCAAACCGGGCGAGGATATGAATCCTTACTGCAACGCGGTTTCGCCCGGATACTTCGCCACACTGGGCCTGCCGCTTGTCGCCGGCCGCGAGTTCCTGGCGAGCGATGTGAACGGCGCGCATAAAGTCGGGATTGTGAACGAGAAGTTCGCCCAACTTTACTTTGGAGGGCGCAATGCCGTCGGCCGCCGCTTCGGTTTTGGCGGCGACCCGGGCACCAAGACTGATATCGAAATCGTCGGCGTCATGAAAGGACGCAAAGTACAACAACATGCGGGACCAGGTCGAGAAGCAAAACTTCGTTCCGTTTGACCAGACCGATATCTTGACCGACGTCACATTCTACGTGCGCACAATTCGCGACCCCACGCAGATGTTCGGCATCGTGCGGCGCGTGGTTGGCGAGCTCGATCCGAACATTCCCGCGTTCGCTATGCGGACGCTCGATATGCAGGTCGATCAGGCATTGATTGCCGAGCGGCTTATCGCCTTTCTGGCCGCGATTTTCGGAGGGTTGGCCACGCTGCTGGCGGCTGTGGGCCTCTACGGCGTGATGGCCTATAACGTCGGCCGGCGGACGCGCGAGATCGGAATTCGGATGGCGCTTGGCGCGCAGGGCACGAGCGTGATGTGGCTGGTGATGAAGGAAGTGCTGGTACTGCTGGGCGCCGGAGTCGCCATCGCACTGCCGGCAGCCTGGGGGCTTTCGCGATTGGTGGCCAGCCAGCTTTACGGCATCACGCCCAACGACCCATTAAGCATCGCGGCGGCGACCGGAACCATCGCGCTGGTGGCGGCATTGGCGGGATACGTCCCGGCGTTCCGCGCGACCCGGATCGATCCCATCCGCGCCTTGCGATATGAGTAGCAGGTAGCACCGGCATTCACCTTTCCGCGTAACCATTTCCCTGCCGCGCAGTATAAAGAACATGCGAGACCTGCTGTCCGACCTGCGCTTCGCTCTCCGTACGCTCGCCAAAACCCCGTTATTCACTGGCGTGGCGGTCCTTTCGCTCGCGCTGGGCATTGGCGCCAACACGGCGATCTTCAGCCTGCTCGATCAGATCCTGCTGCGCATGCTGCCGGTAAAACAGCCGGAACAGATGGTGCTGCTCACCATGCGGGGGCGGCATTATGGGAGTAACTGGGGCGGCAATGCGATCTCCTACCCGATGTACCGCGATTTCCAGGACCACAACCAGGTATTCTCCGGCATGTTCTGCCGCTTCCCGACCGAAACCGCCCTTACCTTCGAGAACCAGACGGAGCGCGTGCAGGCGGAGCTGGTTTCAGGGACGTACTTTCCCTTGCTGGGCGTAGGCGCCGCGATCGGGCGCACCTTCACCCCGGAGGACGATCGCACGCCCAGCGGCCATCCGCTGGTAGTTTTGAGCTACGACTATTGGACGACGCGCTTTGCCGGCGATCCGCAAATCCTGGGGAAAAAGGTCATCGTCAACAGCAACAACATGACCATTATCGGCATCGCCCAAAAGGGATTTGACGGCGTGGAACTGGGAAACGCCGCGAAAATCTTCCTGCCCGTGATGATGGAGCCGGACCTGGTGCCGCTCAGCAAGGAATTCCTGAAAAACCGCCGGCAACGCTGGGTGAACGCGTTCGGACGATTGAAACCGGGCATCACGCCGGCCCGCGCCAAGGCATCGCTTCAGCCCTTCATGGACTCCATGCTGGAAATGGAAGTGCAGGAGCCGGCATTCCATAACGCCTCCGCCTTCACGCGCCAGGAGTTCTTGAAATGCACCATTGACGTGCTCCCAGGCTCGCAAGGGCGCTCGTATTTCCGGCAACAGCTTGCCACGCCGCTCTGGGTGCTGATGGCGATCACGGGTACGGTGTTGTTGATTGCGTGCGCGAATCTGGCAAATCTGCTATTGGCGCGCGCTACGGGACGCCAGAAAGAAATCGCCGTGCGACTGGCGCTGGGGGCGAGCGGCCGCCGGCTCGTCCGCCAGCTTCTGACCGAGAGCCTGATGCTTGCGGCGCTGGGTGGCATGGCCGGCGTGGCGTTGGCGTATTGGGGCGACCAGCTGCTGATGGCGGCCTACTTGCCGTCGGATTCGCAAGGGCTGAAGATTGCGACCACGCCCGATCTTCGCGTCCTGGTCTTCACCCTGGCAGTGACCTTCCTGACGGGGCTGCTTTTCGGACTGGCGCCGGCGTTGCGGGCAACCAGGCCGGATGTCGCTTCCACGTTGAAGGATCAGGCCGGCGCGGTGCTCGGCGGCGGGCATGTCGGATTGCGGAAGGCGCTGGTGGTGGCGCAAGTCACGCTCTCCCTGCTGCTGCTGATCGGCGCCGGGTTGTTTGTGAAGAGCCTGAACAATCTGCGCAATCTTGGACCGGGATTTCCCGTGGAACGTCTGATCGGCTTCAACCTGGACCCCTCGCTCAACGGCTACAAGGCGGATCGCGCGAAGATCTTCTATCAGCGCCTCACCGACAGCCTGAACGCTCTGCCGGGCGTCCAATCAGTCGGATTGGCGGCGGTGCGGATTCTCGAGGACAACGAATGGGACAGTTCGGTGACGGTGGAAGGCTATACGCCGCCCCGCGCCGGCGATCATCCCGAGCCGTATATGAATTCGATCAGCCCGAATTATTTTGCCACGCTCGGCGTCCCGATCGTCGCCGGCCGCGACTTCACCAACAAAGACACCGAGCAACTACTGCACGGCGACCCGTCCGACGACTGGTGGGTATCCACCAAGATCATCATCAACCAGACCTTCGTGAAGCGTTACTTCGCCGGCCGCAATCCGATCGGTCGCCGCATCGGCTTCGGCATCGATCCGGGAACGAAGCTCGACATGGAGATCATCGGCGTCGTGAAAGACATCAAATACACCAGCCTGCGTGATGAGATTCCGGAGCAGGCCTACCTGCCCTACCTTTCCAGCCGTTACATGGGCGGCATGACCGTGTACGCGCGGACGACGCTCGATCCCAATCAACTGTTTGCCGCGGTGCGCGCGAAAGTGCGCGAGCTCGATCCAAACCTGCCGGTGTACGCGATGCGCACCACCGGCAAGCAGATCAACAATTCCCTCACCACTGAGCGGCTGATTGCCAGTCTCTCGGCGGTGTTCGGATTTCTGGCGACCCTTCTGGCCATGATCGGGCTCTACGGCGTGATGGCATACACCGTGGCGCGGCGCACCCGCGAGATCGGCATTCGCATGGCGCTCGGCGCTGTGGAGCGCAGCGTGATTTGGATGGTGATGCGCGAGGTGCTGGCGCTGGTGGCGATCGGCGTCGGCGTAGGTCTGCCGGTGGCCTTTGCGCTGACGGGTCTGGTGCGCAGCCAGCTTTACGGCATCGCGCCCAACGATCCCTCGACTCTCGCCCTGGCGGCTATCGCGCTGCTGCTGGTGGCGTGCGCCGCCGGCTACATTCCCGCGCTCCGCGCGAGCCGCATCGATCCTACGAAAGCGCTGCGCTATGAGTAGGTAGCGCTGCGGCCGCCTCCGGCATCATTCCAGCCCACGCGACGGCCCGGAAGCGCCGGTCGAGGTCATGGCTGCGATAATATGCTGGCTATGGCCGAAGAACGCAGTTACCCACCAAGTCCTGAATTCGTCAAACACGCCAACGTGAAGGGAATGGAGGGCTACCGCGCTCTGTACAAGCGCGCCGAAGAGCAACCCGCTGAATTCTGGGGGGAACTGGCCGAGAAGGAGTTGTTCTGGTTCGAGAAATGGTCAAAGGCCTTCGAGTGGAACCCGCCGTTCGTGAAATGGTTTGTGGGCGGCAAGACCAACGTCGCCTACAACTGCATTGACCGTCACCTGAAGACACACCGCAAAAACAAGACGGCAATCCTCTGGGAGGGCGAGCCGGGCGACCAGCGCATGATCAGCTACCAGGAGCTGTACCGCCTGGTGGCGCGGTTCGCCAACGTGTTGAAGTCGCGCGGCCTGAAGACCGGCGACCGCGCCATCATCTACATGCCTATGATTCCCGAGCTGCCGGTGGCCATGCTGGCATGCGCCCGGCTGGGCATCATCCATAGCGTGGTGTTCGGCGGCTTCTCGGCGGAGGCGCTCAAGGCGCGCATTCAGGACCTGGAAGCACAGGTGGTGATCACCGCCGATGGCGGCTGGCGGCGCGGCAAGGAAGTGAAACTCAAGCCGGCAGTGGATGAAGCGGTGGCTGACTGCCCCACGGTGCGCGACGTCATCGTGTACCGGCGGACGGGCAGCGCCATCGAGATGAAAGCCGGCCGTGATCTCTGGTGGCACGAGCTCGACGAGAAGGCCGGCGAGACGTGCGAGGCCGTGCCGCTCGATTCAGAGACCCCACTCTACGTCCTCTACACCTCCGGCACCACGGGCAAGCCCAAAGGCATCGTGCACACCACCGGCGGCTACCTGCTGCAGGCCACCATGACCATGAAGTGGGTGTTCGATCTGCATGAGGAAGACACCTACTGGTGCACCGCCGACATCGGCTGGGTGACCGGCCACAGCTACATCGTCTACGGCCCCCTCTCCGCCGGCGCGACCACCGTGATGTACGAAGGCGCGCCCGATTTTCCGCAGCCCGACCGCTACTGGCGGCTCATCGAGAAATACCGCGTCAACATTCTCTACACTTCGCCCACGGCCATCCGTGCGTTCGTGCGCCAGGGCGACCAATGGCCCAACGCGCACGATCTGTCGAGCCTGCGCCTGCTCGGATCGGTTGGCGAACCCATCAATCCCGCGGCGTGGGAGTGGTACTACAAGACCATCGGAAAGGAGCGCTGCCCCATCGTCGATACGTGGTGGCAAACCGAAACCGGCGCCATCATGATCTCGCCCATGCCGGGCGCGGTTCCAGCGAAACCGGGCTCGGCCACGCTGCCGCTGCCGGGCATTCTGCCCGAAGTGGTAGACCTTCACGGCAAGCCGGTGGAAGCGAATCACGAGGGATTTCTCATCATCCGCCGCCCCTGGCCCGGCATGTTGCGCACCATCTGGCGCGACCCGCAGCGCTATGAAGAGCAGTACTGGAAACG
>JBGPKX010000122.1:0-14941 GCA_041486185.1 Bryobacteraceae bacterium | reverse complement strand
GACCGCCAGGTGTTCGTGAATATCCTGCGATCATTTGGCCATCACATGTGTTTGCCTGAGCCGCCCGATCTCGCGGCTGAATGGGAGTTTCTCTACGAGCGGAGCATTGGTTGTGTCGGCATTTTGAAACAGTGGCTCACGAGGGCTTTACATCCCGTTCTGCGGCACGGTGGAAACACAATCATTCGGAAGGACCTGGAGGCTCAAGCATTATCCGTGCTGCAATGCCAGAAAATCCTCTCAGAAACGGCCGAAGGAGAGTCGCAGTCGGCGGAGCCGGCCGAGGCGCGACGGGCGCTTCAGTGTCGGCTGGGACTTCGAGCCGGCTTCCACGAGAGGGACTCTGGCGAGGTAAGCGAGCCTACAAGCGTACGGAATACAAAGCGGCGGCCGGGAGTGCGCCGGCCGCAACGCGACCGGATCGGAGCGGCCGTCAATGCCGCACTTTGACTCCTGGTATGTGGCACCGGCCCCAATCCCGGCCCGAAGCCGCCTTCATTCGATTCTGCCGATCGGCGCCGGTACGCCGCTCGTCGAAAGCTTGACCGGCTGCATGATCCGGCTTGCCTCCTCGCACGCGGTACGTGTGAGCGATCTGATTGAACACGAACTTCGGACGGGCATTCCGTACTTTCACGCGGCGGCAGGAATTCCTAACACAATCAATGGCGTCGGGGAAAATGCCCAGAACTGGGTTTCAGCAATCGAACGGTTTATGAGTAGTTGATCTGGTGCCTGCAACGCGTTGAGATCTGCCCTTTGCACAAAGTACCTCTGGAGACATCATGCCCTGCGTGTCATCGCGAACTACGGCCGGTCTGTGCTGTATCGCGGCCCGGCTTCTGTTCTCGATGCCGGCAGTGGCTGGGGATCCCGCGACGTTCACAGGAAAAGCTGCCGCCGACGCATTACCAGATCTGGGTTGCTCAGCAGTTCGGACAGCTCCTGGCAATGGCACGAGATGCCCAGCCGGTTGGAAAAGAAGCCATCCGGAAGGTCCTTGTCCCTTACGTTGATTCACTCTCCGAGGGAAACAGAATCGCTGCCGCCGAAACCGCCGGTTGCCGCCGGAGTTCGTTCTACAACTGGGTACAACGGAGCAACGACTGCGCGGATCGACCTGCTACTCCGAATGTGTTACGCGTTGAAGATCCCGTTGACTTCCTTGCTCACGGGAGCTACCGCCAAACCGGAAGACACCGCGGCCGCCAAGCGAGCGGTAGAGGCAAGGCGCCGACGGGGTATCGCGCCCTCGCGCACTGCGGATCGGATTCGCGCGGCGCTCCTGTTAGCTACGAAGGAACAACCGGCTCCCAGCATTCATGAGGTCGCGCAGCGACTTGGGTATTCGACACCAACCCGGTTGTACGTAGCGGATAGCGATTTGTGCAAGGCCATCGTGCGAAACTTCAACAAGTCCGGGCGTAACCACTGGTGGAGGAGACGCGGCGCGAAGTTCCTCGATGATTCGATCATTCGGAAGGCCCTGGAAGAATCTCTGTCGCTCAAAATGCCGCTCCCAGTCCACCGCAGCGCGTTGTTGCTTGGATATCAGACGCAGGATCCCTGGCGGCGAGATTTCCCGACCTCTGCCGAGCGATTAAAACAAAGCGCGCGAAAGTTCAGGCCGTCCGGCGCAGCGCGCTCGCGCCAGCGCTCGAAACAGCGCTTGGCGAAGATCCGCCCCCATCTTTAGAACAGATCGCCAGCCGTCTGGGCTACACCTCAGACACCAGCATGCGGGCGTGGGAACCACGCTTGTGCGCTGAGCTGACTGCTCAGCGGCGCGAGTTCGCGAAATGCTCCTGGAAAGAGCTAGGTCAACGTTTGGAAGGCATGCTGAATGAGAGTCCACCGCCTTCGCTTCGAGAGGTACATGCGCGGCTCGGCATCACACAGGCGATCTCGTATGGCAACTTCCCGGAGATTCATCGCGCCATCGCTGCGAGACATCAGGAGTTCCAGAGGCGGTCGCGACATCAGAACACGCAATTGGGTAGCGCTGTGCGGGGGATGCTGGGAAAAGAGCATTATGTTGCCGCGAGTACAATCTAGAGAGCGCAGCGAGCGTCGATCAGATTTCGCAGAGCTGCGTGCGTTCTCGCCAGCAATGCGAATCCCGGAAGCAAAGTCATGAAGAAACCCAAGAAAGACCCTGTCCGGGAGGACCGAATCCACAACGAAGCCATCGTGGACGCTAATGGGCCGGAAGAGCAAGTCATGGGATGGTATTACTACCTCGATGACAAAATCCGATTCCCTTTTCAGGCCAAGTGCATCGCTCCCAAAGTCGTTTCGCCGCTCACGAAGGGGGAAACCGCCGAAGTCCTGCGCATGGCCCCTGAAGATGCCTGCTGCGCCGACATGCTCGTGCTGATCCGCTGGCACGGCCGGACCATGGCAGTTCCCTTATCACAACTGATTGCGATTGATGCCGACGATGCCACCGCTGAGGCCATCGGCGACTGGCATTATTGAGTGGCGCAAGGCTACTGCTTCTGAACCGGGCTCCGAACTACGCAGGTTGCTGAAAGGACACGAATTCTCTTTTGTTAATGCCCGCAATGTCCCCAGATGCATGCGGTTGAACGCGAATAAACCATAATCTTGCCAAGCGGCAAAGTTATGGTTTAAGTCACATCATTGAGCTTTGCCTCGTTGAGAGCCATATCTTGTCTCTACTCCAGCGGTATTGACTATTCGGGAAGGATTTCGAGACGCGCCCAGCCCGGCAGGCTCGCGGGTTGGTCTTTCATGAACACGATGCGCCGGGTTTTGGGAAACGGCAGACCCGATGCAAGGGCGCTGTTATACACCGCCACGCTCTTCAGGATCTGCCTGTAATCGGCGTTCGCCGTGTCCAGCCATGCCGATTTTCCAATCAGACCCGCACCCCATCCGAGCGATAGCAGGCACGCGCCGGCGCTGCGAGCTTCGGCCAACTGATTTTCGAGGTTTTCGATGGTCTTCGAAAACAGTTGCAGCCCGGTGCGTGCGGCGTAGTTCTTGTGAACAGCCAATAAGCCGGCGGCATACTGATTGGCCGCTTCGAAGACCTGGGCGCGCTCGACCGGCTCCCGCCAGCCCAGCATGCGGCGGATTTCAGGCTGATCGAGAAACTGCTTTTCCTGCCACGATCCTTCGAAGGCGCTGCCGGGCGATGCCATCTCGGCGAATATAGGGGTGGCGTCCGCGGGCCTGCGGCCATCCGCGGCGCCGCGCGGACTTTGCTTCCAGCCGAGCGCGTACTCCTCACGGCCGCGCGCCACGAGCGTCGCGACGCGCAACAAGTAAATCTTGAACCGGGAATAGTCGACTGGCGGTGAATCGGCGGTGGCGAAGAATCGCGTGCGGCTGGTTCCGCCGGTACCGATCAAATGGTCCTCCACCGGTTCGGCGGGCCGGCGGGAAGGGCGGTCGCCCTGTAATCTCGCGGCGAGGTCGTGTAGGGCGCCTTCCTTAAGCCGCGAAAAAAACATTCCGGTGCGCAGAGCGCCTTTGATCACCGAGCCAGGCAGATACGGTCCGGAAGGTCCGGCCGCGAAAGTGGGAATGTTAAGGCTTTCGCCGATGGCGCGATTCCAATAGGCCGAGTAGGCGGGATCTTCGAACGGAATGCGCCGCCCGGCGAAGTTCTGCGCGAAGCCGCCCCACGAGGCGAAATCGAGTTTGGTGGCTCGCTTGAGCTGCGTAAGGTAGCCATCGAGGCGCGGCCCTTTCGCCAGCAACTTGAAGATGCGGGCCTGGTCGAGGACGTTGACCTGATCTTTCCACACCATGTAATCGATGGCGGAAAGCCGGCCGCCATCACCCACCAGCACCGGAGTCAGGCACGTCAGACGGTATTTCATGAAGCCGCCTGCCAGCGGATGGGAATGGCCAACGCAAAACCGGCGCGGTAGACAGCGTGCGCGAAACCGTCCGGCGCAACGTCGGGAGCCGCGCCGTGTACCGGGCCACCGGCGAACAGAACCGAGCCTTCGCCCACCATGTTGAGTGTCTTTTTCAAATCGCCCGAGCGGAATGGACTTTCTACGCGTCCGTTTCGCGGAAGCACAAAATAGTTTCCACGGCTCCAATCGACCGGATCATCGGCCGCCGGGGTGAACAGAGACAGCAGCCAGTAAGCGGATGGGGATTCCATCGGAGTGGCTTCCTGCGGCGTGGAGGATTCGCCGCCGGCCGTCTCTGCGGCTTCGGCAGGTTGATCGGGCAATATCATCTGCGGCAGGGAGCCTTCGATGAATTCCGGAGTTTCAGCGCGGCCCCAGCCCCGTCCCCGCTCTCCGCCGAAGCCAGAATCGGCTAAGAGCCGCAGAGCAGCGCGGACCGGCTCGTTCCACTTCTGTTTTTGTTCTTCGCCGGTAAATGAAATCACGCCCCAGAGACCGGCGCCGGGAAGAAATTCGACGCAGGCGACGGTATGCGGTTCGACTCGGCCCGACAGGCGATCCACCGCGGCTCCCGTACGGGCGCCGATGCGAAACGGGCCTGGCCGGCCGGCGGGCACCAGGCACGCGCTGATTCCGTCGACATCCCACCGATCCTCTTCGGGAACGCGGCCACCGAGGAGTGGCGCAACGAGCCCCAGCGGTATGAATCGCGCGCCTTTCCACCGCACTTTGGCGGATTGTGGCGGCGGCCAGACACTACGCGGTGGGATCACGAAGCCGATTTCATTTTGAAACGGGTAGAGCGAGCTGAAGCGCACCGCCGGGCCCGCCGCATGGCGTGCAGTCGCGTCCAGCCAAGCGTCCAGACTGCCCAGGAGGCGCATGGCGCCGGTAACCGCGGAGTAAAGCGAGTCGCTATGGTAAATCGGGTCGATGCCATCGCGCGCGCCCGAATCCGGTCCCACGCGCCAAGGTCCGGTTGGGCGGAGCTTGAAGACAAGCCCCGGCTGTGGCGCGGCGGTCATTCTTTTACAAACGACATTGCGGATTCAGTGACCAGCTTCTGCAGCGCGCCCACATCCGCGCCTGAAATCAGTTCCTTCTCGGCGGCGCCAGAGGCATAGTACTCGCGGTTGCGCCACACGAGTTTGAGGTTGGATAACCGCACGCGTCCGCTTCCGCGCGAGCCGCCGCCGCCGAGCGCGTCATCTTCCAGCAGCCGCAAGCCCTGTACCAAATGACCGAACAGGGGCGCGTCTTCATCACACAGCACATCCATGATGAACCGGACGCGGAAACGCGCGCCGGCCGGAACGCGCTCGAGCGTGCGCGGGTTGGCTTGCGACGTGATACGGTCGATGGCGTTCTCGCTCTTCACTTCCGTGAGCTCGTCGTCGAGATTCTCGCGCATGGGCGGGGTGATGCTGTCGATTTCGAGGGGTGCGTCAAAAACCGCGAGGCGCGCGGGGCTGGCGTGATGGCTGTCCAGCGGCTCGCCAGTAACGCGCTCCATGCGGCCGGCATTGCGGCCGAAGAGCAGGCAGATATCGTCGTCGGGCCGGTCGCTCTGATGAATCCGCACTTCCTGCCCTTTGCGGCGCGAAAGATAGACCAGTTCGGACGGCACGGCCGCGCCCGAGAACTGCTCGAGCAGCGAGCGGATCTTGCCGCGCAGCGAGCTACCGGGAATATATGGGCGGCCGTGGGCGTCTTTGACCACTGGGTTGTCCGAGCCGCCGATTTCAAGCGACCCCTTGCCGGCGCCGATGTGCAGCCCCGTTTCGCAAGTCAGCTCAGCTTCGAGAATCAGTTTGCCGATCAGCTTCAGTTCGGTTTGCGTAGTGTGCGCGCTCATTCTTCCTCAATGTATGGAGCGGTGAAAAATCGACCCACGTCCCGCTGCTTCTTGTAGCGCAGGGCCACGCGTGCCTTTGGCGGGGATCTGCGGGCTTTTGGCCTCCCCTGAAATAAGAGCCGCAGGTCTCCCGCAAACACGGCGGTACCCCTGAGCTACGGGGATGGCATTTCGAGTCAACGGGGCCATGCGCAATTGCATCATTCGTTGTACGCCACGATGGCCTCGAACAGATCCCGGAAACGCTCGTAGCCGCGGCTGTCGTTTTTGCGCGTCACCTGCAGCAACAGTTTCTCGATCTGATCCAGACTGCGAAGCGAGTGCCGCGCGATGGTATACGCCAGGCGCGCGCGCAACATCACGAATTGGTGCTGGCGTTCGTTTTCGGGGGCGCGATACGCCCGCCGCACGGCGTTATACAGGCGGCGCAGCTGGCTCTTGGTGGCCGAGTCCATGTCGCGCATGCGGCTGACGATCCCGTGCGCCTGGTTGTCCAGGTACAAGCTGTCGCTGATGAGCTTGTCGAGATCGATCTCCGGCGGACCTTCCAAACGCCCGCGGTCTCCGCGATCGCCACGGCGGTCGTCGCGCCGGCCGTCTTCGCGCGGACGCCCCTCGCGAGGCGGACCTCCATGGCCCTCGCGCGGCGGCCTGGATTCGCGGTTCTTGGTTTCCTGCTCTTGTGCCATTGCTGATTAGACCTCGCTGGCCAGCCTGGCCCATTCCATGGCGACCAGCCCGGCCGGCCTTAGCTTCACCCGTGCTCCGGGCTTGCCTTGTGGGACGGCTTTCCTCCCTACGATCTCATTCACCAGATGCGCGCGCAACTTCTGAAATTCGTGGTCCCGCGCGTTCCCCAGGGCGCGGTGAAAACGGCGCTGGAACCGGCCCAGCCGGTTGAGGGTGGCATCCGCATCGGGCGATCCGGCCACAATCTCCTTCTGATAGAACCCGCGCAGTTGCGCCAGGAGCTGCCGCGAGCCGCGGAATTCTTCGAGCATCCGCGCGATGGTGTCCTTCAGGTCGGCCGCATCGGCCAGTCGCTTCCACTCGAGGACCCGGCCTAGAAGATAAATGCAATCCTTATCCGCCGACTTGGCCAGATTCAGATGGCGGCCCGCCTGCTCGTAAACGGTGGCCAAGGCCGCGTCGGGCTCGGGAGCCAGCGCCAGAGCCATGGAGATGGTCTTGGCCTCGGCGCCTGGAAAATCTTTCAGGTTCTCTTCCGTGAAGCGTTGGAACAAACGCTGCAGCTCGCGCGCCAGCAGGATCAGGGCATCCCACGACCCGTATACCGCGAAGTCGTCGCCGCCCGAATAGAGGATGGTGACCTTTCTCCAGAACTCGGGCATGGAGCACAGAACTTCCAGCTCGCCGGCGAAGAACTGTTTGTAGAGGACCGAGACCTGCACGTGCTCCTCGATGGTTTGCAGCCGGCGCAGCCGCACGGAGAAATGATCCACGTCGCCCCGGAGCACGCCCCACAACGGCCTGCCTTGCGAGCGGCGGGCCAGTACGGCGACGCTCGCGGCACTCTTGCCGTCATCGCTCGGCGCGGCGTGGCGCGCGAGCGTAATGCCATCCATCGAGAGATTTGGAGACAAGACCCACGAGTGTTTGCCCGATCCGGAAGTGACCAGCGCCGGCGATTCCGGCGACCAGCCGATAGTCGCGGCTTCGCGAACCTTCAGGCCCAGCTCGGTGGAGAAATAGCGATCCGCCGCCGACTCGCCGGATGCGGCCGGCGGCACGAAGGGCCGGAACGTTTCCGCTTCGTTTTCCGCCAGCGGCGTATTGCGCTTGCGCTGCAATTCTTCGCTGAGGCGCTTGCGAACCACGCTCCAATCGCCCAGGTTCTCGGTGAAGCTCCACAACAGTTTCAGGTGGTCGCCGCCCAGTTCAGCCATGTGCTCCGCGGCCGCGCTCAGGAACTGCCTGGCGGCGTCTCGAAATTCGCCGGGCAGAACCAAGAGAAACTGGCCTCCACCGCTCGTTCCCAGCAGGACACGCGAGAGGCCAAGTTCAGCCAGCAGCGCTCGCGGGAGCACCTCGGAAATTAATGTAAGCCACTGAGAACGCCCGGCAAACAACTCCTCATCCGCCGGGCCATACGGACCAGCAGATATCAGGAATGGCTCTATGCCCAGAATATTGCCCTGTAAAAGGATCTGCTCGGACATGCTGTTTTCTGGAAGTCGCGGAAAGCGCTTAGTTTACCACAGCGAATTGCGGACAGCAGAACGCGGCCGAGCCGGTGATCCGTACGTAAGCGCGACGACGCCGAGGCGCACGTGCCGATACGTGGCCCGGAGCCGCGCGGAACCATGATGCTCTCGGCGTCTCTGCCTCTGCGCGTGGAAAGCGCCGTCACCACGCCGGCCGGCCGAGCATAGAATATCTCCATGCTGGGTTCTTCGCTTCGCACGCTGTTTTCCGCGCCGCAGATCCAGAAACGAATTGCCGAAATGGGCGCGCAGATAAACACTGACTATCCCGACGGCAGCCTGCATCTGATCTGCATATTGAAAGGCGCATGCTTCTTCCTGGCCGATCTGGCGCGCGCGATCGAGCGCGACGTGGTCATCGACTTCATGGGCATATCGAGCTATGGCCGCGGGCAGACCAGTTCCGGCGCCGTCAAGTTGACCAAGGACCTCGATCTGGCCGTGGAAGGCGCCGATCTTCTGCTGGTCGAGGACATCGTGGACACCGGAGTGACGCTCACCTACCTCATCAATGTCTTACAGCAGCGCAAGCCGCGATCGATTCGCATCGCCGCTCTGCTGGACAAGCCGGATCGCCGTTTGCGCCCGGTGAAAGTCACCTACGTGGGGTTTCAGATTCCCGACGAATTTGTAGTGGGTTATGGCCTGGATTACGCGGAGCAATACCGCAACCTGAAAGAAGTGTGCGTGCTGGAAGGGCCCAGGGTGGCGTAACGCTTCGAACACCCAACTCCGGGCCTCTGGCGACGTTAGTGTCGTGTTTCAAAAGTAGCTTCACACTACAGGCACTTGTAGCGCAGGCCTACCCGCTTCTTGGGGAGACCTGCGGCTGTTAGCTCGGTCGGACCAGAAAAGCCGCAGGTTCCGGCAAACTGCGCGCGAGCCTGCGCTACAAGGGCAACCGTCGCGAAATGTAAAGGACCTTGCGAAACAACACACTAGCCGCCGGCCTGCGAGCCGCGTTTTATCCTTCCGGCGCGAATGCTATGATCTAGTAAGATTTCCAAAACTGGAGGAAAGCAGCAAGATGGGTCCCGTAGGTTGGCAGGAGATGGCCGTCATCTTTGTCCTGGCTCTTCTCCTTTTCGGGCCGAAGAAACTTCCCGAACTGGGTAGGACCCTGGCCAAAGCTATGGCTGAATTCCGTCGCGCACAAAACGATCTGAAAGCCACGTTTGAGCGCGAGATGAGAAGCCTCGAGCGGGAAAATGAATCGATCAAGGAAGTGACCAGCAGCTACTATCACGACAGCTACAACTACGATTACTCTTCCTACGACTCAGGAGCTCATAGTCCCGAGCCGCACGATTCCACCGCGAACACTGCTGTAATCACCGCAAGCGCATCCGCACCTCAGGGCGCTGAATTAACGTCGGGAGCCGTCCCGGAAGGGGCTATCGCCAGCGGCACAATCGCCGCTACCGGAACCGAAAGTTCCGCCGCGAGAGCCGCCGAGCCGGGCGCCTCCGAAAACGGAGCGTCCTCTCACCAGGGCAGTGAATTACCGACGACTGAGCCACAAGCCTTGAAGAGTTAGAATGGCCTCACCCGAAGATCAGAAGGGAGCGGCAGCTCCCCCGGGGGAAGGTGCGTTACCTGACGAGACGAAGCCGGAGAGCAGTACGCCGGCCGAAGACCAAGTCGGCAACGCACCGGTAACCGGAGAATCGTACACGTACGTCGATCCCTACACGTCCGGGGATATCGGCGCGTCCGCACAATCCTCGAGCAGTTCCACCGCAGTTGTCCCCGCCACTGCCAGCGCGGGAGGGTCCGGCGGGTCGACGCCTCCGCCACCACCCTCGGATTCCGATGGCGACGACCAGGAGGACGGAATGCTGCGGATGTCGTTTATGGAGCACCTGGAGGAGCTGCGCTCGCGTATTTTGCGCACTCTGGGCGGCGTAGCCGTAGCCTTCGTCATCAGCCTGACGTTCTGCAACGATCTTTGGAAAATCGTCAGCACGCCCGCGGTGGATGCTTTGCGCAGCTTGGGCCTTCACGACCCGAAGCTCACCCTGATCACGCCCATGGAGGCTTTCAACATCGTATGGGTGAAGCTCCCGATCCTTACGGCCATCTTCATCGCGTCCCCATGGATTCTGTACCAGGTATGGGGTTTCATCGCTCCGGGACTCTATAAGAAAGAGCGGAGGTGGGCCGCCCCGTTTGTCATTTGCTCCGCGGGCCTGTTCATTGCCGGCGGGTTGTTCGGCTATTTCGTGGCGTTTCGATACGGTTTGACGTTTCTGCTGAGCCTGGCGGTGATGAACAACGTCACACCTATGGTATCGATGACCGAGTATTTCGATTTGTTCGTCAACGTGATGCTCGGAATCGGCTTGATCTTTGAAATGCCGGTGCTGATCTTCTTCCTTACGCTGCTACACCTGGCCAGCCCGCGCTTCCTGATCAGTCACAGCCGTTACGCCATCCTGGGTATCGTGATTCTCGCCGCCATCGTGACGCCGACGCCCGATGTCTTTAACCTGATGCTGTTCGCGGTGCCGATGTGCGCGCTGTTCTACCTCGGCATATTCGCCGGCTACATTTTGGTGCTGCATCGCGAAAATAGGAAGTTCCCATGGCGTCCGGTGCTCAAGTGGATTGGTCTCATCCTGCTTGCGCTGGCGGTTGTGGTGTATTTCCTGGTCGCGAGATACGGCTACCATTTCGTGTGGCACCGGCCGTTTCTGATCCGCTGATGTAAACATCGGTTAACTGGAAACCGGTGCTCGAATTGGTGTAACATCAAGGCGCGTTTCACCTGGGGGAGAAGCGGCATGAATATCAACAAGGCCATTCGCGAGCTTCATGAAGAGAAGAAGCGGCTGGACCACGTGATTGCTTCGCTCGAAGAGATGCAGCGAAATGCGGCTGCGCAAGGCGCCGCCACCATTGAGAGGAAACGCGGGCGGAAATCCATGGACCTTGAAGCGCGCCAGGAGGTCTCGGAGCGCATGAGGCGTTACTGGGATGCGCGCCGCAAGCAGGAACCGGCACTCGAGCAAAGCAAAGCCTGAGGCGCAGTTCCGCGCCGCAGTGATATCATAGGAAAAAAGCCGAAATAGTGGGCGGCTAGCTCAGTTGGGAGAGCACGGCGTTCGCAATGCCGGGGTCGGGGGTTCGAGCCCCCCGCCGTCCACCAAACGATTCCACACATTCTTGACTGTGGTAGTCCGATCTCAGCCCGACGGACAGCAACGGCCAGTCTTCGATTCTCGGCTACCAGCAGTCGTGGGACAAGATTACGGCTATGATTCCTCGAGACCGTGCTTTAGCTGACGCTGGTAAGCAGCCTGGTCAAAGTGGCCCTGCGATTGGGTGATCAGCCCGTCAACACCGATTTCCCATACCTCGAACCCGCTGATGCGAACCCGCTGCCCGGTGCCGCCTGGCCCAGTGTTGGCACCGGCGAGTGTCCAATGGTAAGCGGCGCGGTCGCCCTGAACCAGAACGTCGTCCATCATCACCACCAGATCCGGAAAATCGGTCATGAACCCTTGAGCAACCTCGGTGATGGCACTCCGCCCCACCGCCGGAGCGCCGTTGACGCTGAGCGAGCCATTCGGTGAGTAGCACGCGGCCACGCTCGCGGGGTCTTGACTGCACCACGCCGCCGTATAACGCTTTGCAAGATCACGCAACTGAGCTGGTTCGATTTTCATCGCCTTCTCTCCTGGCCGGAGCAGTCTTCGAGCGCCGCTTCGCTGCAGAGATCACAGCATCTCCGGATACGGCTTGCTTGTAGAAGAGTGACCGGCGATCCGGGAGTTGGAGTTCGCCCATGAATACGCGCTTTTTCGATGCGTGATCGTCGCAAACTCCTACTCCGCAGAGATCCATCAAACAGGCTACCGCGATTTCCTTTCTGGCATCTTGAATGGCTTTGAAGCCTGATCATTGGAACCGGGTGTACAATACGCCCAATTACATGGCCGAAACGCGAGATTCAGACTGAAGCCCGAATAACCTGCGCGTTCGTTCCGCTCGAACAAGCCGCTCGTTCCCGCTCCGTCTCTGTCTGCTGTAGGCTCAAGTAAGGCTGCGCGAAGGAGTCCCACATGCCGAACGTGATCGTGAACTATGACGGCAGCATTACGACCTCTCCCCAACAAATCGTTTATCCCGAAACGGTCGGAGAGATCCAGGCCGTCCTGCGCGACCCCGCACGCTTTCCAAGCCCGGTTCGGGCCATGGGGAGCTACCACTCCCTGACCCCCTGCGCGTCTTCGGACGGCACGATCCTCAACATGTCCCGCATGACTCGGATCATCAACATCGATGAGGCGAATAAGACCTTCACTGCCCAAGCTGGCCTGCAGATCATCGACGCTTCTAAAGCTCTCCGGGATCACGATCTGCAGTTCATGCTGAACATAGAGATCGGAAACATGACTCTCGGCTCAGCCGCCTGCTGCCACAGCAAAGACGCTCTCGACGGGATAGAATTCGGCCAGGTCAGTTCTTATGTCATAGGGATCAAGTGGGTCACGCCGGGCGGCGACCTCGCCGAAGCCTCTGAGACTAGCGACCTTGCGCTGTTGCGTATGGTTCGGTCGAGCTATGGCCTCTGCGGCGTCGTCTACGAGGTCACCTTCCGCATCAAGCCAATTGAGGCGCTTCAATTCACCTACGAGCCGCGTCCGGTAGACGATCTCACTCAGGAGGAAGTGGACGATCTTCTCGACAACTCCGAGGGCTTGATCTGCTGGACGGTCGGCAGAACCTCCATCTTTCAACGCCGGCAGCGCATCGCCGACCCCGGCATCCTGGCTTCGCTCCAGGCCGCCGTCCGTCGCAGGCTATGGAATTTTGGCGAGGCCCATGCAGGCCATATAATCGATCAATTTATTTCGGACAGTAATCTTCGCAACGCCGCTCAGCAAGGGTTGTTCGACGTCACAAACTTCCTTTACGGGACCCTCCATTTGTTCGGCGGCATAAGCCTGCTCGCACCCGATAAGACGGTCGACTATCGCAGCACCCCTGCCTCAGCCAAGTATGCTTTCACCTTCTGGGCCTTTCCCCGCGCCCAATGGCTCAGCACGCTGCGCGCATACCTCGACTTCGCCGACCAGCATTTCAAAGCCACCGGCTTCCGCTGCAATATGCCACTCGGCGCCTATCATATTCGGCGGGACACCAACTCAATCCTGTCCTACACGTACGATCAGGAAGTCTTCTCGATCGACCCCATCCATGCCGTTACCGACGTCGACGCCTGGCACAACTTTCTCCAGCAGTTCAACGAATTCTCGTATCAGCGCAACGGCATCCCGTTGCTGAACCAGAGCCCCTTCGTCGAGCGTAAACACGTCGAAGCCGCTTACGGCCAGCGCTGGATCGACTTCTGTAAATGGGTGAGAACCATGGACCCGAGCGGCCGCATGTTAAATCCTTTCTTCGCCGAGCTCTTATCAGAAAAGGCGACGTCGTCCGTGTCCGGTGTATGACGATTTCGCCGGGGTAGTGCAGAAGAAGGAGAACGGAAATGATGCAAGCATGGACTTTTCTGCCGCTGGGCATCGTCGCGGTACTGACCACGTTCGAACCGATGCTGGTCGGTGCAGCCAGTCCGCAGAGCGCCGGAACCCCCAACCGCGACCGCTTTATTGGCGTTTGGAGATTGATTAGCTGCGAACTCAAGACAAAGAGTGGAAGCGTAACGTATCCATACGGAGAGAATCCGATCGGCCGGATCACTTATGACAAGGCGGGCCGAATGTCTGCGCAACTGATGCGGCCGGGACGCCGGGGATCATCCCACAAAACCTCGGCAGGTTTTCGGGCTTCCGATCCCGATGAACTGCGAGAGGCAGTCAACGGTTTCATCGCATACTACGGCACATACGACATCGACGAATCCTCGCGGACGGTGATCCACCATGTGCAAGCGTGCCTCATTCCGAGCTGGGTGGGTACCGATCTGAAACGCACCTACGAGTTTTCCGGAAATCGTCTCATCCTGACCGCCGTGAGCGATGACTCAACCGTGCGGTTGGTATGGGAACGCGAGCCGGATTGAAGCAAGACCGTGCTCGCCAGCGACGCTACGTGAAATACAACCCCCGTGCCCAGCGCGCTTTTTCATACTTCGTTGCTTACGGCCCTCCAGCACTGAATACCGGTTCGCTCCCTTAAGCGGACAGTACGTCCCGAAGCAACTGCACAAGATCGCCAGATTGATACGGTTTCCGAATAAATCCCCTGACCTGCGAGGCGTTAAAGGACGGCGACGCCATCTCCCGGCTGTATGCGCTCGTGAGAACCACTTTGACGTCGGGCCGAATGGCCCTCAATTTCGCGAAGACTTCATGGCCACTCAGTCCGGGTAGCGTCATGTCGAGCAAAACCACGCCAATATCCGCGTTCCTGGTCCGAAACAGATCCACTGCGGCAACGCCGTCGCTCGCCTCGATGACGGAAAAGCCCTTCCTCCGGAGCGTCCTCGAAACGGCAACGCGAAGAGTCTCTTCGTCCTCCACCACGAGGACGGCTCCCGTCACGCTTCCGGTGTCACTTGCCTGAGTAGATTCCACGATGACAGAGCCGTCCCGAGCCGGTTGATTGATGCACGGCAGCAGAACCTGAAAACGTGTGCCCTGGCCAGGCGCGCTCACCAAGTTGATCGCGCCGCCGTGAGCGCGGATGATTCCTTGAACCGCGGCGAGCCCCATGCCACGGCCGGTGAATTTCGTCGTAAAGAATGGATCGAAGATCCTAACTTGGGTCTCTTCTGTCATGCCGGCGCCGGTATCGCTGACCTCCAACTGGACGTAATCGCCCGCGGCCAGATTCGGCGTAATTTTCCCAAAAGCGTCCTGGGTTAATCGTACCTGCGCTGTTGTGACGGTAACTACTCCTTCTTTTTCTGCGAGCGCTTCAGAGGCATTCGTGATCAGGTTCATTACCACCTGCTGGATCTGTGCGGCGTTGGCCCGGATGGCGAGAAGGCTCTTACAGAG
>JBGPKX010000121.1:0-14953 GCA_041486185.1 Bryobacteraceae bacterium | reverse complement strand
GCAGACAGGCGCGATCGGCAGACGGCAGACAGGCGCGGTCGGGGAACCTATTCGATGGCCAATACCACGAGCGTTGCGTCATCTTGTGCGCGGCCGCCGGTGAAGGTCGCAACGGTTTGCAGAATGCGGTTCTTCAGCTCATGGGCGCCGCGATCGCGCAGGGCGGAGGCCAACTGGATGAGGCGCTCTTCGCCGAACTCCTCGTCGCGCGCGTTGGAAGCTTCCGTCACGCCGTCGGTGAAAAGCAGCAGGCGATCACCGTGCTCGAGCGACACTTCGGCCTGCTCGTAAGGCCACTCGGGAAATACGCCCAGCACGGCGCCATCGGCTTGCAACCGTACGACTTCGCCGCTCGAGCGCAGCAGGATGGGTTCGCAGTGTCCGGCATTCGCATACCTGACTTTGCGGGCGCGCATATCCAATTCGCAATAGCAGAATGTCACGAACTTACCCGGTGTGGTGTTGCGGCAGACGCTGCGATTGAGCTTGCGAGCCAGTGCGCCGGCGGCGATCGGTTCCTCGGCCAGCGCGCGCACGGTGGCCTGCACATTGGACATCAGCAGCGCCGCGGGGACGCCCTTACCGATTACGTCGGCGATACAGATGGCGAGCTTGTCTTGGCCCAGTTGCAGGACGTCGAAGTAATCACCGCTCAACAGGCGCACGGCTTGCGAGGTGGTGGCGATTTGCAATCCCGGAACTTCCGGAATGCTGTGCGGCAGCAGCGCCTGGCCCACGGCGCGCGCCTCTTCGAATTCTTCGCGCTCGATGCGCAGCTCATTGCGTTTCTGCTGGCCCTGCCGGATTTGATCGCGGAGCGTGCGCAGCAGCCGCGAGTTCTCCCACGGCTTCAAGACGAAATCGCGCACGCCGCGCTGCATGGCTTCCACGGCGAGTTCTACCGAGCCCCAGGCCGTCATGGCGACCACCGGCAGCGTCTTATCGATGGCCTGAATGCGCGCCAGCAGATCGAGCCCTTCCTGGCCGGAGGTTGTGTCGCGCGTATAATTCAAGTCCATCAACAGCAGGTCGTAAGGCGCGGAGTTAAGCTTATCCAGCACCGCCGCGGGCGATTGCACGGCTTCAATTTGAAAGCCTTCATTTTTCAACAGCAGCCGGAGGGCTTCCAGCACGTCGGGCTGATCGTCGGCGATCAAGGTTCGCGGTGCGCTGGTCATGCCATCAGTTACGCACGCGCGTGGCCATCGGTTCCAAGATGGTAAGTAGCTGATAAACCGTCGCTGAAGGAATTTACAAGCGACGCGCCGCGTCCAGTTCCGAGAACCAGATTTCCCAGAAGCGGACAGTGGCGATCCGGGAAATCACCAGGCCGTCAACTGAACCCCTCGTATCGACTCGAAATGGCTGTCGCGGCTAACGATCGTGAAACGGTGCTCCCGGGCCAGCGCACCAATCCAGATATCATTGCTTGGGATTGGTTTCCCGACGGCCTTGAGTTCTGCTCGGATTGCGGCGTAATGCCGTGCTGTCTCGCGCCCAACGGTTAAGAGCTCAAATAGGGAGAGATTGGACTCCAGCCAGTTCTCGTAACGCGTGCGCAAGCGCGACTGGTGAATTCCGTATAGGTATTCACCGAGCACGATCGCAGGGACCGCCAGCTCGAGCTCGTCCCGAACAATCCGCAGCAGCTTCTCGTCGCCATCGACGAACGCCGAAAGAGCGTTGGTATCGAGAATCACTGCCACTCTTCTTCGTCGACGCGTTCAAATTCAGCCGTAATGATGCGTTCCAGGCGCTTGTTTTCGCGATGGAGCTCACGCAGCCCTCCAAACGCGCGCATCCACGGTCTATCGGGCGTTCGTCCGGCCGTATGCCGGCGCAACTGTTCCCGCAAGGCGCCGGTAAACAACTCCTTCAAAGAGATGCCCTTCTGGGCGGCGGCCGCTTTGGCTTGACGGAATAACGGATCGGGAATTTCGACCGTAGTCTTCACTTCCCCATTTTCCCATAAATACGGGTCGGGCGATTAGACAGGGGTAGTGTCTGAAATGTGCTAAGCCCTACGTTTCAGCCATTGAAAACACGCTCTCGGATCGAGTGGATTTCGCACAGCTCATCAAGGTCCACCGGGCTTCGGTCGAAGGTGAAGGCCGCTACTCTCCGGCTGAAGTGGTTTCCACGGAGGTGGTCCCAGTCATCGGCGATCCAAATCCGAACCGCATTTGCACATCGCACGTCGAGCGACAGAACCTCACCATGCGCATGCAGATTCGACGCTTTACCCGCTTGACTAACGGATTCAGCCGCAAGTTTGAGAACCACTGGGCCGCGCTCGCGCTATACTTCGCGTTTTACAATTTCTGCCGGATTCACAGCTCGATCCGCGTGACACCCACCATGGAAGCGAAGATCACGGATCACGTGTGGGAACTAGCGGAACTGCTAAGGGGTCCTATTTGACCATCGCCGAGATGTGTTCGAATTCGAAGTCCTCTTGGGAAACCAGACGCGGCGATGAATGAGCCTTTCTCGCTGATACACGAAGACCTTTCGGACCGAGAACGTATTCCCACTGATTGAACTTATCCGAGATTGCGAGGTTGCGCATGATCTCAATCGCGCACGCCGCAACTTCATTTGGTGACAGCTCGACTTCTGGCTGCATCAGCGCCAAATTGGCATCTTTAGCAACATGCCACTGAAGAGTTCTGGCGTGATGCGCCGCGTAGTGTGAAAGCCACAGCCGAGCCCTCTCGCGTCGATACGCTTCAATTTCATCAACGGGGAATCCAGCATCCAGCACTAAACTCTCTCCCCATGCGGCTGCCGCAGCACTTCTCTTCCATACCTGAGCAGCCGTCAAGGCCGCTACTTCCCTGATAGCCTTATCGCTAACCGCAAACCGAACGTCCCGAAACTTTACAGCTTCTGATCTTAGCCCCGAGGCGCGCAGAACCTCCTTCGCTGAGGATTCTATTTTCGCTCCGCTGTAATGCTGGTTCCAAAAGTACAAGATCGTCGCTGCCACTCCAGCGATGATTCCAATTGTCCCCACAACAACGTGCGGGAACCTGCCAGAATCGAACAATAGGGCGGACGCGATACCGATCAGCATCAAGGCGTTCGTCAGTCGATTGTAGAGGCGCTCACTCATTACATTTCTATTCTAATCCCGCTTCGCAACAAAACCTGTCCACGCAAAACCGGCCGTAACGGCTTGGGCGACCGTCGTAGGATTCGCGATTCCAATTCCGATCAAGCATCCAAAGATGATAAATATCACAAATTCAGTAAGTTGCCGCCATGGGCCATCCGGCACTTTAAACGCATCGAACATCGATGACAGGACGTAAACCTTAAGTTTGGTCCGCCCAGTACGGCTCCAAAAAAACCCAGCCCCTAGAGCCGTGTAGGTGGTCGTCCAAAATGTAAAGTGGGGAGCTTGGAAGACCTCAGGAGGATTCACGCTTTCGGCTCCCGACGACTCCATGCCGCCGCCGCCTCCATTTGTTTGATTGCCTCCTCGATATCATTCTTCAATTGCTGCATCTGCTGCTTTGAACCTTGAAACCAAATCTCTTGGCCATTCGCGTCCGTATCAATATGAACGATGGCAACGGGAACCGCTTCGACAACGGCCTGTTCTTCAAACGCCATCCGAAGATCGACAACGATCTCCGCATTTGAAATGTATGGAAGAACCTGGGCGGGAAGTGCCGCCCGTCGAATCGCGCGTCCGATTTGCGCCCGCTGCGCCACTACCGTGTCCACGAAGGGCTGGATTTTAGGGACGAGACTTTGGGGAATCACTCCTACTTTCACCGCAGAATTGATAAATTCTTCTGCGCTACCGCCTTCACCCAGAATCGGAACGGTTAGCATCGATGCCGCGAATAGCGAGCTAAGGTCGTTTATTGAAAGTTTTAAGCTTTTTTCGAGTTCCTCTAAGGGAGCCTTCTTGCTTTCCAATCCAACCAAAACTGCCTGGAGGATCTCAGCATAGTGCTGCTGCCCAACGTCAGCGAGCACCGTGAATCCTTTTTCCGCCTGTTCCTTGAAGGCGCGCGGCATTCTCGTCAGGATGTCCTGGATCGGACGCTCAAACCTTGGAATCGTAAAATTAAATGAGCCCATTCTGTTCGGTTAGAAAATTCTATCAAACTGCGTCCCGATCCACAGGGCACGCCGGATACAGGTTTGTCTCAAGAAAAATCTGGCGCGCAATAGCGTGCATGGGTATGAGAGTGCTAGTGCGCATCAACGCACATTTCAGACACTACTAGACGGGGCGGCTGTCGAGCGTTCACCGGAGCCCGAACGCCTGAATGCGATCCGTGCCTACGAACACCACGCCGTGCGCGATGGCGGGCGTGCTGTACTTGCCGCCGACGTTTAACTGGCCGGGCGTGCTGTGCCACAGGGGAGTCAGGGTCATGGCATGGATGGCGTAAAGCACCGGATGGGCGGCTTTCGCGTCCACCAGGAATTGGGAGCGAAACAGGTTCGCATCCAGCACCCAGACGACGGCGTCGCGCGGGCCGTTGCTCGAGACCACGGGCGACCCGGGATTCAGGAAGCGCAGGCGGTTGTCCGCGCCGTCAATCGACAAATACGCGGCCGTGGCAGGCGGCGAAGAAAGGATGGCACGGGCGGAACGGCTGCCGGGCGGCACAAACACCGGGCTCGCGAGCGAGGGACGCGTCACAATCTTGAGCCGCGCGAGCGAAGGTGGAATTACATCCGGGCGGCCGGCCACGGCCTTGGTCGATCCTGCAACAAATAAGTAGTTGGCGCCATCGGCACCCTGAAAATAAGCCGGCGAGCTGCGCATTTTGGCCAGGTCGATGCTGCCGTAGATTTCCGAATACGGGCCGAATACCTGTAAGGGCCCGCGCGCGTTGAACTGCGGCTCGGGACCGGGCGGCACAAGCGATCGATCCGAAGTGGAGTCCGTGCTGCACGGCGGACGATGATCCAGGCGACCGGGCAGACGATCGCGATCCACCAAATAGACGCTGCCCTGCTTGCTTCCGAACGCCACAATGCGCGGCGTTGTGGTGGTTGCGGGATCGAGTTCGGGAACCAGAAGCGGCGAGTCGCCGCCCAGATCGATATCGTTGGTGTCCCACTGGCAGTAATCGAAGGGCGTGTAGGTACCGAGAAGGCGCAACATGCGGTCCCACACCAGCAGCGAGTGTCCCCATACTCCATGGGCGTTGCCGGAACCATCGGGGCTATTGCCCGTAGTGGCGTAGATTAGGCCGCCGGGATCCACGGCCGGCCCACCGGCCGCCCACATGCCGGCGTTGGCGGTCATTACATTGGAAGGGGCTCCGGAAAATGCAGCCGCCAGGCGCGGGATGCCGGTATCGATCGCCACCATCCAGCCCGCCGCTTGATCGTCGTAACCGCCGAAGGGAATGTACAGTACCGCGCCATCGGGACTCAGATTGAGCGCACCGCGCTGCGACATGTGGACCGCTTCTTGAAACCTAGCGGGCCCATTCCGGTTGATGGGCGCGAGGGCCGCGTCGTTGATGGCGACAGGCCAGCCGGGAAGAATATTGCCGCTCGCGATGTCCAGCGCGAATGCCTGCCAGCCTGCCGCGGCATCATCGCAGGCGACGTACAGGCGCGGCGGCGTGGGGTCCAGGTCGATGGCCGGAGTCCCCAGGATTCCGATGGGCACGCCGCCATCCAGATACGGGTTGACGCGGGGCGCGCAGAGGCTGCGGCTCCAAAGCATGGCGCCGGCCGGCACCGGATTCGCGCCCGCAGTGGCAAACGCGTTGACAGCGTAGACGTAGCCGTTGCTCGAGGCCGCGAAAATAACGCGAAAGCTGGAGCCGGCGTGCGGCCCCAACGAGATCGCCACATCATCGGCGTAGAGCGGCGAAGCATAGATATGCGGCGCGTAGGTTTTACCGCCGATCGAGACCGCATGGAACGCGGGCGAGTTCCAGAGCGGTCCGAATGCCGCGCTCACAACCGTTGGCGGAGTCAGCTCGGTTTCGAGCGGATTCCATCCCAGACGCTCGCGGCTGCCGTGAAACATCAGCTTGTCGACGCTAGCGGCGCCTCGCGTTTGAGCCTGCCCGGCCGGAATGCCACAGAATATGGCGCAAGCCAGCGCAACGAGGCGATATGGCAACCGTTTCGCCATCACTTCTTGACCCGATTATAAGGGGAGTCGCCTGAAGATAACGCGCTCCCGCCAGATCCGGCCGATTCCCTTGACATTCTACCCAAGTAGCGGTAGCGTCAACTAGAATGTCTACCCAAAGAGAATTGAGCCGCGTCGAACTGCTGCAAGGCACGCTGGACATGTTGATTCTGCGCACGCTGCTGTTCGGACCGGCGCACGGCCACGCCATCGCCCACGCCATTGAGCACGGGTCGGAAGATGTCTTACAGGTGGAGCATGGCTCGCTTTATCCGGCCTTGCACCGCCTGGTGAGGCAGGGACTCATTTCGGCTAAAGAGGGCGTTTCCGAAAACAACCGCCGCGCGAAGTTCTACAGCCTGACGGCCAAAGGCCGCAAGCATCTCACCGCCGAGAACTCGAAGTGGGCGCGGCTGACGCAGGCCATCGGGCGCATCATGCATCCGTTGGGAGAGGAAGGCCAGTTATGAAATTCCGCCAGCGTCGCGAGGAAAGCCTCGACCATGAAATCCGCGACTATATCGAGCGCGAGACAAGAGCGAATATCGAAGCCGGAATGCCGTCCGACCAGGCCCGTCACGCCGCCATGCGCAAACTCGGCTCACCGCAGCAGGTGAAAGAAGAGACGCGCGCGGTGTGGGGCTGGGTGTGGCTGGAGCGGCTGTGGCAGGACATCGTCCACGGGCGGCGCATGCTGGCCAAGAATCCGGGGTTCACGCTGGTGGCGGTGCTGTCGCTGGCCATCGGCATCGGCGCCAACTCCGCCATGTTCAGCCTGGCGGACGCGCTGCTGCTGCGGCCCCTGCCGGTACTGCGCCCGAGCGAAGTGGTGGCGGTTGGGACGGTTGAAAGCGCCGCCGGTTTCAGCCAGATTGTGGCCTCGTACCGCGACTACGTGGATTTTCGCGATCAAAGCAAGAGCTTCGAGGGGCTGGCGGCGTTCGCGGACAGCACGTTCGGATATGCCACCAGGCGCGACGCGCTGGCGCAGTTGAAACTGGGAACCATTGTGACGGGCAACATGTTTCGTGTGATGGGTGTCGAGCCGGAGCTGGGCCGCTCGTTCCGCCCCGACGAAGACCAGGCGGCGGGCCGGGACGCGGTGCTGATTCTGGGCCACGACTTCTGGGAGAAGGAGTTCGGGGCTGATCCATCGGTTCTGGGGTGCAAACTGCTGATCGGCGGAATCGAATTCACGGTGATCGGCGTGGCGCCCGCGCGTTTTACGGGCATGAGCCGGTATTTCGAGTCGGCGTTTTATGTCCCGATCATGATGTGGCCGCGTCTGGTTAACAACCCGCAGGACCGGCCGCTCGAGGCGCGCGACTATCGGAACCTTACCATCAGGGGCCGGCTTAAACCGGGCGTGACGGTTTCCCAGGCACAGGCAGAGATTGCGGCGATCGGCAAAAATCTGGAGCGCGCCTACCCGGACACCAACCACAACCGGGCCGCGGTGGTGCGCACGGAATTGCAAGCCCGCATTCAGCAGTCGCCTCCGGACGCACAACTGGTGGCCATGCTGATCACGTTAGCGATTGCGGTGCTGCTGGTGGCCTGCGCCAATGTGGGGGGCCTGCTAACCAGCCGTGCGCCCACACGCGCGCGCGAAATCGCTTTGCGCCTGGCAATCGGCGCGGGACGCCAGCGGCTGATCCGGCAGTTGCTCACCGAAAGCCTGCTGATTGCCGTTGCGGGCGGACTTCTCGGTCTGCTGGTTGGATATGGAGGCGTGCTTTTCCTGCGTCAGATCAAGATTCCGAGCGATCTGCCGATAAGGATCGGGATCGAGCTGGATCAAAGAGTGCTGCTGTACAGTATGTGTCTTGCGGTGGCGAGCGCGGTGCTGTTCGGGCTGGTGCCGGCCATACAAACCACGCGTACGAATCTGGTCGGCGCGCTGAGGAGCGCCACGGCCGACGCTCCCGGCCCGCGACGCTTGTGGGGGCGCAATCTGCTGGTAGCGGCGCAGGTCGCGATTTCGCTGGTTCTGCTGACGGTCACGACTTTCATGTTTCGAGGCTTCCAGCACATGTTAGGGCGGGGTCCAGGGTTCCGCACCACGCATCTACTGATGATGAGTTTTGATCCCGGGCTGGTGCGCTATGACGAAAAACAGGCCCAGCAGTTTTTGCACCAGCTTGTAGAGCGGGCGCGGACCGTGCCGGGAGTGAAATCCGCGGCGCTGACCTACGCCATCCCACTGGGCAACGATGGCGTGGACGGCGTCACGGTTGTGCCCGAGGGTTACCAGTTCCCGAAGGGGAAGGAAGATGTTTCCGTGCTCGCGAACGATGTGGGCGAGAGTTACTTTGACACGCAAGGCATCCCGATGCGGGGCCGCGGTTTCCTTGCTACGGACACGCACGACTCTCCCCGGGTTGCGGTGGTCAACGAGGAAATGGCCAGGCACTACTGGCCTGAGCAGGATGCCATCGGAAAACGCTTCCGCCTGAATGATCGCAAAGGTCCGTGGGTTCAGGTGGTAGGTGTGGCCAAGACGATCAAGTATCTATGGATCGCCGGGGCGCCCATCGAATTTGTATATTTTCCATACGTTCAGCACGTCAAGCCGCGCATGACGTTGCTGGCGGAATCCTTCGGGGATCCCGCGAGTCTGGCGGCGCCACTGCGCGAAGCGGTGCATGCGCTGGACGCGAACCAGCCAATCTACAATGTCCGCACCTACGATGAGTTCTATCACTATCGCGCGGTGAGCACGACCAATCTGATTATCGAAGTCGTGGGGGCAATGGGCGTGATGGGGGTGATCCTGGCGATGGTGGGACTCTACGGGCTGGTGGCGTATGCGGCGGGGCGGCGCACGCGGGAGATAGGAATCCGGATTGCTATCGGGGCTCAACGCGGTTCCGTGTTGCGCATGGTGATGCACCAGGGATTTGTGCTGGCGCTGAGCGGACTGGGTGTGGGACTGGTGGCCAGCTTTGGGGCCGAGGGGGTGCTCAAAGCCATGTTCACCGGCAAGGGGACGGATATTACTACGTACCTTCTGGTGGGGCCCGCGCTGCTGGCTGTCACGATCCTCGCGGGTTATATTCCGGCCCGCCGCGCTTCGCGCGTCGACCCGATGAAAGCGCTGCGCTATGAGTGACCGGCGCTACGCGCCGGGCGATGCGTTGCATCGCGAGGGGGTGACGCGGCGACGCGGCGGGGGGGCGGGGGTCTTGACCGACGTTCGCTGGGCTACAACGAACGGCGGAACCGCTTGCTGACGAGTCAGTGTGAAAACTCCAAAATTCATGCTCTCGTCTACCACTCATTGTTGCCTCGCGAGCAAGTGGCACAATATGGCTTGCGTCGATAGTTTTCCCACAGACTCTGATGCGCGCGGCTCGGAATGGGTGTTTGCGATCCGCGATGTTGGGCGAGATGAGCAAGCGGCCGCCTGAGCAGGGGTATTCGAGGGGGTACAGCCAAGGGGATCTAGGAAGCGCGCAAGATCAATGCACGCGACAGAGTGGCGCGCGGCTATCTGGCTTGCGCGGTCTGAGAAGCGTACAGGCAGAAATGGGTGTGCCACGTGTTGATCCACGGCCGTGCCGCAAAGAATTGGGGGTCTTGACCGACGTTCGCCGGGGCTACAACGAACGGTGGAACCGCTTGCTGACGCGCGCGGCTCGGAATGGGTGTTTGCCGATCCGCGATGTTAGGAGCAAGCGGTTATCTGGCTTGCGCGCTCTAAGAAGCGCACAGGCTGGAATGCCTGTGCCACGTGAAGAACCGCACGGGCAGGAATGGCTGTGCCAGGTGTTGATATAATCCACGGCCATGCTGCACAGAATCGCGAGCCTGCCGCGTAATCTTCAGGTAGACCGGCTCGATCCTCTTGCATCCTGAGCCATTCATGCGTCTGAGCGAAATCGACACTCCCGCGCTCCTGATCGACCTGAATGCCATGGAGCGCAACCTGGTCAAAATGGCCGATTTTTTCAGGGCCGGACCCACTAAGCTGCGTCCGCACTACAAGAACCATAAGAGCCCGGTGCTCGCGCGCCGCCAGATTGATGCGGGGGCCATCGGCATGACCTGCGCCACGCTGTCCGAAGCGGAAGCCCTGGTCGCGAACGGCATCGGAAACATACTCATCTCCAGCGAAGTTGCCGGCGATCGAAAAATCCGGCGCTTTGTCGATCTTGCCCGGCAGGGGGATGTCATCGCCGTGGTCGATAACGCGCAGGCAGCCGGCGCGCTCGCGGCCGCGGGCCGGGAAAAGAACTGCCGTATTGGCGTCCTGGTGGACGTCAACGTTGGCCAAAACCGGACCGGCGTCAAACCCGGCGAGCCCGCGCTCGAACTGGCCCGCCAGGTTGTGCGCGAAGGTTTGCGGCTGCGCGGTCTGATGGGCTATGAAGGCCACGTGGCGCACTTGCTGGAAGGCGCCGAGAAAGAGTCCGCATACGACCAGGCCATGAAGCCCCTCATGGAGTGCCGCCGGCTGGTCGAACAGGATGGGATGCCGGTTGAGATCGTAAGCACCGGCGGAACCGGCACGCACCATCTGACGCCCAGGTTTCCCGGCATCACCGAGTTTCAAGCCGGCTCGTACCTGGTGATGGACGCGGAGTACAGGACCACGTGCGCGGATTTCGAGCCGGCCCTTACGATTTTGGCGACGGTGATCAGTATCACGCAGCCGGAGCGTGTGGTCGTGGACGCCGGGCTGAAGTCCATAAGCGGCGAGCACGGCCTGCCCGTGATCAAGAATCATGCCGGCCTGCGCTTCCGGAAACTGAATGCGGAACACGGCATCATCGACATTCTGGACCCTGGGGTTTCGGTCGAAGCCGGCCAAACCATCGAGATCTGGCCGCAATATAGCGACGCCACGATCAATCTCCACGAACGGATGTACGGTGTGCGCGATGGCCGCGTGGAAGAAGTCTTGCAGCTTCAGGGCTGAATCCAACCCATGCCAAAAAAATGGCAGCTTTGCATCGTTCTGTTTCTGGCGACAACGCTGAACTATGTCGACCGGCAGACCATGAGTATTCTGGCGCCGGCGCTGCAGAAGGAACTGCATCTCGGTAATGGGGAGCTGGGCTGGCTGTTTGCGATTTTCTATGGCGCGTACACGTTTTCACTGATGGCGGTGGGGCCCATCCTGGATCGCTCGAATCTGCGCTGGGCCTTTGCGTCGGCGGTGTTCCTGTGGTCCCTGGTGTCCGTGCTCACGGGGCTGGCGAATGGTTTCGTGGCGTTGCTGATTTTTCGCTTCGCGCTCGGCGTGGTGGAATCGGCCAACTGGCCGGCCGGACTGCGCGTCTTGGCGCGGCTGCTCGAGCCGCGGGAGCGGGCGCTCGGCAATGGCATCTTTACCAGCGGGACCAGCGTTGGTGCACTAGTGGCTCCAGGCTTGATCCTGGGCATCTCCGCATATTTCGGATGGCGCTGGGCGTTCGTGCTGATCGGCTCGCTCGGCGCGGTCTGGATCGCCGGCTGGATTTTCATCACGCGCGACCGGCAAATGGCTCCGGTCTGGCGCGACTCTGAGGCGCAGGAAGCCACCGGCCTCGCCGGCCAACGCGCTATTTTCGCCGGCATCATGAAAAGCGCCCGGTTCCTGCCCGTCCTGGCGGTCGCGGTTCTAGTGAATCCATGCTTGTACTTCAGCGTCAACTGGCTGCCGACGTATTTCGCCCAGCAGCGCGGCCTGAGCCCGGACCGGCAGATGGGGTGGATACTCACGGCGATCTATCTGGGTCTGGATCTCGGCAATCTCGCCTGCGGGAGTGCGATTCTCGCGCTGACGCACTGGGGATGGCCGGTCCAGCATGCGCGGCGAATCGTCTTTCTGCTGGCGACGGCCTCGGTCGTCTGGTGCGCGGCCGTGCCTGTCCTGCCGATGCCTGGAGCCGTTGCCGCCCTGGTGCTCGTCAACTTCGGTTTGGGCATCTGGGTGGCGATTTATCTGACCATGGCGCAGGAGGTTTCCGGCACGCACGTCTCCACCGCGATCGGTATCCTCAGCGGCTGCGGCTCTCTGGCCGGCGCCTTGGGTATGTGGGCCGTCGGCCGTGTTACACAACAGACCGCAAGCTTCTCGATACCCCTGAACACCGTGGCCTTTGCGGCTGTGCTGGCCGCGATTGCCGGATGGATGGCCAGCCGTGAACCTGCGGCGAAGGGAATGGCATGAAAGGCGGCATCATCGGCTGCGGCTTTTTCGCCGGACGTCACATCGAGGCCTGGCGGCGCATCCCGGAAGTCGAGATTGTCGCAGCCGCGGACCCGCGCCTCGATCGCGCGGAAAAGTTCGCGAAGAACACTTACCGTTCCGCTGAAGAAATGCTGGAATGCGAACGCCTCGATTTCGTGGACATCGTCACGCGGGTGGAGACCCATCTCCCGCTGGTGCGCCTGGCTGTCCAGCACAAGATTCCCATCATCTGCCAGAAACCAATCGCACCCGACTGGCTCACGGCCGTCGAGATCGTGAGCACCGCCGAATCCGCCGGCGTGCGGCTCATGATCCACGAGAACTGGCGCTGGCAGGCGTGGTACCGCGTGGCGCAGCAGATGATGGCGCGAGGCGACCTCGGCCGGCCGATTGGCTACGGCTTTCGCACCAGAACGCGTGACGGAGTGGGAGACGAACCCTATCCGAAGCAGCCATATTTTCGCGAGCTACGCAGATTGGTCATCGACGAGGTGCTGGTGCATCACATCGATACCGCGCGGTTTCTGTTCGGCGAAATCGATTCCGTGTATGCGCAGGCCAGCCGCAGAAACGGCAACGTCGTCGCGGAAGATCAGGCCATCCTTGTATTAGCTCATGACGGCGCGGTCCACGGCTGGATCGATGGTCACCGCTTTCTCGATCCGGTTCCCGATGGTCCCGCCATGGGCGACGCTTTTTTCGAGGGCGAACGCGGCATGATCTCGATTCCAGCCACGGGCGACGTCTATCTCAACAACGTCCTCGCCTGGAAGAATGACGTAACCGCCGGCTACCGCGGCGACAGCGTGCGCGCGACGCAGGCGCATTTCATCGAGTGCCTGGCACGTGGCTCGGCCTTCGAATCCGGCGGACGCCGGTATTTGCGCACATTTGCCGGCGTCGAGGCTGCGTACCGCAGCGTATCGGAACGGCGCCCCGTTTTCTTGAATGAGGTTCTGGGCAGCGGCGGGCAGGGGCAAGACACCACGCACGAAAGCTGACGTCGTGAAGGTGGCCGGCGTACCGCCCAGATCACTGCGCTTGTTTCCGGAGCACCGATGCGGCAACGGCATTGGACACCAGGCGGAGCAATCTGCCGTCGTCGTCGGAATAAGGCCGATTGGTCAGAATCACGCAGACCAGGCGCGAGTCCGGATCGGACCATGCCATTGTGCCGGTGGCTCCGGCGTGGCCAAAGGCGGCTCCCGAAACGAGGTCTCCAAATGCATTCCACGCGCGCGACCGGCCCAGCGCCCACCCGAGTCCCCATGGCGCCTTGATCTCGACGTTCTGATCCGCGGTCATGGCGCTCACAGTGGCGGCGCTGAAAATGCGCTTACCCGCGTAAATACCGCCGTCAAGAAAAGTTTGCAGCAGACGGGCAAGGTCAGAGGTGGTGCTGTGCATCCCTCCCCAGGGATGTCCCATATCGCGCCAGTAGGGGCTGTCCGGGCCGAACCGCTCGTCGTCGGCCGGATCGTCGCCCGGCGTGGCACAACTCACCAGATCACGGATGCGCCTTCCACCCAAGCCGAGCGAGCTCTCCTTCATGCCGAGCGGGTCGAAGATTTCCTTCTTCTCGAAATCCCGCAACGGCATTCCGGAAAGTTTCTCGACAATCTCTCCGGCGAGCAGGATCCCCATGCTCTGATAGCGAAACTCGCTGCGCGGAGCGAACAACAGCGGGGTGGTGTACGTGTGACGCACAAATTCACTCAGGGGCGCATGCGCGCGGCGCAATTCGATATTCTCGGGAAGCATGTCCGGCAGCCCGGAGGTGTGGCTGAGGAGGTCGCGAACGCGTACCTGGCCCCGTTCTCCGCCGGTGAACTCGGGCAGGTAATGTTTGACCGGGTCGCCGAGCGCAACCAGGCCGCGCTCGACCAGCAGCATCAAGGCGGACGCCGTAACGGGCTTGGTAATGGAGGCCAGCAGAAATACCGAATCCGGCTGCACGGGGGGTGAATCGGGCGCCGGGGAGAGCCGGCCGAAGCCTTTGTGCAGCACGATGCGGCCGTTGCGCGCGACCAGAATGGCGGCGGCTCCCACATGCCCCGCCTCGACCTGAGATTGGAGCAGGCCGGCGGCGCGCTCGAGCTGCGCCGGCGACACGCCGGCGGCGGATGGCGAATCGGGTTTCAACTGGGCAACGAGCGAGCCGGCCAGCAAGACCGCGATGGCGAGGCTAATAAGTGCGCGTGCCATCCACTTTCGTCACGATCTTATATACGGACGTTTTCGCCGTCACATAGAGATTGCGGAAACCATCGCCCCAGGCGCAGTTGCTTGGATCTTCCGGCATCGGAATTTCACCGAGCCGCCGTCCGTGGGCATCGAAGACGGCGATCGCATGGTCGTCTGCCGCCCAGATGTTCCCGAGTTCGTCGGTTTTCAAACCATGCGAGCGCGCCGGAGCAAATACGCGCCCGCTGCGAAGCGCGCCATCGCCCGCGATGTCATAGACCCAGATCTTGCCGCCGCGCGGATCGGCCGCGTACAAGTTCTGCTGATTGGGAGCGAGCGCCACTCCGTTCGGCATCTCGCAATCGCGCGAGACTGCCCGCACATCTCCCTTCCGCGTGATCTGGTAAATCGCGGAGTCCGCGGCGTTGGGCGCGATATGGGAGAAGTAGATGCTGCCGTCGATGGCG
>JBGPKX010000120.1:0-14955 GCA_041486185.1 Bryobacteraceae bacterium | reverse complement strand
GGCTTTCCGGGTTGCAGCGCGGCTTCGATTACCTGTCGGAGTGGGCCGTGATCCAGCGCTACCGGAAGGACGCGGAGGATCGCGCCACGGACTCCGCCGCGGTTAACAAGATCGTGTTTCCCTGGCTGGAACAGCATCGGGATGAGCCTTTCTTCCTGTACGCGCACACGACCGACCCGCATGCGCCGTACCGGCCACCCGCAGGTTTTGAAGAAAAGTTCGCCAATCCCGCGGACACGCCGGAGTTCAACGCCACTTACAAGAGCCTGGTGGACAAGAGAGGGTACGGCGGGGGGGCAGTCATCAACCGCGCGGTGTGCGCGCGAAGCGGGGTAAATCCCGACCGCTTCATCCATAAGGCCATAGACCGATACGACGGTGAGATTCTGCACAACGACTGGAGCCTGGAGCAGCTCATGGATAAGCTGAAACAGCTTGGCGTCCTCGACAACACGCTGATCCTCGTCGTCTCCGATCACGGTGAAGAATTCTGGGAACACGGCTGGACCGCGCACGGCCAATCGCTATATCAGGAGCTCACGCATGGGGTATTCGTGATGTGGAATCCCAGGCTGATTCCCACACCCAGGAGAGTGAGCGAGCCGGTGCAATTGGTGGATGTGATGCCCACCGTGCTCGATCTGCTGGGTCTCAAAATTCCAGACATGGTGCAAGGCCAGAGCCTCGCCCCGCTGGCGAAGGGCCAGCCGTTCCAGAGGCGTGGTGCGGTGATGACGTCCCGGTACGCCAGCCCTCATGCCCACGGACTGGTTCCGGAAAACGGAACCGACACCGTCGCGCTGCTGGACGCCAACTGGAAACTCATCTACCGAGACAAAGGCAAGGAAGTGAAGATGAACAAGGTTGAGCTGTACGACCGCCGCACAGATCGAGGAGAACAAAAGAACGTCGCCGCAGAGCATCCGCAGGAAGTCGACCGCATGATGACGGAGATCGGCAAATGGCTGGATGCCGAGAAGCAGATCAAGAGTTTTCTGGGACGCGGCGCGAAGGCCGCGATGGACCAGCAGACGCTCGACCAATTGCGAAGCCTGGGGTATATCGGAGGGAAGCAGTAGAGGGCGATACGTACAGGATTCCTGTACAATAGTTCCGGGAGTGTGTGCTTTGGCCATCGAGACCACATACACCGCGCTGCGCGAGAAGCTGGCTTCCATCCTTGACCAGGTTGTGGAAAACCAGGAGATTGTGATCGTGCACCGGAGAGGTGCGCGGGACGTGGCGTTAATTCCGGCTGACGAACTGGCTGGTTTGTTGGAGACGGCGCACCTTTTGCGCTCGCCCAAGAACGCACGGCGGCTGCTCACCGCGCTGCGCAGGGCTGGCAGGCGAAAAGGCAAGCCGGAATCGGTAGATGGTTTGCGTCGGGAGATGGGGCTTGGCCCGGGCCGCTGAGCGAAAAGCGATTTTCCATCCGGAGTTCCGAGAAGACCTGCGCTACTGGATCGAGGTCGATCGCAAAACCGCGATTCGCGTCTTTCAGTTGATTGAGGCGATCCTGAACGAACCGTTTACCGGCATAGGAAAACCCGAACCGTTGAAATATCTGGCGCCGGGCGCCTGGTCCAGGCGAATTACGCAAGAGCACAGGCTGGTATATCAGGTGAGCGAAAGAAGAATCGATTTCCTGCAAGCGCGGTATCACTACTAGGCCATCAATTCACTTCCACCACAAATGAAATCTCCTGCTCGTTGGGGCGGACGCTGCGCCCAGGTTGATGCTTCAGCCGCAGCGGCACCGATAGCGCACCCACGGCGTGATCCAGGCTCTTCTCCGGCGCATCGGTGTACGGGTGGTGCGGGTAGACCGGCCATGTAAGGGTCGCGGTGGGATCGAACTTCAATTGCCAGCCATGATGACGGATCGTGCCGCCCAGATCAGCGGGCAAGAGTTCGATACGTTCGCGGCCCAGCGTGATCTTCCGGCCCGTTGCGGTCTCGAGTGTCTCGCCGTTTTTCAAACAAAGCTGCAGCGCCAAGCGAGGGTCTTCGCCGGGACGGCCTCTGCCGGTGATCGAAAAACGAAAGGACACCGCCGTCTCAGACGGCTTGGGCACGTAGAGGTCGCTGAAGAACGTGCTGAAAGCGAGCGACAGCCGATCCTGGTCGTCTCCCATTTCCAGGCGGCTTCCGATGGGCATGTGGATCACCTGCCCGCGAAGCTTCTCGGAAAAAGTAGCCAGCTCGGGTTGCCGCTTGGAATTTGCGCCGGTAATGATCAGGCCCGTCTTGGTGTGAAACACACTGAGGTTTCCCTGCCGGTCAAGATAGTACTGGTTGTTGATCGCCTGCGTGCTGATCAGGCCGGAAAGGCAGACCACCCAGGGTCCGGCCTTGCGAATGGCCGCGGGAATGTGCAGGCGGCGCGCATAATCGCGTAAGTCCTGGGGAATGGGCGCCTGCGGGCCGGCGTGATAATACAGCGCATCCTGTGCGAGGCGGCCCAAGTCCTCGTAGCCGACTTCGCCGGCGCGGAAAAAGCCGGTCAGGAATTCGGCATAGCGGCGGCCATCCGGGAAATTCGAGAAGCCAAACTGGCCTTTCGACGCCGATTCATCGTTGCCCGCGGGCGCTGGGTTCTCTTCGGACCAGGTGACGAACCCGGGCATGTTCCAGCCGTCGACGGAGGTGTAGCGGTTGCGATCGTCCAGCACTTCGACGGGCGCGCCATCCGGATACGTGAAGAATTTGTGAAACTCGAGGCCGCGCCGCAGCGCTTCAAGCGCCATGAGATCGTGCGAGTGCTCGTAGTAAAGCGCCACACCGGTGTAGGTCGTGTAATCGTAACCGGGGGTGGGCAGCAGCCGCTCATGCTCACCCCAAAACCCGTCGGGCGATTGCTCTTCGGCCGCGAAGCGGTGCATCACACGTGTACCGGTCCGCTGCCATTCCTGGTTTCCGAAGACGAGCCCGGCGAGATAGACAGTCGAGGCCCAGAGCGACAGGTGATTGGGCGAGGTGCCGATGAAAGGCGACTGGTAGCCGGGGAAGTCGATCCGTTCGGCTGAATCGGACGCCAGCCCGGCGATATTCCTCTCCAGCTCCCGGCGCCAGCGCGCGCGGCGTTCGCTACCGAGCTTCGGCTCCAGCACGCGGTACGCTTCGAGCCACATGTAAGCATCGCGATCGCTGTTCAGCCGCTCTTGAAAACTGCCTCGCTCACTCTCGCCGGCCAACAGATCACCGATCCTTATCGCCAGTGCCAGCGTCTTCGGGTCTTGATAAGCATGATTCGCGGGATCGGGTTTCGCATACAGTACGGCCGCGGCAAGCACAGTGTGCGGAAACAGGCGCCAGCCGTCACCGTGGGCTTCGAGCGCTTTCAAGTCGGCGGATGGTTCGGAGGCCAATCGCTGTTCCACCTGGGCAACTCCCGCGCTGAGCAGGCGGAAATACCGGCCAGGTAGCGCTGAATTTTGCCGCGGATTGGGATGCTGCGCGCCGGCCAGAAAGACCGCTAGAAGGGATAGCCACACGCGCATTTAATCCACCTCTATCGCAGCCGTTTTGACCTGGCCGCTCAGCAGATCGTGCGCGCGCAGGGTCCACTTGCCACGCGCGTCGTTGAAGGCCAGCGGCAGCAGCTTCGCGGCGTGGCCGTGTGGTGCGATGATGTTGCCGGAGTAATAGTCCACGGTCTTACCCGTGGGATCGATCACATCGAGGTGGATGATGTGAGTAGCCGCCGGCGAACGGTGCGCAAACTCGAGACCAATCTGCGCGTTCTCGCCCCGTCGGAGTCGCGTGGGCGCGGCGATTTCCAGATCGGATAACGCAACCGGCGATACCGCGAAGAGGGCGGGCTCGTACGGATCGAGCGCCACCGCGACCTCTGTTTGCCTGCCGAGCGCCTTCGACCTCCGCACGTCATATATGTACATTTCTTGCGGCAATGCCAACCTCACCGTGCGCGGTTTTGCGATGCGCTCGTTTGACTTGAACTCCGGAGGGCCGAGCTCATCCACGCGCAACTGCGGATTCGTCAGCAGCCCGATGATCGTCACGCCGCCGTTGCGGAACAGATGCGTTTCGACGCCAACCGGGAACTGGCCGGCTTCGTCGGTAACCGCAAACTCAGGCCTCACACCGCTTCCAGTGAGCGCCCGCTGCGCGATCTCACGCGCGGGCCCTTCTTTCCCGATGAGCCGGTTCTGGTGATAGTTCACCATGTCGCTCACCTGCATGAGCTTGCCACGTCCATACGGGGTCTCGGTCTGCTGAATCAGGTCAGCCAGGGAAGACTTGTCCAGTCTGCGGCTGTGCTCATCGAAGGCGCCTGGCTTGCCGTCCGCAATCACGGTTCCGCCCTGGTCCACGAACGCACGAATCTCACGCGCTTCCGCCGCCGAAAGCGAGCTCGAACGCGGCAGAATCAGCACGCGGTAGCCGCGCTGCATCAGTTCTCCCTGCTCGACCTGGCGGTACGCCACGAAATTGTACTGTAAGCCCAAGTCTTCGATGAGCCGGCACCAGGATTCACGCAGCCGCAGAAAATCGTTATCCATGCGCTCGTCCGCGCTCGACCGCCGCAGCGCCCAGGCATCGCCTTTCGGTTTCTGCGCCAGCATCCATTCGGTGCGCATACTGGCTTGCGAGTAGTGAATGGCAAGGATCGGCCAGCCGTGTGCTGTTCATAAGCAGCGCGCCGACGCCGTTGCGGATCTCGGTGTAATACGGCGCTACCTCTCGACCGCGATCGCCGATGGCGCCATCTTTCGACACGAATTCGTTCTTGTCATCCCAGATGATGAGGCCGCGATTGCCGTGCAGCAGCTCGTACCAGATGCGATGTTTTTCCCAGGGGCCGTGTGCGAATACGGTCGTCACCACGGCAATATGCGGGTTGATGGAGCGCAGGATCTCGATATTGTTCCCGATATCGTACGGCTCGATGGCCGTCACCGACTGCGCCAGGCGATAGTAATCGTAGCCGCCCCAGCCGGGCATCTGCCCGCCCGCTATTCCGGCGTAGGCATCGGGATCGAGGGAACTCACGGCGTCCACGCCCATCTTGAGGGCGCTGGCGTAAGCCATGTCCATCCACTCTTTGAAGTCCGCCCAGGAGGAATAGTTGTCGTCGGTACGCTTCATGGCCTCGTTCGTGGTCATGGGCGTAACGGAATCCCAGCTCGTGAAATTCGTTCCCCATTGCTGGTTGAGCGCGGCGAGTGAGCCGTAGCGCTCGCGCAACCATAGCCGCATCGGTACGAGCGATTCGTCGGAAAAATCGAAATCCCAAAATGCGGCCAGATCGCCGATACCGGATTCATCGCCCAGATCGTAGAAGACCGGCCGGTAAGGCGAGAAGCGCTTCACCGATTCCACCAGGCGGTCGTGAATGCGGTTGAGCCATACGGGGTCGGAGAGACTAGGATGCCGCTTGAATGCTTCCCTGCTCGAGGGGTCTTTCTTGTACAGCTCTTTGGCATCGCGGAAAAGCCAGTTGACCGGGCGGTCGGGAAACCAGCGATGATAGGCCGAGTAAAAATCGGTGGCGATATTTTCCGCGTACCAGCGCAGGTCGTTGTCGAGCAGGAAGTCCGGCGGCGTGCCGTTTCGTCCCACGTACTGGCCTGCGTTAATGCCCAGAGTTTTGAGCAGGCGGAAGTCGCGCGCATTGTAGTTCTGCCACATCATGATGGTGTAGTCGCGCCAATGGCGGTCGGGCGGACGAGCGATGAAGGTAGTCTCTGCGTCCTCCTCGCGCTTGTCCGGTTCGCCCTTCTTGTTGCGGCCTTCGAAAGAAAAATGCACGTGCAGTGTATTCTTCATGGCGGCTGAACGGCGCAGGTCGAGTGGGAAACCGATGCGATCTTCGTCGGTCAGCTCCACCGGAACCCTGCGATCCTCCACCAGGCGGCCGTGGACATCGGTCCAGGTGAGGGCCAGTTGGCCCTTTCCGGTAGCCAGCCCGTTGGTTCGATAGGTTGCATCAACCACGGCATCGCGCTCGAGCGCATGCGAGGGAAGAATAATTTCGCCGGCCACACCCGCCGCGCTCAACCACGCAGCGAGCAGCAACGATTGGATAGAATTGCGTAACACCAAGCGAGTATATCGGATTGAGATACGCAGTCGGAGTGGACGTCGGCGGAACGAAAATCGCAGCGGCAGTGGTGGATTCGGAAGGCCGTGCGACCGCCAAGGTCAAGGTTGCCACCGAGCAGCGCGACACCGCAAAATCGATCGACCAGGTGGTTGAAATTGCCTGCCGCGCCGCCGATGAGAGCGGTATTCCATGGCGCGACATCTCCGCGGTCGGCATCGCGGTGCCGGGAATTTACTACGCTGCCAGCGGCCGGGTATGGGCGCCGAATCTTCCGGGCTGGGATCACATCCCGCTGCGCGACGAAGTGGCGGGCAAGCTTCCCACCCCGGTGGTGCTCGACAGCGATCGCGCCGCATACGTAAGTGGCGAACAGTGGCTCGGCGCGGCGCACGGATTGAGCGACGTAATCTTTCTTGCCATCGGCACGGGTATTGGCGCGGGGATCATCAGCGGCGGCCGTCTGATTCGCGGAGCGAGTGACATCGCCGGCGCGGTTGGCTGGTTTGCGCTCGATCCGCGCAAGAAAGAAATCTACAAACAGGTAGGCTGCTTCGAGGCCGAGTGCGCCGGGCCATCGCTCGGACGGCGTGCCGGCGCCACCCCTGAAGCCGTCATCGAGCGAGCGCGCAAGGGTGATGCCGCCGCACGCTCCATGATCCATGAGACTGCCCAGTATCTCGCCATGGGCGTCGCCAACCTGGTGAGTGCGCTCAATCCGCAGATGATCGTGCTGGGCGGAGGGCTCATGCAGGCCGGCGATCTTTTTCTTGAACCGCTGCGGCGCGAGATGCTAGAGTGGGCGCAGCCAATCGCCGCCCAACAGGTGCGCATCGAGCTGAGCCGGCTCGGTGAAGACGCCGGATTGCTGGGCGCCGCGCGGCTGGCGTTTCTGGCAACTGAGGGCTAATGTCGGCAGAGAACTATTACGAAAAGATCACCGGGGTACTGGGAAAGATTCGTGCCACGCAGACGCAGAGCATCCAACAGGCGGCGGAGGCCATGGCGTCGGCTATCGCCTCAGGCAAGCGCTGCTATCTGTTCGGCAGCGGCCATTCAGTGATCCCCGTGTTGGATATCTTTCCGCGCTATGGCAGCTTCGTCGGATTCTTTCCGCTCTACGATCCGCGGCTGATGTGGTTCAACGTGGTCGGTCCGGGCGGCGCGCGCGAACTGTTGTGGCTGGAGCGTCGCGAAGGCTATGCCCCTGTTTTCCTGCAAAGCTATCCGCTCGAACCTGGCGACTGCATGCTGGTTTTCTCGCACGGCGGGCTGAACGCCGCGCCCATCGAGGTCGCGCTCGAAGCCCGGAAGAAGGGGCTCACGGTCATCACCGTATCGTGCCACGCGAACCTCGAGGTCGCGCGGCCCACACATTCCAGCGGCAAGGCGCTCTCTCATTGCGCCGAAATCGCCATCGATAACTGTGTGCCGCCGGAGGATGCGCTGGTAGACGTCGGGATGCCCGAGCAGATCGCCGCGGGCTCGACCATGGCCGCCGTGTTCATCGCCATGTCGCTTGTGGCGGAAATCGGTTGGCGGCTGGTGGCCAAGGGTGTGAAGCCGGTGACGTTCGTTTCGCCCAATGTGCCGGGCATCGAGAAAGACCACAACCCGCGAGTTTTCGAAGCGTTTTCCAAAAGCCTCTTCAGCCGGAACCCGTGAGCGCCATGCCCGTTCGAGTCGCCTGGCTGAGCCGCGCCGCATACAGCGGCATGTTCTTCTTCGGCGTGGTGATGGCCGTGCTCGGCGCAGTGCTTCCATTGCTCACTGGGCAGGTGCACCTGGAATTGAGTCAAACCGGCAATCTTTTCCTGGCCATGAATTTCGCCATGCTGGTCAGCATGCTGGGGCTGGGTCCTTTCATGGACCGCTTCGGGAAGAAAGCCGTATTGGTAGGCGGCCCCGTTTTTGTGACGGTGGCGCTGGCCTTGATTGCCACGGCTGCAAGCTACGCAACGATCATCGCGAGCGTGGTTCTGCTCGGGCTGGGCGGCGGCGCGCTCAACGGCGGCACGAACACCCTGGTTGCCGATCTCCACGCTGATCCAAACGCCAAGAGTTCTGCGCTCAACCTGCTGGGTGTCTTCTTCGGATTTGGCGCGCTGTTCTTGCCATTCGTAATCGCCTCCCTGGTCAAGACGCTGGGCCTGGTGACGATTCTCTATATCACGGCGGCGCTGAGCCTCATGCCAGCGATTTTGTTCGCCGCACTCGCATTTCCCCCATCGAAGCACGAGAAGGGATTACCGCTTCGCAAAGTCGCCGGTCTGGCGCATAACAGGCTGGTGCTGTCTCTGGGGTTCCTGCTGTTTTTTGAATCGGGTAACGAATTCATCATGGGCGGGTACACGTCGACATACCTGACGCGACAGCTAGGCAGCCCGGTGCCCGTGGCATCCTACCTGCTCGCTGCTTATTGGGGCGCTATCATGATCGGCCGCGTGATTTCGAGCCGCCTGGTGCTGCGTGTGAAGGCCTCCACTATGATTCTGGCGAGCTCCGTTGGCGCGGCTGCGGGAGTGGTGGTGCTCCTGGCGGCGCAATCGGAACTCATGGCGGGTGTGGGGATCGCCATCGCCGGATTGAGCTTCGCCAGCATTTATCCGGTCACGCTCGGCTTCGCCGGCAGCCAGTTCGAGGCTTATTCGGGCAGCGTCTTCGGCATCCTGTTCGCCATCGCGTTGGTGGGCGGGATGACGCTACCGTGGTCCGTGGGACAACTTGCGCAGGCACATGGATTGCGCGCAGCGCTGGCCATCGTGATTGGGAACTGCGCCATGATTTTCTTGCTGCAACTGGCGATTTCGGCGCGCATGGGTACGGGCTTGCTCGCCTGGCGTCCGCCCAAACAATGACGACCACGGCAAGGGAGACGCTTCCTCTATTGCACGTGAACCCTGCGCAGGCCCCAGCCCAGCAGCCGCGCGGGTAATTTGCGCACAAGCGGAAACCGCAGCAGAAAGCGGACGAAGCCGGGCACGTTCAGCGGCGCCTGCGAACGCAACGCGCCGACGATGAGCCGCTTTTGAATTGTGGACTGTACGGCCTGGATGAAACGCACGGGTAGCGCGCGCTCACGTTGCACGGCAGCGAGGTCCTGAAACTCCACGCGGCCCTTTCGCAGCGGCTCGGCGAGCACATTTGCCGCCACCACCGCATCCTGGATTGCGTAATTGATCCCCACGCCGCCTACCGGCGACATCACGTGCGCCGCATCGCCCATGAGCAGCACCCCCGGTTTGTACCATTGCTTGCAGAAGCTGGACTCGACCGACAGCAGCGAGCATTGTTGCCAGTCAGTCAGGTATTCGATGTGTTTGGCGAATTGCGGTTCGATCTGCGCAATGGTGCGGCGCAATTCATCTAGTCCCGCCCCGCGCACATGCTGGTAATCGCCCTTGGGAAACACGTAGCCGATCTGCCAGTAGTCGAAGCGATCCAGCACCACCAGAATGTGACCGCGGCCGAATCCGCCAAACACACCGGTCGGTTCCGGCGGGTCTTCCGGCAGGCGCGGCAGGCGGAACCAGAGCACGTCCATGGGCGGCGAAGTAGCCACCGGCTCGATGCCCAATAGATGCCGTACGCGCGAAAAGCGGCCATCGGCGCCGACCGTCAGCGTAGCGCGCACCTCGTGCCAGCCGTCCAGCCCCATATAGCGCACACCGGCTACTCCGCTGTCTTCCTCGATGAGCGACTGCACGTTCCCGTTCATTACCAGATGGAAGCAGGGAAACTTCTGCGCTTCGGCCACGATGAACTCCAGAAAATTCGTCTGCGGCACCAGCATGACATACGGGAATTTGGTCTTTATGTAACGCAGATCGACGGGCATGAACGGGCCGTTGCCCGCGCGCAAGGTGGGCCCATAGACCTTGGAATGCCGCAGTTGCAGCAAGCGATCCGCCAGGCCGATCTCGTCCAGAATTTCGAGCGTCGAGGGATGTACGGTATCGCCCCGAAAGTCGCGGTCGAAATCCTTGTGCGCCTCGAGCAGCATCACCGGAACGCCTTTACGAGCCAGCAGCAGCGCGAGGATGGCGCCGGCCGGCCCTCCGCCAACAACACAGCACGAAGTTTCCCGGACGTCCAGAATCGTCTCGTGTAACGCCGCGCTGGCAGAAGATGGCGTCGAAGGCGTCATGACGTTAGCATATCTGTTTGGATCCCGCGCCTTCCAATGTTCCACTCCTCGTGTTCGACGGCGAATGTGGCTTCTGCCGCATCTGGATTGGATTCTGGAAGCGGCTGACCGGCGAGCAGGTTGTCTACGCGCCTTACCAGGAAGTCGCCGAGCGGTTTCCTCAAATCCCCCGCGAGAACTTCAAACGTACCGTTCAATTGGTCCTGCCAACCGGGGAAGTTTTCAGCGCTGCGCATGCTGTCTTTCGCTCGCTCGCATGGGTGCCTGGCTACGCATGGATGCTGTGGGCGTACCAGAGCATACCTGGCTTCGCCGTAGTGACCGAGTGGCTCTATCGCCGCGTCGCCGGGCACCGCTCATTTTTTTATTACATGACGGTGCTGCTCTGGGGCACGCATGTAGAGCCGGCGCGCTATGAGATCGCGACGCGCTGGTTTCTCAAATGCCTGGGCGCCATTTATCTGATTGCGTTCTTGTCGCTCGAAGTGCAGATCACAGGCTTGGCAGGCGCGCGTGGCATCCTGCCCGCGGCGTCGTTCCTGAATACCATTCGGCAAAACTACGGCGGCGCGCCATGGTGGCGGCTGCCCACCATTTTCTGGCTGGGCGCCGGCGACGCCATCCTCCGGCTGGTCTGTGTCGCGGGCGCCATCGTAGCCGTCGTAATCATTCTGGGCTTCGCACAGCGTGTGGCGCTGGCAATCGCATTTGTTCTCTATCTCTCGCTGGTACACATCGGCCAGACGTTCCTCGGCTTCCAATGGGACTACCTTTTGCTCGAAGCCGGGTTCCTGGCGATCTTTCTCATCCCCCTATTCGGGCGCGTCTGGCTGTTTCGCTGGCTGCTGTTCCGTCTCATGTTTCTCTCGGGAACGGCTAAACTGCTGAGCGGTGATCCCACGTGGCGGAACCTGATGGCTCTGCGGTACCACTACGAAACGCAGCCGCTACCAACGCCCTTCGCCTGGTATTTCCATCAACTCCCGCCGGATTTCCAGAAGCTGTCGGTGATCTTCATGTTTTTCGTCGAGCTGGTGGCGCCGTTTCTGCTCTTCGCGCCGCGGCGCATTCGCTTTTTCGCCGCCAGCATGACGATTCTGCTCGAGTTCCTCATCTTCATCACCGGAAACTACACCTTCTTTAACCTGCTGAGCGTCGCATTTTGTTTGCTCTTGTTTGACGACGCCGCTCTGCGCCGCTTCACGCGCGCTCGCGAAACCACTTGGCGGGCCACTGCCTTTCAGCGCTCCGTGACCGCCGTGCTGGCCACGTTTATCATACTCGCGAGCGGTTTCCAGTTGGAGGAAATTTTCACCGGCACGATGCCCGAGCCGGCTGCCAACGCGCTCGGCCGGATCGCGCCGTTCGGCGTCGTCAACACCTATGGTCTGTTCGCGGTGATGACCACGTCGCGCCCGGAAATCGTCGTGGAAGGCTCGAACGACGGCCAAAGCTGGCTGGCATACGATTTCAAGTACAAGCCGGGCGACCTCAAGCGCGCGCCCATTTGGGTGCAGCCGCATCAACCCAGGCTCGATTGGCAGATGTGGTTCGCCGCGCTGGGCAATTATCAGACAAATCCATGGTTCGTGAATTTCATGCTGCGGCTGCTCGAGGGCTCGCCGGACGTGCTGGCGCTGATGGCGAAGAACCCGTTCCCGTCCGCTCCGCCACGCTACATTCGCGCGCAGGTCTACGATTACCAATTCACGAGCTTTGCCGAGCGCCGTTCAACCGGCGCGTGGTGGCGCCGTGAGCTCAAGGGTGAATACTTTCCAGTGGTGTCACTCAAAGGAAGGTAGGGCAGGGCCACACCTGGTTTTGGCGGGGACCTTAGGCTTTCCGGGCGCCTGGAGCAGAAATCGCAGGTCTCCCGCAAACACTGCGGTAGCCCTGTGCTACATGCAGTAGAATAGCCGCATGATCTCACGGGGTCGCATTGCCGCACTTCTATTCACTTTCTTCATCTCCGGTGCTGCCTTCGCGCAGCCCAAACTGATCGACGCTCACCTGCACTATAACGGCGATCCTGCTTTTCTGAAACTGCTGCTTACCAAACTAGACTCCGTCGACGGTCTCGCGTTTCTACTCGTCGATCCCAAGGACCTGGATGGCGTCAAGGATTCCGTCAAGCAGCACGCCAATCGTCTCGTGGGATTCGGCGAGATTCAGCTCGACACTCCGGATGTGCTTCACCAGATCGACCGCTTCCACGCCGCCGGGTTCCGCGGCCTGGGCGAGATCTCCGGCCCCAAGCACAATTACGACGACCCGGTGTACTCACCCGTTTACACGCGGGCCGAGAAGTACGGCATGTTCATCCTGTTCCACACCGGCATTGTGAACCGCACGCAACCCGAGATCCCGGCCGATATCAGTGTGGACCGCATGCGCGCCACCACGCTCGATAACATCGCGCGGCGGTATCCGAAGATCACCATTATCGGCGCGCACCTGGGCAATCCGGATTACGCCTGGGCGTCCGAGATCACGCGCTGGAATCCCAATATCTATTGGGATCTCTCGGGTTCCACGCTGATCAAGAAGCAGGAGGATTACACGTTCTTCAAGTCGATCTTCTGGTGGTCGGGCATTGCCAGCCCGCATACACCCAAAGGCGGCCCGAGCGCGTTTGAGAGAATTGTTTTCGGTTCCGATGTTTTCGGCGGCGAATTGGAAGAATTCGACCGCGAGCTGGAGCGCTACCACAAGATGCTGGACGCGTGCGGCGTGTCCGCCGAAGCGCAAGCCAACATCTTCGCCGGTACCCTCTGGCGGATCTTGAACAAGTAAGTAGTTGGGACAAGCAGTCCCGCGTGTCCATTGCCTCGGCTGAAAAGAGAAGCAATGGACAGGCAGGAATGCCTGTCCTGCCTTGAGGAGGCACACATGTCAAAGCGTCTCACGCGCCGCCAGGTCTTAGGCGCCGCATCCACTGGTTTACTCGCGACCAAGGTCGCCCGTCCCGCTGCTTCCACCGATAAACCGGCTGTCATCGGCGGCCGCCCCGTCCGCACTGCCCCTTTCCCCTCGTGGCCCGTTATCGCCGAAAACGAGGAGCGCGCCTGGATGCAGGTACTGCGCAACGGTAAGTGGAACCGCCTCGATGGCGATCACGCGCGCCATTTTGAGGAAACCTGGGCGTCGACCCTTGGCGCCAAGCACTGCCTGGCCACCGCCAACGGCACCAGTGCCCTAATCATTTCGCTCAACGCGCTGGGCATCGGCCCCGGCGACGAAGTCATCGTGCCGCCCTACACGTTCGTCGCCACCGTCAATGCGGTCCTGCTGCAACACGCGCTGCCGGTGTTCGTCGACACCGATCCCGAAACTTCGCAGATCGACGCGCGCAAGATCGAAGCCGCCATCACCGAGCGCACGCGCTGCATTCTGCCGGTGCATCTGGGCGGATCGCCCGCCGACCTCGACACCATCCTCGAAATCGGCCGCAAGCACAAACTGCCGGTGCTCGAAGACGCCTGCCAGGCGCATCTGGCGGAGTGGCGCAATCGAAAAGTCAGCACGCTGGGCGCGCTCGGGTGCTTCAGTTTTCAGGCTTCGAAGAACCTGAACTCGGGCGAAGGCGGAGCCATCCTCACCAACGACACCGATCTCTATCAGGTCTGCCAGAGTTTTCACAACAACGGCCGCGGCGAAACCGGATCGGGTTTCGGCTACGTCCGCAACGGCGCCAACCTGCGCATCACCGAATTCCAGGCGGCGCTGCTCGTCGAGCAGCTCAAGCGCGTCGAAGAACAATCGCACACGCGCGAGCAAAACGCCGCGCATCTAACCAAGCAGCTAGGCGAGATCCCCGGCATCCGCCCGGCGCGGATGTATCCCGGCGCCACGCGCAACGCCTATCACCTGTACATGTTTCGCTACGACAAGACGCAGTTCGCTGGCCTGCCGCGGGCGCGCTTTCTCGCGGCCTTGCGGGCCGAGGGTGTTCCCTGCTCCGGCGGTTACACGCCGCTGAACAAGGAGCCGTTCCTGAAGCACACCTTCGATTCGCGCGCCTACCGCGCTATCTATCCGGCCCGGCAACTGGCTGAATGGCAGGAGCGCAATCAATGTCCGGCGAACGACAAGCTGTGCGAAGAAGCCGTCTGGTTCACGCAAACCATGATGCTCGGTCCGCGCGAGGACATGGACCAGATCGCCGACGCGGTCCGCAAGATCCAGCGCCAGGCGGGAACATTGGTTGAGCGATCATGAAGTTCGTGGGTAAGCGCTAAGGCCAATGGCTCGCGCCGGCCCCTGCCGCTTTCGGTACAATCGGATTATCCCAGTGCGCCCGTAGCTCAGCTGGATAGAGCGTTTGCCTCCGGCGCAAAAGGTCGGTGGTTCGAATCCACTCGGGCGTACCAAGTTTTCAATCACTTCCGATCCTTTGGGTTTCAATCTTCCGTTCAGTTCCGTTCAGAATCATCGGGGGTTTCAGTTCACGGCTTGACTCGCGCCTATCCGGGATCCCGTGCCCACGGCTTGATCCAGGGCCTCGACGGCTATCTTCACGCTTTCGGGAATGACCTGGGTGTAGATTTCCCCGGTTGTTGCAATCGACGCGTGGCGCATCTGCCCTTGGGCATCCTTCAGCGATGCCCCGCAATCATGGACCAAGGTCGCGAACGTCCGCCGCAGAACTTGGTGATTTACGCCCTTGATGCCCGCTCGCCTTGCCGCGGGGCCGATCACATCACGCAGAAAGTTCTTGGCGTGTATCGGCGTTCCCGCTCTC
>JBGPKX010000119.1:0-14995 GCA_041486185.1 Bryobacteraceae bacterium | reverse complement strand
TGAACAACATCACGCGCGCGCACATCGATCAATCCAACTGGGAAGCCGCCGAAGACTTCAACCGCCAGGCAACCCAGGCGATAAAGGACATGCCGGAGGCCGCGGGGGTGGAAGCGTATTCGCGTCTGAATTCCGGGTTCATTGCAACCGCACGGAAGCGAGTGAATGAAGCGGAGCAAGACTTTCGCGGTGCCATCCGGCTCGCCGGGGAAGCTTATCAGCCAAACGTTTCCTGGCAGGCGCACTCGGGTTTGGCGCGGTTGTACCGGTCGCAGTCGCAAGCTGACGCGGCGGCGAAGGAATATACGGCTGCCGTCGAAATTCTGGATCGCGAGTGGCAAGCGCTCCGCCAGGACCAATCCAAGATCACGTTTCGTGGATATCTGGCGACCGTCTACCAGGACTACGTCGGCTTCCTATCGCAAAGGAATCAGACGGTGAAGGCGCTCGAAGTGGCTGAGACTTCGCACGCGCGCCTGCTGGCTCAGAAGATCGAGAGCGGGTCAACCACGCTCCCGCATTTTCGCGCCGCCGATGCCGTGCGGTTAGCGCGCGAAGGCCAGGCGGTGCTGCTCTCCTACTGGCTCGCGCCTGAAACATCCTATCTCTGGGCCGTATCTTCGAATGGCGTGTCACAATTCGCGCTGCCGGACGAGTCCCGGATCATCGGACTGATCGAGCAGCATCGGCGCACCATCGAGCGCCTGCAGGATCCGCTGGCCGATGGCAGCGCGGCGGCCCGCGAATTGTACAAAATACTGCTCGGCCCAGTCGAGTCACTGGTGCGATCGGCTAGCCAGGTCATCCTTGTCCCGGACGGCCGTTTGCACGAATTAAACTTCGAGACCCTGGTTGTGGATGGCCCGAACGCTCATTACTGGATCGAGGACACTACCGTCGCTCTGGTCCCATCGCTTAGCATCCTGCGTTCGCCGCCGCCCAGGGCAGTGCGCCTGCCGCGGGTGCTGATCATTGGCGACCCATTGCCCGCCGACCCCGAGTTTCCCCCACTGGCGCATTTGAAAGCAGAAATTCGCGACATCGCCGCCGATTTTCCCGATGCGGACCGCTCCGTGTACACCGGTGCGGAAGCGTATGCAGAACACTTTCGCCAAACGGAACCGCGCGCGTTCACTGCCATCCATTTCGCGGCGCACGCCACCGCCAACGAAGAGAGCCCCCTCAATTCGGCAATCATCCTTTCGCCCCACGGCAACAAGTACAAGCTCTATGCCAGCGAGGTAGCCGACCTGCACCTGGACCCCGAACTGGTTACTCTCTCCGCGTGCCGCAGCGCCGGGGCGAAAGCTTACTCGGGCGAGGGTCTGGTCGGTTTTGCGTGGGCGTTTCTCCAGGCCGGCGCGCACAACGTCGTGGCGGGAATCTGGAACGTGGATGACGCGGCGGCGCCGCTACTGATGAAGGCGTTCTACAAAGAATGGCGCGAGCACGGCAATCCCGCGGCCGCGCTGCGCAGTTCCAAGCTGAAGCTGATGCGCTCCGGCGGGCCCTTCCGCAAGCCTTATTACTGGGGTGCGTTCGAAATTTTCACGCGTCAGCCCACGCGCTCGGCGATGGATTTGGCCTGGAGAAACAGCAACAAGTAGTCCGGCCCGCCGGCTTTTGAGTCTGTTCCGGACATATTGAATCCGCCGAATGGGTGTGCCCCGACCATGGCGCCCGTACACTTGCGGTTCAAGTACAGATTTCCGACAAAGAACTTCTCGCGCGCCTCGCGAATGTGCTCGGGACTGTTGGAATACAATGCTCCCGTCAGGCCGTATTGCGAGTCGTTGGCCAGCGCCAGAGCGTGTTTGAAATCCTTTGCTTTGGTCACCGCCAGTACCGGCCCGAAAATCTCTTCCTGGAAAATACGCGCGTCGGACTTCACGTCGGCAATGACAGTCGGCTTGATGAAGTAACCGTCACCTGGTGCTGGTGCGCCACCGGTCACCGGCTTCCCTTCCTTCGATCCGATGTCGATGTACTGCAGGATCGTGCGCCGCGCACCGTCGCTGATCACCGGTCCCATGAAATTCGCCGGATCTTCGGCCGGGCCCACGGTGAGCGTTTCGGTCTTCTTCTTCACGCGGTCGACAAATGCGTCGTATAAGCGCTGGTCCACGATGGCGCGCGAGCAAGCCGAACACTTCTGCCCCTGATAGCCGAAGGCCGAAGCCACCACGCCCTCGACGGCCTTATCCAGATCGGCATCGCCATCCACAATGATGGCATCCTTGCCGCCCATTTCCGCGATGACGCGCTTGATCCACCGCTGGCCCGGCTGTGTCTTAGCGGCCAGTTCGTTGATGCGCAGACCCACGTCGCGCGATCCGGTGAACGCAATGAAGCGCGTTTTGGGATGCTGCACGAGCAAATCGCCGATGGCCGACCCACTGCCGGGCAGGAAGCAGAAAGACCGGTCCGGAAACCCCGCTTCGAGCAGCAGTTCGGCGAATTTCGCCGCAACGGTCGGTGTCTCGCTCGACGGCTTGATCACTACCGTGTTGCCCGTAACCAGAGAGGCAACCGTCATGCCCGCCAGAATGGCCAGTGGAAAATTCCAAGGCGGAATCACCACGCCCACGCCCAGTGGCAGATAGCGCATCTCATCTTTCTCACCCGGCATTTGCACCACCGGTTGCGGACCACTCAGCCGCAGCATCTCGCGCGCGTAATATTCGCAGAAGTCGATGGCCTCCGATACGTCCGCCTCCGCCTCCGGCCATGTCTTGCCCGCTTCGTAGACCAGCCAGGCGTCGAACTCGAACTTGTGCTCGCGAATCAATCGAGCCGCCGTCAGCAGTTTGCGGATGCGGTCCGCGGCGTTGGTCGAGCTCCACTCACCGAAGTATTCGTAAGCCGATTCCACCGCCCGCGCCGCCAGCTCCGGCGTGGCCTTTTGATGAATGCCGACCACTTCCGAAGGATGCGAGGGGTTCACGGAGCGCAGCTTGTCTTGGGTCTTGACGCGCTCGCCGCCGATCAGGAGATCGTACTCGTGGCCAAACTCCGCGCGCACTTTTTCGAGCGCGGCTTGCATGGCGCGCCGGTTGGCCGCAACAGAAAAGTCCGCCAGCGGTTCATTGCGAAATTCAGGTAATGATTGCGAAGAAGCACTCATAGTCTCAAGGTAGGACAGGCATGCCCGCCTGTCCATTCTCCGTTTGCGCGCAAGGGACGGGAGAGAACGCCTGCCCTGCTTTTTCGATCCGCGCGAAGGCAATCTCCGGATCGTGTCCGAACCCGCACGCCCAGTTCCCGCTCGCCGCATCGCTCAGCCAGCGAATTTTATTGTCGATGGCTTCCAGCGGATACAAATCGAACGCCGCCACCCACGAGGGCGTCACGTGCGCCGCCGTCGGTATCAAATCGGAAAAGAAGCAGAACGTCTGCCCCGCCGAACGCGCCGTCACCACCGCCATATCCCGATTGTGCCCCGGCGCATGCTTGATTTCGATCCCGGGCACAACTTCGAAGTCCCTGTCGAGCAACTGCATCTGCCCCGACTCAACCAGTGGATCGTAATTCGCATCGATGTAGCTTACGCTGTCCCGCGTGTGCCGCGTATGCGCGTGCTCCCACTCCCCGCGCCGCGTGTAGTACCGCGCCCGCGGAAACGCAGGTTTCGCGCCGCCACCCGACAGAAAAGTGTTTCCGCCGCAGTGGTCGAAGTGCAAATGGGTATTGATGACGATGTCGATGGACTCCGGATCGATTCCCTGCCCGGCAACCAGATCCGGCAAGCCGGGCGCCGCGTCCGGAAATTTCATCCGTTCGCGCGCTTTTTGATCGGGCTTATCGCCCGCGCCGGTTTCGATGAGGATCGAGTGCTCGCCCGTCCGGATCACGTAGCAATTAAACCCCATGCGAACACGGTTGAACTCGTCCGAATGGAATTTCTTGCTCCAGAGCGTTTTGGGGACGACGCCGAATATTGCGCCGCCGTCCCACCAATAGAACCCTGCGCGTACCAGAGTGATTTCGAAATCACCCAGCGCCACGCGGGACATGTTTTCCGGGATGACGAGAGCCGTATCAGCCGCGCACGAGCCGCCGGCCACGCTCGAACAGATCGGCCGCATCGTCGGCGATCTGCTTGCCCTTGTCGTAGATCTCCCGGCCCTTATCGAACACTTCCTTGCCGGTTTCGGACAGGACCTCTTTGCCTTCGCCCGTTTTCTTAGTAATGAATTCGCGCGTCTCTCTCCCAGACTTGGGAGCATATAGCAGCGCCACCGCGCTGCCCAGGACTGCACCGGCTACAAACCAGCCAAGCTTTCCGCTATCTTCACGATCTGCCATGCTTTCCCTCCTGAACTTCTAACACTTCCATTTTACTGTATATGGCGGTGCGATATGCTATTGATTGAAGGCCTTATGCCGCAGGATTCCGAACCTTTCGAAATCGATCCCTCGCACGACTTAGATATGGTGGTGCTGTTCAGCTCCGCCAATCACGATGCCGAGATGGAAGCCAACGCCATCCACGGCGTCCTGGAAGCCAGCGGGATTCCATCTATTGTGGTGGGCACGCCACAAATTCCCTCGCTCGAGTTTCAGGTTCAGGTGCCCAAATCACGACTGGAAGAAGCCGAGCGGGTGCTGGCGGAGGCCAAAGAGGCCGGCCCCGCCGCCGCCGTTGAAGCTGAGCGGGCCGGCGAAGATGCCGGCTAAAATCCGATGACAGTTTCGACTTCCACGTACCGCCCGTCGGTGCGGACCGTGATCGCCCCCAACTGATCCGTACGCAATACCTCAATATTTGCCTGTTTGAGCCGATCGATGACATCGGCATGCGGGTGCCCGTAAAGATTCTCAAACCCCGCCGATATGATGGCGAACGCCGGATGCACAGCCTCGAGAAACGGCGCGCTGGTCGATGTCTTACTTCCGTGGTGCGCGACCTTGAGCACGTCGGAGCGCTGCACCATGTTGGCGGTCACAAGCTGGGACTCGATCTGCTTTTCCACATCGCCACTAAGAATCAGCGACCGCTGTCCATAAGTGAGCCTTAGCACTAGCGAATCGTTATTGCGAGGCGCCAGCGCGGGCACATAATCCGGCGTTGGAGCCAGCACTTCGAACTTGGCGCCCCCATAGTCGAAACGCCTCCCCTGCACGAGCGGCACGATCTTTACGTGGCGCTCCTCCGCTTTGCGGCGCAGCGCGTCCCAGCCCGGACTTTCGGGAAGGGCGCCAGTCCAGAGCTCCCTGACGTGAAAATTCTGCAGGACCGCGGCTAGCCCGCCCATGTGGTCGTCGTGCGCGTGCGAGAGCGCCACCACGTCCAGCCATCGGATGGACCGGCTCCAGAGATAGGGCGAAACCACATCCTCGCCGATATCAAGGTTTGTCTTTACGCGTTTGCCGAAGGATGCGATCCCGCCAGCGTCCACCAACATCAACTTGCCGCCGGGCAGCGCCAGGAAAATGCTGTCGCCCTGGCCCACGTCGATGGCCGTCATCTCGAGCTCTCCGTGGTGGACGTCCGGCGCGAACGGGTGCCAGATCATGAGCACGAGCAGCACGCCGAGGCCGGTCACGGCCGCGACACGCAGGAGGCGCCACACCGCCCGGCCCCGCAATCGCCCCACCAGTGCGACCGCGATCAGGGCGGCGGAGATACCGATCGCCAGCCAGACGGGCGGGTTCGGAATCCGCCAGTCCGGTTCCCATCGCGCGTGCCACGCGGCGGCGGATTGTGAAAGCCCGAGCAGCCATCCGGCGATCTTCGCCGGCGCACTCCAGCCGGTGAACACTGCGATGAATCCCACCGGCACGACGAGGCCCAGCAGCGGCACGATGATGGCGTTCGCCGTCAATCCCGAAAATGACACGCGGTGGAAGTAGACGGCCATGGGCAGCGCCAGGCCGATCTGAATCATGGCCGACGTGAGCATCAGCTCATAGAAATAGAAAATCGCGCGGGCGACAAGAGCCACCGCCGCCAGGCAATATTTCAGCGGAACGCGCGCCCAAAGTTGCAAGGTCTCGGCCAGCAAGCGCATCTCGATGCGAAACTGCGCGGCGCGCGGCGCGATCCTCAGGCCACGGTCCGCATCGCCAAGATCGCCGACGCTCTTCGCCAGCGGGCCGGACGTGCGCTCCACCAGCGGAACCGCGAATGCCCCAATGAACGCTACCGCCAGGAAGGAGAGTTGAAAGCTGGCATCGAATATCTGCTCGGGATCGAGCACCACGAACGCGATTGCCACCGCCGCCAGCAGGTTCAGGATGCGCGATTCGCGGTAGAAGAGGCGCCCAATCATGAACAGCGAAAACCCGGCGGCCGACCGTACCACGGGCGCCTGCCACCCCGTGACCAGCGCGTATAGCCAGCTTGCCAGCACCGTCAGCAAGTTCGCCCAGCTGAGCGGAACAAAGCAAATGCGCAGCAAGAACAGCAGAAATGCTGCCAGCACCGCCACGTGCGCACCCGAAATCACCAGCGCATGAAATGTACCGGTCGAGCGGTACTGCTCCGTCCACACCTTGTCGAGCTTCGCGGTCTCGCCAATCAGAACGGCCTGCATCATCCCGGTCTCGTAGGACCGGCCCGCATACAGTCGCTCCAGACGATCGAGCGATGCCGTGCGCAACCGGTAGATCGCGCTCATGAATCGCGAGCCGCAACGCCCCGGCAGAATCTTGATCGAAGCCGTGGCGCGCGCCGACGCCGTCCAGTAAATGTCCTGGCGCGCCATGTAATGCACGTAATCGAATTCGCCAGGGTTATTGAAATTGTGTGTGGGCCGCACGCGCGCATCGAATTCCACGCGCTGGCCGTAGCGCAGCACCGGCGGCTGCTTGCCTTTGGGCACGTAGAGGCTCACACGCACGCGCGCTCCCGGCTCCAGCTCCAGCACGAACTGATCGCGATCGGCGGAGATGGCCGATGGCTCGACCACGCAACCCGACAGAATCAGCAGCGCGCCTTGCGTATCCATTTGCGGCGCAGGCGGCATGCGATGGGCTACGGCGACCAGCGCGCCGCCCGCCACCAGCGCCAGCAGCGTGCTGATGGACGCTAAGACACGGGCCTTTAGCCACAAGCAAATCGCTGTCAGGATGATGTACGCCGCAATGACGGCCCCGAGCTCGCGAGTTTCAAATCGAACCAGACGCGATAGCAGGATTCCCGTGGCAATGGCAGCCAGAGGCGCGAGAAGAGGATCTCGCAAGTGGATATGTTATTCGTAGCCCAGCGCCGCCGCCGGGTCAACCTGCGCCGTGTGTTTGGGGGGAATATACGCTCAGGGATTCCCGCCGCCCGCCTGCGTGCTGCCGTGATGCTGCGAGGCGGCGACGATTTCGTCGGCTATCGCCTGCGGAGCGTCGACATTGTCCATTTCCAGCCGGCTTGATTCACCCGAGGTCTCGATCGAGATGTCGCCCACGCCCAGCATGCGCTGACCCAGTGACTGGTCCACGCGAACGTCCTGAACTTTCGAGAGTTGAATATTTCGCGTAGTCTTCGAAAGCAGGCCCGCCTCGTATCTCAATTTATCCCCGGCGATGGTCATCTTCACGGACTGCCGGCGGATGTGGCGGCGGATGGGCAGAAGGAGGATCAGAGCGGCGACCGCCGGCAACCACGGCTGATGCACCCATGTTGGCTCTTCGCGCGGCATGAGGTACTTCACGTGAACCACTACCGCCGCGATGATCACCAGGACGGCCAGCAGATAACCCGCTTTGATCTGCTTCATGCTTGGACGAATGACGCGATCGATCATGGTTCGACTCCAGGGCGCTCGGCCGTGCACCATTATAGTGACTAGCCGCGGTCTACATACATGTGGACCGGTGACCAACCTGTAGCGCAGGGCCACGCGCCTTTAACGGGGACCTGCGGCTTTTCGCCGGGGACCCAACCAAAGGCCGCAGGTCTCATGCACACCCCGCGGTATCCCTGCGCTACAGAGGGTGCCAAACGCGCGCCATTACACCTCGCCTGTTAAAATTGTTCTTTAGCCCTCATTCATGGAGAACAAAGAGATTGCGCGCGTGCTCTGGGAGACCGCCGATCTGATGGAGATCGCAGGCGAGGACTCGTTCCGCATCCGCAGCTACCGCAACGGCGCGACCACCATCGAGGGCCATCCCGAGCGCGTGGTCGACATCCTGCGCGATCCCAACCGCAAAGTCACTGAAATTCCTGGTATCGGCAAAGGTCTCGCCGCCGTGCTCCAGGAGATCGTGGATCGCGGCTCCTGCGAGCGGCGCGATCTGCTGCTTCAGAAATTTCCCGCGGCGGCGCTCGAATTTCTGAAAATCCAGGGCCTGGGACCGAAGAGCATCGCCCTGATCTTCGAGCACCACCGCATCAACACCATGGATGAGCTAGAGCAGCTCTGCAAAGAAGAAAAACTGCGCGTCTTGCCTCGCATGGGCGCCAAGCTCGAAGAGAAAGTGCTACGCTCGATCGCCCAGTACCGCATGCGCACAGGCCGCTTCCTGCTGAGCTTCGCCAATGAAACCGCCGCCGAGTTGAAGCGCTACCTGGGCGAGCTCGAGGGCATCGAAGAGATCACGGCCGCCGGCAGCTTGCGGCGTGGTAAAGAGACCGTCGGCGATTTGGACCTTCTGGTCACCGGGCCCAACTCTGGGGCCGTGCTCGAGCGTTTTCTGGCCTATCCGCGCGTGCACGAAGTGCTGAGCCGCGGGGCCAACAAGGCCAGCGCCAAGATCGGCCGCGAAGGCTTGCAGGTGGACGTGCGCGCCCTGCCGCGCGAAAGCTATGGCGCCGCCATGCAGTATTTCACCGGCAGCAAAGAACACAACGTCGCCGTACGCACCCGCGCGGTGAAGATGGGATATAAGCTCAGCGAGTACGGCCTATTCCGCGCCGACGACGATGCGCGCGTGGCCGGCGAGACCGAAGAGGAAGTCTACAAAGCTCTGGGCCTCGCCTGGATTCCACCCGAGCTGCGCGAAAATCTGGGCGAGATCGAAGCCGCCGCCGAAGGCCGCATCCCCAAGCTGGTGGAACTGAAGGATATTCGCGGCGATATCCACATGCACACTACCGAAACCGATGGGCGCGCGTCTCTGGAGGAAATGGCCGAGTCAGCGAAGCAGATGGGGTACGAGTACGTCGCTATCACCGACCACTCCAAAGCCATCGCCATGGCCAACGGTCTGGATGAGAAGCGCACCGTGGCCTTCGCCCGTCAGGTGCGCGCAATGAACCAGGACGGACTCGGCATGCGCGTCTTCTCCGGCCTGGAATGCGACATCATGAAGGATGGGACGCTGGATCTGGCTAACGATGCCCTGGCGGAGCTGGACTTGGTGATCGGTAGCGTACATAGCCACATGAACTTGGAGCCCGCGGAAATGACCGACCGCCTGCTGCGCGCCCTCGAATGCCCACACCTGAAAGTCCTGGGCCATCCGACCGGCCGCCTGCTCATGCAGCGCGAGCCGTTCCCTTTCGATTTCGACCGCATCGTGGCCGAGGCCGTGAAGCGTAATGTGCGTTTCGAGATCAACGCAAGTCCGGAGCGGCTGGATCTGAACGGCACGCTCGTGCGCACGGCCAAATCGCGCGGCGCAAAATTCACCATTTCCACCGATGCGCACCACCCCAAACATCTGCACAATATGTGGTACGGTGTCCTCACTGCCCGCCGGGGGTGGCTCGGGCCCGACGATATCCTCAATACTCTGCCGGTGGAGAAATTTCGCGAAACACTTCGCACGAACTGAGACGACATGAAATATCTTCTTACGCTCGCGATTTTGCTTTGTGCGGTGCTGCAAGCCGCGCAACCGGTGATCCCCATCGAGAAATACTCGCTCAAGAACGGCATGCGCGTGATTCTGTCGCGCGACAACGCCGTCCCGGTGGTGACCATCTACATGATCTTCGACGTGGGCGCCCGCGCCGAAGAAAAAGGCCGCACGGGCTTCGCGCACCTGTTCGAGCACATGATGTTCGAAGGCTCGGCCCATGCGCCCAAGGGAACGCACTTCAAGATGGTGGAGTCCAACGGCGGGACGCTGAACGGCTCAACCCACCCGGATTACACCGACTACTTTGAAGTGCTGCCCGCGAACAAGCTGGCCGTCGGCCTGTGGCTCGAAAGCGACCGCATGCGCAGCCTGGACATCACGGCGGAGAACCTGGCGAACCAGAAGGAAGCGGTGAAGCAGGAGCGCCGGCTAAGCTTCGACAACCGGCCGTATTCGACCGCGATCGTCGACCGCTGGCCGCAGATCGCGTTCGAGAACTGGCACAACTCGCACTCGCTGATCGGATCGTTCGAGGACCTCAACGCGGCGTCGGTCGACGATGTGGCAAAGTTCTTCAAAACGCATTACGCGCCTAACAATGCCGTGATGGTGATTGTGGGCGACATTCAAATCCCCGCGGCCAAAAAGCTGATTGAGGAATACTTCGGCGACATTCCCTCGCAACCCAAACCCGAGCGTCCCGATTTGAGCGAGCCCGCCGACGTCAAAGCGCGCTCTGACGTCTACCATGACCAGCACGCGCGCGTTCCCGGCGTGGTGATTGGCTACCCCGGCCCCGTGCGGCATTCGCCCGACTATTACGCGCTGGGCATGATTGATGTCGCGCTGACCGGCGGGCCTAGCTCGCGTTTCCAGCTCGATCTGGTGAAAGGGAAGCAATCCGTGATCCAATACCAGTCGGAGATCGGCTGGCCTTTCGCTTCCGCCACCGACTACAAGAACCCCGGCAGATACGCCATGTTCCTCCTCTACAAGCCCAACTTCACTTCCGAGCAGATCGTCAATCAGGCGCAGGAAGAGATCGCCAAGATACAGAATGAGGGTGTGGACGCGAAGGAACTCGAGCGGTCCCGCACGCTGCTGCGCTCGGAGCGTATCACCGCCTTGCAGAGTTCCCTCCGGCGGGCGCAGTTGCTGGGGCAGTACGAAATCCTGGACGGCAAGCCGGAGCTGATCAACACGGATCTCGAAAAATTTCTGGCGGTGACGTCCGCCGACATGCAGGCCGCGGCAAAACAATATCTGACGCCTGAGCACCGCGCGGTTCTCGATATTCTGCCGGCGCCTCCTCCACCCGCGCCTCCGCAAGCGCCCAAGGAGAGCAAGTGATGCGCAAACAAGCTGCCGCAATTCTATTCACAGGGACGATGCTCATGGCCCAGACAATTGATCGCACCAAGCCGCCCGAGACCCCGCCCATTCCGGCGTTCAAGATGCCGCCGGTCCACGAGGCAAAACTGCCGAACGGCCTCTCCGTGGTGATGCTGGAGGATGCGCGCTTTCCGCTGGTGAGCGTGCGGCTGAGTTTTCAGGCTGGTTCGAAATTCGACCCCAAAGACATGCCCGGCCTCGCCGGTATGGTGGCCGGCTTGCTCACGCAGGGCACTAAGACTCGTTCGTTTCGCGACCTGGCCGAAGAACTCACCTCCATCGGCGCCACGTTGAACGGTAACGCATCGCCCGACGTGCTCACGCTCGGCGGCAGCGTGCTCGCCGAAAACACGGCCAAACTGCTCGACCTGACGGCGGATGTCGCCCTGAACGCGAATTTCCCCGAGAACGAAGTGCAACTGCGCAAGCAGAACCGCAAACAGGCGCTGCTGGCACAACGTTCGCAGCCGGCGTTCTTGGCGAAAGAGAAGTTCGATGAGGTGCTGTTCGGCGATCATCCCTACGCTTACATCGCGCCCACTATGGAATCGATTGATCGTATGGATCAGAAGTCCATGGTCCAATTCCGCGATACTTTCCTGGTTCCCAATAACGCCGTGCTGCTACTGGTGGGCCAATTGCCCGGACGCGCCGAGACGCTGAAGCTTGTGCAGGAACGTTTCGGTTCATGGAAGGAACAACCGGTCCCCGCCGCTCCCGCGAAGAATTTTCCGGAAAGCAAGCGACGGCTGGTGCTGGTGGACCGCCCGGGTTCGGTACAGGCCGACATCCACATCGGCCGTCTCGCCGTCACGCGCACCGATCCGGACTATTATCCGCTTCTCGTGGGTAACGCCATTCTGGGCGGCGGCGCTAGCTCGCGGTTGTTCATCGACGTGCGCGAGAAACAGGGATTCGCTTATGACGCCCACAGCGAGCTGGATCGCCGCAAAGACGCCGGCGCCGTCACCGCCGTCACGCAGGTACGCAATGAAGTGGTGGAGCCGGCTATGGAGGCCGTGCTCGGCCACTTGTCGGCAATGGCCAAGACGCCGGTTTCCTCCACTGAGCTGAGCGATGTCAAAAACCACATAAGCGGGACGTTCCTGCTGAGTCTCGAAACGCAAGCTTCGCTCGCCGACCAGGTGGACCTGGTCAAGACCATGGGGCTGCCGAACGATTATCTCGAGATGTTCACCACGCGTGTGCGCTCCGTCGAGCCCAACCAGATCCAGGCGGCCGCGCGCAAGTATCTCTCGCCGGACCAGGCAACTATTGTGGTAGTAGGCGACGCGTCCAAGATCGAAAGATCGCTCGAAAAGTTTGGCGACGTGCAAGTCGAAAAAGCGAAATGATGAAGGTCATTTCGTCGCGCGAGCGCTACCGCTGCGGCCTGTTCGCGGTCACCGAAGATCACGCCAAGAATCCGAGCGGTTTCGAAATCCGGCGGTCGATCGTGCAACATGCCGGGTCAGCCGTGATGATGGCGGTCGACGGCCGGCGCCGCATCCTGCTGGTGCGCCAGTTTCGCCTGCCCGCCAAAGCCTATCTGTGGGAGATGCCCGCGGGCAAAGTCGATCCTGGCGAGAACCCGATGCAGGCCGCCAGGCGAGAGCTCGTGGAAGAGACCGGATATCGCGCGCGCCGTTGGAAGAAGCTGATCTCGTTTTACCCCAGCCCCGGTTTCGTGAGCGAGAAGATGACCATCTTCCTGGCGACTGACTTAACCGCCGGCACAGCCCAGCCCATGGACGACGAGCGCATCACCTGCCGCTGGTTCCCCGCAAAACAAGTCGAGCACATGATCCGCCATAACAAAATTCAGGATGGCAAGACAATTATCGGCTACTTCGTCTGGAAGAATCTGTAGCGCAGGGTCATGCGTCTTCTTGCGGGGACCTGCGGGTTTTTAGCTGAATACCCGTTCGAACACATCTAGTGTCTCGTCGATGTCCCCGTCCGTGTGCGCCGCCGACACATACAACCGCCCGTCCGGCACCAGATGCAGGCCTTCTTCCAGCGCTCGTCGCAACACACGTTGCAGCATTTCCCGATCGTCATCCAAAGTGTCGCGATAATCCCGCAGCTCCGTCCGGAGCGTAAAATGCAGCGACATCGCCGTGCCGAACCCCGTCACCGTGAGTGCTACTCCGTGCCTGCGCGCCACGGCGTCAATCCCCTCCATCAGTCTCCGCCCGCGCTCATTCGCCTGCGCAAGCAACGCCCCACCATCGCGCGCTAACTCGCCGAGGGCCGCATCCGCCGCCGCCAGCGACACCGGATTCCCGTTGAACGTCCCGCCAAACGCGACGCCACCACCGAACATCCGCTCCATGATTTCCCGCCGCCCCGCGACCACGCTCAGCGGCAGCCCGCCCGCCACAGCCTTGCCGAATGTCGCCAGATCGGGCGTAACCCCATAGAACCCCTGCGCGCCCGCGAGGCCCATACGGAACCCCGTAATCACTTCATCGAAGATCAGCAGCGCGCCATGACGTCCGCAGATTTCACGTGCGGTTTGCAGGTAGCCATCGTGCGGCATCAAACAGCCGCTGTTGCACAACACCGGCTCCATGATCACCGCGGCAATTTCCGCGCCATGCGTTGCAAACGCCTGCTCCAGAATCTCCGGCCGGTTCCACGGCGCCACGACGACATTCTCCGCCGCGTTCGCCACCTGCCCCTTAGATCCCAGCACCACGTTGGGATTCTCCACCGGCCCCATTTGTTCGGACGCCGAATGGTAGCTCACCAGCGCACTATCCATCCAGCCGTGATAATGCCCTTCGAATTTGAGAATCAGATTGCGTCCCGTATACGCGCGAGCTAACCGCATGGCAAGTTGCACCGCCTCGCTGCCGCTCGAAGTAAGCGCCACCCGCTCGGCGCAAGGCACAAGCTGCTGGATCTTCTCCGCCACCCGGATCTCCAACTCATGCTGCTCGCCGAGTGAGTGTGGTCGCTCCGCCGCACGGTGCAGCGCCTCCACTAGCGCCGGATGCCCGTAGCCCAGGATCATTGGCCCCCACGCCAGCACGTAGTCGATGTACTCGTTGCCATCCACATCGCGCAACCGTGCGCCGCGGCCGTCGGCGAAATACAGAGGGACCGGAAAGCTGGCGCGAAACGGGCTGCTCACACCCCCGGCCAGCGATTGCCGCGCACGTTCCAGTAGCTTTTGCGAAGTTGTGAAATTGCGTGTAACAACGGGAGTCAATGGAACCTCCAAGCTCGGTAAACCGCTACATTCTACCGGATTTCCGCGCATTAGCGGCTTGCTCACGCGCGCGGATCGGAAACGTCTGCACGGGCAGATGCAGCCCGTCCGACCCCAACGGAGCGGTCGCCTCAGATCCTCAGCAGCACGCCATTGCCCGTGTTCCTGGTATTGCGCACCAGCGTGAACACGGCGATCGCGGCCAGCACGGGCGCCGCGCTCGCGCCCAGCAGAATCGGCGCAAAGGAGTACTTATCCGTCACCGCGCCGATCGTGTACGTCGCCGCAATGGTCACGAAACCCGTCACCATGCCCGAAAGCCCGCTCACCGTCGCCACCGAGCCGCTCTCGAACAGATCCGACGGCAGCGTCAGAAAAATAGTCGCGCAGGCCGCATAGCCGAGCGTGGCCAGTCCGAATTCCGCAATCAACAGCCAGAGCCGCGTGGTGTAAACCGCCGGAATCATCAGCAGCATGAACGGGCCGCAGATCAAGAAGATGATCCTCCGCGCCGCGCCCACGCTCCAGCCGCGGTGAACGAAGTAGCTCGATAGCCCGCCGCCGACGAAGTTACCAAGATCGGCGCAAACGAAAGGCACCCAGAAACCGACGAGCGTGTCCTCTAATTTGAACCCGCGGCTTACC
>JBGPKX010000118.1:0-15121 GCA_041486185.1 Bryobacteraceae bacterium | reverse complement strand
GTTGAAAGACTCGAAGCAACCGTTTCCTTACGGTCGCGGCTCGGAATGCGCTTGTTGCATTCAGGGCAGTTACTGAGCCGCGCGGATTAGCACGTTGTTTCGGAAACGGTTTTTCAACACGCTCCCAGGCTAGGAAGCAGGCGGGGGTGTGGTGCTGACGGCGGACGTGAGGTTACGGTTGATGGCGAATTTCACCAGTCCCACCAGGTCGTGGATGCCTAGTTTCCGCATGATGTTGGAACGGTAGGTATCCACGGTCTTGGGGCTGATGTCGAGCAGCTTGGCGATATCTTTCGGCCGCATTCCATCCACCAGAAATGAAAACACCTCGAATTCGCGCCGGCTGAGCGAAGCCAATGGATCTTCAGCGGCGGCCTTGCGCGGGGCTTCCAGCAAATGGTCTCTGCGCAGCAAGGGCGATATATAAACGCCCCCGTCCTGTATATAGCTGATAGCGTCGAGCAGGTGCCGCGCGGGACCATCCTTCAGCAAGTAGCCATTGGCGCCTGCGCGCAACGCTTCGAGGACCATCTTTTCATCCCGGCTGATGGAGAGCACCACCAGCTTGCTGGGACAATTGGCTTCGCGGACTTTACGGATCACTTCCAGCCCGTGCAGCTTAGGCATGTGAAGATCGATAATCGCAAAATCAGGCTGAAGGGATTTGATCAACTCGACGGCCGCCGAACCATCGGAGCATTGACCCACGATGTGCAATTCCGGGCGAGCTTCGCAAAACGCCGCCAAGCCTTCGCGCACAATTAAATGATCGTCGGCCAGAATTACGGAAATGGGTTTGGTCTGCTGCTGTGTCATCGATTTTCCGAAATCGGTAGCATGATTTCCATTCTCGTACCCCCCGCACCGCTGGCGAGATGAAACCTGCCCCCCAGGGCCAGCACTTCATCGCGCATGGCCCGGAGTCCGATCCCGCGCATCGCCGGTGTCAGTACGCCGTACATCAATTCATGCGTGTCAAAGCCGCTCCCGTTGTCTTCCAGGACAAGGTGGATCTGGTCTGCTTGCTGGCCCAATTCCAGCTTCAGGTCCGTCGCAGCGGCGTGGCGCAACACGTTTGCGAGTCCCTCCTGAGCCGCCCGGTAAATAGTAAACCGGACGGAATCAGGAATGTCAGATTCCACTGGGTGGAGTTCAAGTGTAGCATGAAATTTTTCGGGAATTCCCGTGGTAATCCAGAGCCATTCGATGGCGCGCGGAAGGTCCAGACGCCGCCAGTCCGGCGGGTGTAGCCGTTGGGACACCGACCGGATCTCGCTGAGCGCTTGATCGGCGAGGGCTCCGATCCGCTCCAGGCCATTGCGCACGGCTTCCGACGCATCCGGCAAGCGGACCGCGATCAACTCCAGATTTACCTTGATACCGGCTAAAATCTGCCCGGCGCCGGAGTGCAACTCGCGGGCAATGCGAGTCCGTTCGATTTCGAGAGCATCCGACACGACTGCCCCCGTCGAGCGTGAGCCGCGGCTGCGAAGTGATTCGTGTGCGTGCAAAAGGCGGAAGTAGTTGTGCGTGGCTTTGCCTTGCAGGGTCAGGAGAATGCGAAGGCCTTCGTTCTGCGAAGGGAGGGAATCGGAAGCTCTGGCACGAACCTCGGCGGAAAGGACGACCCGGTTCTCAAGCGCGAGAATTCTGACTAATTGGACGGGTATCCGGCTGGGGCGATCGGCGCATTGAAGGGTGGACAACAGAGCCTCACGGCGCCCCGGGTGGCTGGCATCAAGCAATTGGCTGGCTTGCGGTAAGTGGGGCGCGGGAAGCGCCTCGAAGAGGCTCTCCACAGTTCCCAGGCGCGAACGGGCGCGCTGGTTCATCCACAAGACACGCCCCTGCTTGTCGCACTCCATGAAAAGCCGTTCCCACGGGGTGGCGCTCGATGCCGGGGGCGGCACATGATTCAATGCGATATCTCCTAAATTAACTCCCGATTAACTAAGGTTGACACTCTAGGATGGCTAATTAGGAGAACATCTTACAAGCAGGTATATTCCCTAGTGGCTTCTCAGAATTTTCTGTAGTATGATTCCCTAGTATGCCGAGACTGCTCAAACTCATACAACGCTCCGCTCTTTTGGCTACCGGCGTTTCCATCGGCGCGGCCATCTGGAAGTTGAAGGCTGGCGCCGGCCCCTCCGGTGAAACGGGTTCGCTGAAAGGATCGGTAAGCGACCTCGAAGCCAGACTTGCGGCGCTTGAAGCCGCGGGATTCAGCAGCCTAACTGGAAATGCAAAGTCTGCGGGCAACTCGGCGGAAACGATTGCGGCGGTAGCGTCTCTCGAAGCCACGGTCGCCTCTCTCACGACGCGCTACGATGGGCGGCTATCGAGTCTAGAGACGCGCGTTGACCATCACGAGACTAAGCTGAAAGAGCTGCCCACACTCGCGCAGGTGGTCACTACCATGGAAGAAATGTTGTCCAACACCATGTCTGGCCTGGATCAGAAACTCTCGGATCAGGTGCGGTCCATCGAAGTTCTCAAGACCACGGTGTCGCAAAGCGACGAGCTGATGGAGCGCGTGCTCGATTCGATTTATTCCCTGCAATCGCACGTGGCGGAGAACGACAAGTCGGAAGTTCCGGTTTCGGTTTAGTCCACACATCGGAATGCGGCGATAGATTGCCGCTACCGCGTGCCTCTTCAAAGCCAGTGGTTTCCTAAGAAAAAATTCCGCTGCCTGCGTTTCGTGTTCTGCCGGCGCGCAATGCCGGAAATCCAACACGCGACTTCCCTATCGTTAAGTTGAGATCCCGTCCGGCATACGGTTGTGATGCCCTGCATGACCGCAGAATGTCGATCGAGCTAATGCCATGCAGCGTGGCTAGGGAGGGAGGACTTACGAGGACGCAGCAGGGGAACGATCAGCGGGATTTTTCTGAGGAAAGTTTATTCAGCACGGCCGCGCTCTCTTCGTACTTTTGCTCCTGGTAAAGCACATCGGATAGGCCCAGCGCGGCATCGCGATTGCCGGGGCTGGTTTCAAGCGCCGACCGATAGGTAGACTCGGCTTTACGCCAGTCCTTACGACGCTGATACTCGCGCGCCAGGTCCACCAGCGAGGCCGGATCCGCCGGCTTCGAGGACGCGCGCTGCTCGAGCGCCTGAAGATTATCGGCGTTCTGCGGCGCCGGTGCGGAAGACTCCACGGCCGGCGCCGTGGAGGCCAGAGTTGAAGTCTGCGGCTGATGAGCACTGGAATCAAAATACTGCTGCAGGATTCCAGAATAGAGCAGGCCCACGATCAGGATCAGACCGGCGACAAGGCCTACCGACAGCGGAACACGCCAGCCCCTGTGCGGCTGGGGTCGCGGCGCGAGCAGTTCGAGCCCGATGCGGTTAACCCATTCATACGACTCGTCCGATTTGAGAGGGGGTTCAGTGGCCTGTGGCGGCTGACTGCCATCGATGGAATCCGCCGGCAATTCGACCACCGGCACGACCGGTCGGGCAACCGGTTCAGATAAGGAGGCACCGTTGGTGTGCGCGGCCTCGATGGCGCCGACACGCGAAATCTCGGGTATGCACGCTAATACCGGAACACCTGCTATTTCCTCTACAACCGAAACCGCCGAAATCGAGGCGTCCGAGATCAGCACAGGCTCCGGCTCCGCGGCTTGCGGAATCTCCTCTATTCGGCGGGACACCGGAATGAGGTGAGCCGCCGGCGCGTATTCCCGGGGCACGGCTCGGGCATGTGCCGGCGAAGCTTGAGGCGTCTCGGAAGATTCGGCACGCCTGGCCTCCGCCTCTTCAGCGGTTGCGGCGTGCTGTGGAGGCGATGTTGTCGGCAACGGCGCCGGGGGCTGCGGCGCTTTGGTCTGATCCACCAGCCGCTCGATGCCGACCAGCATTTTCTGCAGATTTTCATCGCTGCGAACCGACGCGTCGCGCAGTTTCCCAATGATCTGCGATTGTTCGGCCAAGTTGGTTTCGAGGGTGGAGATCCGTTCGACCACCCTGCTCTGCAGCGTTTCCACGAATGCCGCCATGGAGCGGCTCTGCGCCTCTTCAAAATCCTGCTGCAGCCTCTGCTCGACCTCGCGGAAGCGCACATCCACGGTGGACTGGATCAGAATGGGAAGCTGCACATCCAGCTCACCCAAGCGCTGGTCCACGTGGCGAATCTCACCGCGCAATTGCTTTACATCTGTGAACTGCGCGGCCAGCCGGGATTCAAACTCCGCCAGCGTTTCTTCGGAAACGACGGGCGGCATGGTTGCGGAAGCCTGCGGCGCCATGCGCTCGCTGGATTCCATTTCGACGATCCGGCTCTCTACGCTCTTCAAACGAGTGAGCAGCGGGTCGAGATCGACGCGGCGTTCGGAGCGGGCTTTACTGGAACCTTGCGCCAGCCGCATGCCGGCGCCCAAGGCCAGGCCGCCGCCGAAGCTGATGGCAAGTGTCTTGAGGACCTTCATCATAGGGCAATGTGCGCGAAGGGCTGCGAAACTCGCGCTTTTAATTATTATACCCCCAACGACTGTCCGTAAACCCTAGATTTTATTGCGACAAAAGTAAGGTATCGCGCTCATGAAGCACCCCGTGGAACGCCGCGTCTCCACTTCTCACGTAGAGCTGTTCGGGAGCTGAAACTGCCCTGGAATCAGTCCCCAGCAGCGGTTTTCGAGGCAGAAGACTCCTTCCCGCCGTTTTGCGGGCGTGCCCGAGCCTTTTGGGCTTTGAGCCATGCCGGGGGCCGGCCGCGGCGAGGCGCACCGCCTGCCGCCAGCCTTTCCAGGCTCAGAATGGCTTCATCAATCTGTTCGCGTTCTCGTCGCAACTCTTCCAGAATTTTCGTTAAATTCATAATGACCTCTGGCGCATGTGGCGCTGGCTGGAACCCGCCCCAAAAGGGGTTGCTTCTGATCGGATGCTGGGATGCAATCCTGCGGAAATCTTGGTTTTCATCCCAGTTTTCGAACTAAAGCATCGTAATTCTCAGCTCTGCTGCTTAAAATTATAGGCACGCTTCGGAAGGCGGGTACACTAGGATTATCCTTGAAATGCGGCTAGGCAATCTCTGGAGATCTAGCCGCAGGAGCGAGTTGGAGTACTAGGCTTGGATAACTTGACCACCCAAACACGGGGGGCCAGGGGCTACCGGCGCAGCGAGGCATTTCGAGCAAATGCAGGCGCGGCGTCCGGAATTCCGAGAAAATTGCAGGAAGAGATCACCCCGGGCAGACGAAAAGGTCTGCCCAAGTGGTGCACTCGCCTTAAGCCTCGATGAAGCCCTGGCGGATGGCGTAACGCACGAGGTTGGCCGTCTGGTGGACGTTGAGCTTGTCCATGATGCGGGTGCGGTGGCAGTCGGCCGTCTTCACGCTGATACCCAGGCGAGCGGCGACCTCCTTGGTGGAATTGCCTTCGGCGATGAGGGTGACGACCTGGCGTTCGCGATCCGTCAACTGGTTGGGGCGGCGGATCACGCCGCGGCTGGCGTACGGCTCGAGAACCAACTCGGCGACGATATGGGCTACTTCGGGTGAAAAGTAAGTGCGTCCATTGGCCACCTCTTCGATGCTGCGCAGGAGTTCGTCGGCGGTGCGCGTTTTCAGCACGTAGCCACGAATGCCGAGTTCCAAGGCTTCCCGCACACGATACTCTTCGGTGTGTTTACTGAGCACGATGATTCGCGTTGAGGGGCTGACCTCCAGAATCTGGCGTACGCATTCGAGACCGCTGGCGTCCGGCAGTTAGAAATCCACGATCACAATGTCGGGCTGAAACTGCTGAGCGAAACCCAGCGCTTCGGGACTGTCCTCATGTCCCATCACGCTGAACCCCTCGCCTTCCATGAGTGCTTTCAGCGCCTGATACAGGAGCGGGAAGCGGTAGACGATCAAAATCCGTGTCGGCATCTGCCCTCCGAGTTAGTGCATCGAACGTTCTGGCGGGCTTGAGAACTTCGCTTGTTTAGCCTGCCGTGGCGCCGTGCAGAGCTTCGTAGTCCCGATTTCTGCTGTTCCGTATTTGGAACAGAATCACGGTTTTCCGAAGCGCTACTCAATTATTTACCAGAGTTATGAAGGCTATTCAAGGCTTTTGTTCTGAATCCGGAACAAAGTGGGTCCAGGACGATAGTCCCCCCTGTAGGCCGAATGATCGTTCGGTTTACAATGGCAATTCACCAAAACCCGGAAGTCGTTGAGTTGCGGTGTAAGCCGGAGGAGAACCGATGAAACGCTTCGCGCTCGCAGGTATCGCCGTTCTGGTACTGAGTAGCCAGGGCCCAGCGGGCGACAGCCGTCCCCGCTCCGCACAGGATCAAGGTCCAGGGATCTGGTCGGGCGTCGAGCGGATCGTGGCGGTGGGCGATGTGCATGGCGATTACGACCAGTTCGCGGCAGTGCTCAAATCAGCCGGCCTCATCGACCAACAAAACAACTGGGCGGGCGGCAAGACGCATCTGGTGCAGAACGGCGATGTGCTGGATCGGGGACCCGATTCCCGCAAGGCCATGGATCTGCTGATGCTGCTGGAAAAGCAGGCGGCCGAGGCGGGCGGCTATGTGCACGCGCTCATCGGAAATCACGAAGCCATGAACGTCTATGGCGACCTGCGCTACACGTCGCCGGGCGAATTCGCCGCGTTTCGCGATCAAAATTCGGAGAAATCGCGCGAGGCTGTGCTCGCCAAAGAAAATCCCGCGGACCGAGCCAGCTGGGAGGCGCAACATCCGCTGGGTTATTTCGAGCACCGCCAGCAGTTCAGCCCGAGCGGACGTTACGGCAAATGGATCCTGAGCCACGATGCCGTCGTCAAGATCAACAACAGCCTGTTTGTGCACGCGGGCATCAGTGCCAAGTACGTCTCCACAAAGATTCGCGACATTAACCAGCGCGTGCGCGACGAATTGAAAGACCCGGCCAGACTCACGGGCGGCATCGTAACCGACGCCGAGGGCCCATTGTGGTACCGTGGCCTCGCGCAGGGGGACTCTTCGCTCGATCCGCTAGTCGAAAAAATCCAGAAAAACTTCGGTGTGGAGCGCGTCGTAATCGGCCACACGTACGCGGACGCAGCCATTACGCCGCGATTCGGCGGCAACGTGATTTTGATCGACATCGGACTTTCGCGCGTGTACGACGGCATTGGAAAGATGGGCTGCCTGGTGATCGAGAACGGCCAGCCGTTTGTGCTGCATCGCGGGAAGCGGCTGGAGTTGCCGGCGGATGCAGCGAAGGATCTGCTGCGATATTTGAGACAAGCGGCGGCGCTCGATCCGCCGCCCTCGCCGCTGCTGAAGCGCATTGGGGAATTGGAGGCGCGGGTGGGAGCGGGCGCAGATTGAAGGGGCACGCAGCTGCGGGGTTGCCATTGAGCGGCCATCCAGACGCTTGGGCGATGGACAGGCAGGAATGCCTGTCCTACTCTGTAGGCTGGCAATGAAACTCCGGGATATCGCGAGCGCGCTCGGATGTGAATTGGTCGGAGACGGCGGCATCGAGATCACGGGCGTGGCCGGGATGGAGCACGCGGCCCCCGGGGAGCTGACGTTCCTTGCCAATCCCAAGTACGCCCCCAAGGTGAAACACACGCGCGCCAGCGCGATCCTGGCCGCCGAGGCGCTTCACGATCTGCCGATTGCCAGCCTGGTTTCGGGCAATCCGTATCTCGATTTCGCGCGGGCGCTTGAACTCTTCTACCAGCCGCCCAAACCCAAGCCGGGGATCCACCCGCTGGCCTCCGTCGCGGCATCGGCGTGCATCGGCGAGGGCGCATCCATTGGGCCTTTCGCGGTGGTGGGCGAGAAAGTCAAAATCGGCCGCGGCGCGGTTCTCTATGCGCACGCGGTGATCTATGAAGGGGCCGAGATCGGCGATGATTTTGTGGCCCACTCGCATGCCGTGGTACGCGAATTCTGCCGGATCGGAAATCGCGTGATTCTGCAGAACGGCGTGGTGATCGGCGGCGACGGCTTCGGGTTTGCCAAGCGCGCGGACGGGACGCACTACAAGATCGTGCAGTCCGGCAGGACGGTGGTCGAGGATGACGTGGAGGTGCAGAGCCTGACGTCGGTCGACCGCGCGACGGTGGGGGAAACCCGTGTGAAACGCGGCGCCAAGATCGACAGCCTGGTGCAGGTGGGGCACGCGAGCGTGGTGGGCGAGGACAATATCATCTGCGCGCAAGCGGGGCTCGCCGGCAGCTCGATCCTGGAGCGCAATGTGCTGCTGGCGGGGCAGGTGGGGATTTCCGGTCACCTGACGATTCACGACAACGCCGTGGTGTACGCGCAAAGCGGCGTGGGCGGCGATGTGGAGGCGGGAGCGCGCATTTCGGGCTCGCCGGCATTCGCGGCCAATGCGTGGCTGCGCGCCATCACGGCATTTCCCAAGCTGCCCGAGCTGTTCAAGCTGGTGCGCGAACTGAAAAAGAAAGTGGAAGCACTGGAAAAGAAATGAACGACACAGGAACCAATCACCGCCGGCCCGTGGCCTACAAAAATGAAGCCTTCCTCAACAGCCCGGATGCGCGCATCTTGAGGATTCTCTCGGAATATCTCGAGCCGCTGGGGCATTTCCGTCACCAGCGCATACGGGACACCATTGTATTTTTCGGGTCCGCGCGCTTGGCGGAAGAGGGGCCGCTGGCACAGTATTATCGCGATGCCCGAACGCTGGCGCGCCTGATGACGGAGTGGTCGAACCAGTTCGCTAACCACACCTACCGCTTCGTGGTTTGTTCCGGCGGCGGGCCGGGCATCATGGAGGCCGCCAACCGGGGCGCAGACGAAGCCGGCGGAAAGACGATCGGCCTGAACATCGGGCTGCCCTTCGAGCAACTGCCGAATCCCTATATCAGCCCGGAGCTGAGCTTCGAATTCCACTACTTTTTCATGCGCAAATTCTGGTTTGCGTACCTGTCGAAAGCGCTGGTGGTGTTTCCGGGCGGGTTTGGGACCTTGGACGAGCTGATGGAGATCCTCACGCTTGCCCAGACCAAAAAGCTCGCCAAGAAGATTCTCATTGTGTTATACGGCTCGGAGTTCTGGAAGGAGGTCGTCAACTTCGATGCGCTCATCAAACACGGCATGATCGCGCCGGAAGACCTGGAGCTGTTCCAGTACGCCGACGATCCGGAGAGCGCTTTCAAGATTCTGACCGAGGGACTGATCCAATACCACATTACGCCAGAGACGCCGGAGACGCCGGCCATCGCCAAGTCACGCGACCCGCAGGCGCCGGAGGGGATGTTTTGAGGAGGTCCGTCAATCCTGCCGGTTGCCGGCAAACGCAATTCCACCGGCAGTGCGACCGGCGTGGATGCCTATTCCATTGATATCCTGAAGCGTGCCGCCGCGGCTGAAAAATCTAACACAAAAGCTTGGGCGTCTGGGAATCGCGTTCTTCGTCCTGCTGGCTATCGACACCGCGCTGTCGTATCTGGCGCCAGGCGCAGGTTTCAAGCTACTGGTGTCGATTGCGCTGTACGTAACGGGCGCGCTTTACGCGCTGCAACTGGTACGGCGCAACATCAGGCGCGTGATCTGGCGGCTGCGCAACCGACTGATTGTCGCGTACCTTTTCATCGCGTTCGTGCCGATCGTGCTGATCGTGATCCTGGTGGCCATAGGCGGCTACGTTCTGGCGGGACAGACGGCCGTCTACCTGGTCAGTTCGGAGCTCGAACGCCGGATGGCCGCGCTGAACGGGGTGGCCAGAATGCTGGCCGAGACGCCGGCGGCAAAACGCCAGAACGCGGTCCGCGAGGTAGCTCCTTACATTCGCAGCCGGTTTCCTAGGGTCGAGCTGCTGGTCCGCGGTGAAGAGACTTACCGCCACCCGGAGACTTCGGCGCTGGCGCCACCGCCCGCGGGCTGGAAGGATGCCAGCGGGCTCATCACAAAGGATGGCCAGTTGTGTAGCTGGGCTCATGTGACGCAAGGGGACACGGAGGTGACGCTGGTGGCTCCGCTCACTTCGGGCTTGCTGGCGGATCTGGTGCCGGGCATCGGCGAAGTTTTTCTGGGATCGCTGAATGTTCGTCCAAAGAGCACGAGCGATCCGCAGGCGCCGAAGAGCCAGCGGGGAGGACGCCTTCCGGCGGCTGCGTTTCGTCTGGATGTGGACGTCTCCTGGATCATGCCGATGCCTCTCCAATACTGGGGCGCTCCGGACCGGCAAGGGGACGGGGGCCTTATTGTCCACACGCGGCCATCGGTGGTACTGGGCACGGTGTTCTCCCAGGTGAATTACGCGCAGGGCGTGCTGGCGTCATTCCTGCTCGTGGCGGCGGTGCTCCTGCTGGTCGAACTGGTCTCGTTCATTCTCGGGTTCTCGATGACGCGCACCATTACAGGTGCCGTGCACAATCTGTATGAGGGGACGCGGCACGTGAAAGAGGGAGACTTCTCGCACCGCATCGCGGTAGAAGGCAACGATCAGCTTGCAGAGCTGGCGCGCTCGTTCAACGGCATGACCGAGAATCTCGAGCGGCTGATCGTGATCGAAAAGGAGCAGGAGCGGCTGAAATCCGAGATTGCCATCGCGCGCGAGGTGCAGAGCCAGTTGTTTCCGCGCAGCGCTCCGGAGATGAAGACACTGGAACTGGCGGGCGTTTGCCACCCGGCGCGCATGGTCTCGGGCGACTATTACGACTTTGTGAGGCTTCGGGACGCAAACGTGGCGCTGGCGATCGGCGACGTAGCGGGCAAGGGCATTTCGGCGGCGCTGCTGATGGCGGCTTTGCAGTCCATCATGCGGACGCAGTTGACGGCGGGGATTCCGGCGCATGCGGCGGCCGCGCACGGCGGGGGTAATGGCGGCGCGCACGCGCGATTCTCGGCATCCGATCTGGTTTCGGAATTGAACAAGCAGGTGTACGCCAATACGTCGGCGGAGAAATACGCTACGTTTTACTTCGGCCTGTATGACGACGAAAGCCGGTTGCTTACTTACACCAATGCGGGACATCTGCCGCCGATTCTGATGCGCGACGGCGATGCCCAGCGGCTGGAAGTGACGGGCACGGTGGTGGGCGCGTTTCCGTTCGCGGCATATGAAGAGAGGAGCGTTCAATTACGGCGTGGCGACCTTCTGGTGGCTTTCACGGACGGCATTGTGGAACCGGAGAACGAGTACGGCGAGGCTTTCGGCGAAGAGCGGCTGATCGATTTGCTGGTGCGGTACGGACAGCGAGAATCGAAGGAGATCATTGCGCGCGTGATGGAGACGGTCGAGCAGTGGACCGGGACTTCGGAGCTGTTCGACGACATGACCCTGCTGCTGGCGCGCGGCGTGTAATCCTCATGAAAGTCCTGACGGCGGCGCAGATGCGCGAAGTGGACCGGCGCACGATCGCGATGGGCATTCCGGGCGCGGAGTTGATGGAGAATGCCGGGAGCCGCGTGGTGGAGTTTCTGGCGGAGCGATTTTCGCCGCTGGGCGATCAGCGCATTCTGGTCTTCTGCGGCAAGGGGAACAACGGCGGCGATGGCCTGGTGGTAGCGCGGCAGTTGTTCACGCAGCACCGGCCACAGTGGCTCCACGTGACGCTGGCGGGATCGCCGGAGCAGATGAAGGGCGAGGCCGCCGAGAACTACCGGAAGCTCGTGGCCTGCGGCTGTCCGGTGTCGCGCGAAGTGCCTGCCGAAGCGGACGGCGTGACGATCGTCATCGACGCGCTGCTGGGCACGGGATTGAACGGCCCGGCGGCGGGTGAGATGCTCGAGGCCATTCGCCGTGTCAGCACGGGATTTCCCGGGGCCGAGATCGTGGCCGTGGACATGCCTTCCGGCCTCGCGAGTGACACGGGGCGGCGCCTGGGGGAATCGGTGCGCGCGGACTACACCGTGACATTCACCGCGCTGAAAGTCGGACAGGTGCTGGCACCGAACTGCGAACAGGTGGGCGAGCTGCTTGTGCGCGCCATTGGGAGCCCGCCCGAGCTGTTCGAGAACGACGAGAGCATTTTCCTATCGCTGGTGGAGCCGGCGCAGTTTCGCCATCTGTTCGCGCCGCGGCCGCGCGCGTCGCACAAGGGCAGTTTCGGGCACGTGCTGGTAGTCGCGGGGTCGCGGGGCAAGACAGGTGCGGCGGCCATGGCGGGGATGGCGGCGTTGCGCGCCGGCGCAGGCCTTGTTACGGTGGCATCCACCGAGCGGGCGCTGCCGGTGATTGCCTCACACGCGCCGGAGCTGATGACCGATCCGCTGCCGGAAACCGCTGCAGGCGCGATATCCATGCGCGCCTTTGAATTCGGGGCGCTGCCGGAAATTGCCCGAAACAAGACGGTACTGGCCATCGGGCCGGGCCTGACGACCGATCCCGAGACGGTCGCGGTGGTGCGGCGCGCGTTTGCGGAGTTCGCGCAACCCATGGTGGTGGACGCGGACGGGCTCAATGCGCTGGCCGGCTCGGAGTGGAGTAGTGGCGGCCGGCTACGCGTGCTTACGCCGCATCCCGGCGAGATGGCGCGTCTCGTGAAGAAAACCACGGATGAAGTTGAGGAGGACCGCGTGGCGACAGCGCGCGCCTTCGCGATGGAGCAGCGCGTGTATCTCGTGCTCAAGGGCTTTCGCACGCTGCTGGCGTTTCCCGACGGGCGCGTCTGGATCAATCCCACCGGCTCGCCGGCGATGGCCAAGGGCGGGACGGGCGACATCCTCACGGGCCTGATCGCCGGATTTCTGGCGCAGTTCCCGCGCGATCCGGAGCAGGCGATCGCCGCGGCGATTTATTCGCACGGGCTCTCGGGCGAGATCGGCGCCGCGGAGCTTGGCGACAAATGTCTGATGGCGACCGACCTGCTGCGATACCTGCCGGCGGCCATGGAGCTGTGTGCCCACCTTCCGGACCGCGTCTGAAGATGAAACCATCGCGCTGGGCCAAAAACTGGCGGAGGGACTTCCGCGGCGCGCGGCGGTTTTGCTCATCGGCAATCTGGGAGCGGGTAAGACCACGCTCGCCAAAGGAATCGTGAAAGGGTTGGGCGCGGCGGAGCCCGAAGAGGTTTCGAGCCCGACCTTCACGCTGATCCACGAATATCCGCTTGCGGATGCAAGAGCGAGCGGCGTGCGGTCGAAGGTTTATCATATCGATTTGTATCGCCTGGAGCGCGCGGATGAAGCGGCCAGACTGGGGCTCGACGAGCTGTTTGAAAAAGATGCCGTCGTGCTGGTCGAGTGGGGAGAGAAGTTTCCGCGGCTCATGCCAGCCGAGCGGATCGAGATCCGTATCGAGGCGGGCGACGGAGGGCAGAGAGAGATCACGGTTACACCCATCACAACATGAGCGAACAACAGTGGGCCCTCATACTGGGCGCGAGCAGCGGTTTTGGCGAGGCGACGGCGGTGGAACTGGCGTCGCGCGGCATGCATATTTTCGGGGTACATCTCGACCGACGCGAGACGCTGCCACACGCGCATGACGTGCAGGAGAAGATTCGCGCGCACGGTCGTGAGGCCGTATTCTTTAACATGAACGCCGCCGACGAAGAAAAGCGCGGCGAGGTGATCACGCACGCGCGCGGCGTGTTTGAAAAAACTCCGGGCACGCTGCGTGTTCTGCTGCACTCCCTGGCGTTCGGTGCTTTGAAACCGCTGGTGGGCGCGGGCGAGACAGCCTCGCAGCGGCAGATCGAAATGACCAGCGACGTGATGGGACACAGCCTGGTTTACTGGGTGCGCGATCTCATCGCCAGCCAACTGATGCGCGCTGGAGGCCGCATCTATGCCATGACCAGCGAAGGCGGCGGCAAAGCCATACCGCAGTACGGGCCGGTATGCGCCGCCAAGGCGATCCTCGAAGCGCACATCCGGCAACTGGCGTTGGAACTCGCGCCGCATCACATTACGGCCAACGCTATCATGGCCGGCGTGACCGATACGCCGGCGCTGCGCAAGATTCCGGGGCATGAAAAGCTGCTTGAATTTGCCAGGGCCAGAAACCCGCATGGCCGGCTCACGACGCCGGAAGACGTGGCCAAGTGCATCGGCGTACTGTGCGATGCGAACACCTACTGGATGACGGGAAATACGATCCGCGTGGATGGCGGCGAAGGTTCGGTGGCGTAGCAACACCAGCCGCCTATCCGAATTACGACTGACTATCGGCCAGCTTGAGCGAAATTCGGTATGAGGTTCAGGTGAAGTCCCGACGATTTCGATCGAGAAAGGAAAAGGAGGGAATCGAATTTATTCCCAAATCCTTTCTCTAGGTCTCGAATTGCAGGAGTCCCACGGCAATTGACGATCCGTATCTTTATGGAGGCATGAGGTTTCGAGCGGCCAGGAATCTGGTCAATGAAGTGCTCGGAACACTGACTTCGAATAGAAAGTGTAGCTATCATGTCCGATCGCCTGTTTACTCGACTCTTGCGACACGAAGCCGTACTTGTGTTGATTGACCGCCGCCGCGAGGAGACGGGCAATCCAAATCTCGGTTGGGCGCTGGAGAGGAAAGTCCTGGACATCGAGATGGCCGACCTGGAAGCTGCCATCGCCGCGCAAGAAAGCGCGGAACACACGGTCTAGCCGGATCGCCGCCCGAGCCTCTCAAGCCCGCTACTGAACCGCCGCCTCGCCGATCTGCATCACGACGGAACGCGGTGCGCCGCCCGAACTGTCCGAAACCTGTACCAGCATGACGCGGATCAGATCGTTCTTCGGGTCGATCCAGCCTTCGGTGCCGAACGCGCCGCCATGGCCGAAGGTGCCCGGCGAGTGCAGCAACAGAGTGCCTTCGGGCTGATTCACGATCTCAAATGTCAAACCGTAGCCCGTGCCGCCCAGCCAGCCGGAGGGAATCACGTTGGGCGTGAACACGCGCGTCATCGTCTCGACGGCTTGCCGCGAGAGATACCGCTTGCCATTGATCTCGCCGCCATTGAGCAGCATCTGGTAGAACCTCACCAGATCGCCGGCCGTCGAATAGAGCCCAAACTCCGGCGCAGGGTACTTCGCTCCCTGGCGATATTTGGCGGCGTCACCTGCCAGGATCTCATCGCCGGCGCGCATCAGCTTGCCATCCGCGTGTTTGTAGACCAGCGCGATGCGGTCCTGCTTTTCTCGCGGCGGGAAAAAGAAGGTGTCTTTCATGCCCAGCGGATCGAGGATGCGGGCGCGCACGAAATGCACGTAGTCTTCTCCCGAAATGAC
>JBGPKX010000117.1:0-15157 GCA_041486185.1 Bryobacteraceae bacterium | reverse complement strand
CCGCCGTGGCCGGAGGTAATAAATCCCTGGTTCCTTTGACCGCCCGAATCAACTTTCATCCTTATTGTGCAGCAGAGGGAATGAATTCCATGCTAGCATGCCGCGTTACAATCGGTGTCATATGCAGATCCGGGTAGCACGGGCACTCCTGCCGGTGCTTCTGACGTTCCCACTTTGCGCTCAAAAACGGCCATTCGATGCTCAGGCGATGATGCAGCTCGCACGCATCAGCGATCCGCAACTATCGCCGGATGGCCATTGGGTGGCATTCACGGCGCAGACCATCGACGTCGCAAACAATACCAAGCCGAAGCAGATTTATGTCGTTCCGCTGAATGGCGGTGCGCCGCGCAAGATTGCGGATGCGGCGGAGCGCCCGCGCTGGTCGCCCGACTCCAAGAAGATCGCATTCGTTTCCGACCGCAGCGGCTCTTCTCAGATCTGGATGATGGATGCGGACGGCGCGAATGCGAAGCAGATCACGAATCTTTCTACCGAAGCCGGCGGCGTGCTTTACTTGCTCGATGGCAAGAACCTGGTTTTCACCAGCAACGTCTATCCGGAATGCGGCGCCGACGATGCCTGCAACCAGCAAAAGCTCGATGCCGAGAAGAACAATAAGGTCAAAGCGCGGGTTATCAACACGCTGCTTTACCGGCATTGGACCACGTGGCAAGGCCCGCGGCGCAGCCATCTCCTGGTGGTCCCGGTTTCTGGCGGTGCGGCCAAAGATTTGACGCCGGGCACGCGCGATGTGCCGCCGTTTTCGCTCGGCGGTCCGGAAGACTACGCCGTGTCGCCCGATGGAACGGAAGTCTGTTACGCCATGACTGCCGACGATGTGCCGGCCATCAGCACTAATACCGACCTCTACGTAGCTCCGATTGCGGGCGGCCAGCCGAAGAAAATCACGGTCAACCCGGCGGCCGACAGTTCACCGCAATATTCTCCGGACGGCAAATATCTTGCGTTTCGCGCGCAGGCCCGCCCCGGTTATGAAAGCGACCGCTGGCGCCTTATGGTGCTCGAGCGGGCTACCGGCAAGCTCACCAATCTCACTGAATCGCTCGACCGCTGGGTGGAGAGCTTCGCCTGGTGGCCCGATTCGACGCACCTGTTCTTCACCGCGCAGGACCGCGGCCGGCAGTCGATCCAATTCATTGCCGTGACGGGCGGTGCAACGCGCGTTGCGCTGAGCGGCGACAGTTCCCTGGATGACGTCCAGGTCACGCCCGATGGCAAAGCGATGGTCTACACCCGTCAGAGCGGTTCCAGTCCGGCCGAGATCTTTCGCGCGGCATCGGACGGAGGCACCGAGACGGCGCTCACGCATTTGAACGATGGCGTTTTGAACACCCACCAGCTCACGCCGCTCGAGGAATTCTGGGTGGATGGAGCGGAGAACGCGCGCGTGCAGGGGTTCCTCGTGAAGCCGCCCGATTTCCAGCCGAATCGCAAATACCCCGCGCTCATGCTGATCCACGGCGGGCCGCAAGGACATTGGGGCGAAGAGTGGAGCTACCGGTGGAACGCGCAGGTCTTGGCCGCCGCCGGCTACGTGGTCGCCATGCCCAATCCGCGCGGCTCGACGGGCTACGGCCAGAAATTCATCGACGACATCAATGGCGATTGGGGCGGCCGCGCTTACGATGACATCATGGCCGCGACCGACTACGTGGCCAAGCTTCCTTACGTGGACAGCAACCGCATGGCCGCTGCCGGCGGTTCGTACGGCGGTTACATGATCGACTGGATCCTGGGCCACACGCAGCGCTTCAAAGCGCTCGTTTCCCACGCCGGCGTTTACGATCTGCGCACGGAATCGACCGAAACCGAAGAGCTGTGGTTTCCCATTTGGGAATTCGGCGGCCTGCCGTGGGAGAATCCCGAGATGTACCAGCGCTGGTCGCCTAGCCTATTCGTGAAAGAGTTCCACACGCCGACACTCGTCATCCACGGTGAGCTGGATTTCCGCGTGCCCTACGGACAGGGCCTCCAACTATTCACTGCTTTACAATTGCAAAAGGTTCCGTCCCGGCTCATTGTGTTCCCCGACGAGGGACACTGGATTTTGAAACCTCAGGACAGCCTTTTCTGGTACAAGAACTTCATCGACTGGATCGACACCTGGACTAAAAAGTGAGACTACTGCTTGTTGTCATCATTCTGCTGGTGATTGCCCTGCCGGTGTCGCTGTTTCTGCTGTCGAACGGCACGGTGATCAAGCTCGATCCGCCGGTCGCCGCCATTGGCGCCGTAACGCCGATCGAGGTGCACATCGATAATCCGCACGGCGTGCGGCGCATCACGGGCATCATCGAGCAGAACGGATCGCGTTACGTGGTTTTCGAAACACAGGAAGAGGCGCACCGGCTGATGTTCTGTCGCCGGCACACGCCGCCGCAGGTGAAGAAGTTCCAAGCCGGGAAACAGCAGGCGCCCGCGCTCCACGATGGTAAGGCCCGTCTGATTATCGAGGCGGAGTCCAACGACTTGCGGGGACGTACCGATTCGATCGAAACCGACGTGCAGATCATCACACAGCCGCCGCGCATTACGGCGGATGGCGCGCAGCACTACATCAACCAGGGAGGCTCCGAACTGGTAGTGTTCACGCCTTCGGGGTACGTTACGGATTCAGGCGTGCGCGTGAGTAAGTATTCGTTTCGCAGCTTCCCGCATCCTTCGCAGCCGGGCCAGCGATTCTCGCTGTTCGCGTATCCCTGGGACCTGGCGAACGATGTTGTCCCGATCGCGTACGCGCGCAATCCAGCAGGCGCCGAAGCCACGGCTCGGTTCTGGTACAAGGTGTTTCCGAAGAAATTCCGCTCGCGCGATCTCGTCATCGACGACGCCTTTCTCGATAAAGTGGTGAACCAGATCGATCCGGGCGGCAGTGGCGACCTGCTGTCGCGCTTTCTGAAGATCAACGGCGAGATGCGCCGCCAGGACAATCAGACACTGGCCGACCTGCGGCTCAAGACCGCGGATCATTTCCTCTGGTCCGGGCCGTTCCTGCCCCTGACCAACGCGACCGTCGAATCGGCGTTTGCCGATAAGCGCAGCTACATCTACAAAGGCAAGAAGGTCGACGAGCAGGTGCATCTCGGCTTCGATCTCGCCGTGACCCAGCACATACCAGTGCCCGCGGCCAATGACGGACGCGTCGTCTGGGCTGAGAAACTCGGCATCTACGGCAACTGTGTCGTTGTCGATCACGGTTACGGGCTGCAATCGATCTACGGCCACTTGAGCGAGTTCGCCGTGAAGGCCGGCGACATGGTGAAGAAGGGGCAGTCGCTCGGCCGTAGCGGCTCAACTGGCTTGGCCGGCGGCGATCACCTGCACTTCAGCATGCAGGTGGATGGCGTGCAGGTGAATCCCATCGAATGGTGGGACGAGCACTGGATCAAAGACCGGATCTTGAGCAAGGTCGGCGGCAAATAGGCAGGCTCCGGTTGCGCTCCTTCGCACTCTCCTGTAGAACAGTTCGAGGTGAACCGTTTTCAGGAGAAGGTTAGCTTCATCTGGGGGCTCGCCGATTTACTGCGCGGCGATTATAAGCAGTCCGAGTACGGCAAGGTCATTCTGCCATTCACGGTCTTGCGCCGCCTCAGCGGGCAGCCGAATGCAAGCAGTCTCGATTTTCGTGGTCTGGCGAGACAGCCGGACCGTTTGCCGCGCTACCTCGCCGAGCTTGCCCCGGACGTTCGCAACATTTTTGAGTGCTTCCTGTTTACCGAACAGCTCAAGAGGCTGAAGCGGGCCGGTCTGCTCTCACTGCTCATCGAGCGCTTTTCCGAAATCGACCTTGGCCCGGAATCGGTCTCGAACCATGAGATGGGCTACATCTTCGAGGAGCTCATCCGCAGGTTTTCGGAACAATCCGGTGAAACCGCGGGCGAGCATTTCACGCCGCGCGAGGTCGTTCAGCTCATGGTGCGGTTGGTCTTCGGGGACGATTCCGGCGACGGGAAGACGTTGTACGATCCGGCCTGCGGCACTGGCGGCATGTTGTCTGCCGCCGAAGAGCACTTGCGCGCGCAGGATTCCTCAGCCCGCCTCGAGATCTACGGCCAGGAGCTGAACCCGGAGTCGTACGCCATCTGTAAGGCCGATGCGCTCCTGCGCGGTCACGATACCCGCAATATCGATCTCGGCAACAGTTTTCTCGATGACCGATTCGCCGGGCGCCGCTTCGATTTCATGCTCTCGAACCCGCCGTTCGGGGTCGAATGGAAGAAAGCCGAGCGGTGGATTCGCTATGAGCACGAGCGGCTGGGCTTCGCCGGCAGATTTGGCGCCGGGCTCCCCCGCGTCACCGACGGCTCGCTGCTGTTCCTGCAGCACATGCTTTCTAAAATGAAGCCGGAAGGCACGCGGCTTGCTGTGGTGTTCAATGGCTCGCCGCTTTTCGCCGGCGATGCCGGGTCGGGTGAGAGCGAAATTCGCCGTTGGATCTTCGAGAACGACTGGCTGGAGGCCGTCGTCGCATTGCCCGATCAGCTTTTTTACAACACCGGCCTTGCCACGTATATCTGGCTGCTCACCAACCACAAGACGGCGGCGCGCAAGGGCAAGGCGCAGTTGATCCATGCGGTCGATTTTGCCGAAAGGATGCGCCGGTCGCTTGGCGCTAAACGCAACGAGATCTCGCCCGCGCGGATCGCCGAAATCTGTGCCATTCACCGCGCGTTTTGCGATGGCCCATATTCAAAGGTTCTGCGCAACGAAGATTTCGGCTACCGGCGTATCACGATCGAGCGCCCGTTGCGCTTGAAGTTTCAGGCCACGCCCGAACGCCTGCGCGCCACCCTGGACAAGTTTGAGCCCGCGGTGCGCGAAGCGCTGGAGCGCATGGATCGCAATATCGTGTACCGCGACCAATCGGCATTCGATGCCGCGCTGGCCGAGGTATTCAGGAGCGCGGGTTTGAAGCCCGGCCGCATCCTGGCCCGCCGAATCCGCGAGGCGCTCTCCGAGCAGGACGACAGCGCCGCGACCTATCGTGACGCCAAGGGACACGCGCAACCTGATCCCGCGCTTCGCGACCACGACGACGTCCCTCTCGACCAAGATTTGCAGGCGTGGTTCGATCGCGAAGTGCTGCCGCACGCGCCAGGCGCCTGGTTCACTCCCGCCGAAGCCCGCATCGGTTACGCGATTCCGTTCGCGCGATTTTTCTACGAGCCCGAGCCGGTGCGTCCTCTGGCGGAGATCGATCGCGAGATCCGCGATCTGGAACAAGACACGCAATTGCTTCTGCAGCAACTCAGGTCCGTATGAACGATCTGTTTATCCACGCACCCGCGAACTGGCGCACCGTGCGGCTGAAGCAAACGGTCACTGCCTGCCAGAACGGCACGTGGGGTGAGGAGCCGCGCGGGGGGCCGGATGACATTGTCTGCGTGCGCGTCGCCGATTTCGACCGGCTGCATTTGCGCGCCGACCTCGGCAACCCTACCCGTCGATTCGTGCCGGAGTCGCACCGGCGCGGCCGCATGCTGCAGCGCGGCGATCTGCTGCTTGAAAAATCGGGCGGAGGAGACGGGCAGCCTGTCGGCGCTGTGGTGCAGTATGACGCTGATGGGCCAGCCGTTTGCTCCAATTTCATTGCCCGCATGCCCGTGGCGCCCGGCTTCGAGGCCCACTATTTGTGTTATCTGCACGCGGCGCTTTACCGGCTGCGCGTCAATTGCCGGTCCATCAAACAGAGCATTGGCATTCAGAATCTCGACAGTGGCGCGTATCTTTCGGAAATCGTGCGCGTGCCCGATCTCGCCGAACAGAGACAGATTACAGAGTTTCTCGAGCGCAAGATCGCCCTCCTGGATCGCCTTGTGAGGAAAAAAGAGCGCCTGCTCCAGGTGCTTCGGGAAAAGAGAGGCGCGTGGATCAGCCAGGCGACCGTTGCGGGTCTCGATCCTCGTATCCCACAAAAGCCATCGGGCGTGCCATGGCTCGGTGAGATTCCATCGCACTGGCGAGTCACACGGTTCAAGTTCATCCGCTCCGGCGCGTTCCTCTATGGAACCAACGAGCCGGCCGCGAGTAGTGATCGCAATTATCCGCGCTATATCCGCATCACCGATCTGAAGGAAGACGGCACGCTGCGCGACGATACATTTCAATCGCTGTCCGAGCGCCTGGCAGCACCGTATCTGTTGCAGGATGGCGATGTTCTGCTGGCGCGAAGCGGCGCGACGGTCGGTAAGGCCTTCCTTTATCGCGAGCGATGGGGTCGTGCGTGTTTCGCCAGTTATCTGGTGCGCTTGCGCCCCGACCGCCGCCAGATCCTGCCCGATTACCTGTACTACTACACGCAGAGCCGGGCGTTCCAGCACGAGGTCCGGCTCAGCACGGTGCAATCCACCATCGCGAACCTCAGTGCCGATCGCTATGGCGATTTTGCGATTCCATTACCGCCGCTCGAGGAACAGCAGGCCATCGTGCAGTTTCTCGATCGCCGCACGCGCGTGATCGATGCTCTTTTGCGCACGGTAAACCCACAAATCGAAAAGCTAAATACGTACCGCTCGGCGCTGATCGTTACGGTGGTTACGCGTGGATGCCGTGAGGTCGCGAGGGTTGCATCGGCCCGCACCGGTCGTGGATAGGAGCACAGGGTTCGGGCACGCGCCCCGGATCGTCGCCCGCGCCTCAGAAAGCCACAGCCGCGGCAAGCGGGAGTGTGCCCGGGCGCGGTTTTGCCGCAACCAATCTGGCGGTCGCATTTCCGCAGCCGCAACAATCATGCTCGATGGAGCGGGTCATGCGCGTGCCCACGCGCAGCGTCGGATAGCGCAAATCCGTAAGCGAAGTCACCAGCAGCTCCGATGCAGCCGTCTCTTCAAACGCCACGCTTTCCAGCGTGATATGCAGGCCATCGTGCGCTTCGCATTCATAAGCGACTACCCGTCCGTCGAATCCCACCCGCTGCTCGAATACCGGTACCCGAAAGACGCGCCAAAACTGCTCCCGGTCTTCTTCTCCTAACTCACCGTGATCGTCGCCCGTAAACGAGACCACAAAATGTTGCGGCGCATGGATCTCCTGCTGGCCGTATTCCATTGCTGTCGCCATTTCGCGCAGTACGGAGACGGGGGCGGCTAACGCGCTCGCTCCAAAACGCTTCAGAGCCTTAGTCCAGTTATGCGCCATGGTTCGCACTGCGGAGGTCTGCTGGAAGCCAGGCATCAGGATGGCAGTCTTGGGTGTGTGATCGAACGGTGACCGGAAGGCCTGTGGCGTGGAACGCACCCCTCCTGGGCTTTCAAAGGCCGCCAGGGAACCGAGGAACTCCGACAGGTCGATGGCTGGAAGCCGCTGAAGCGTCCGTTCCACCGAATCCACCGATCCCAGATCTTCGGGTGTCGCCAGTCCGGCGCTCTCCAGTAGCGGTTGATACGCTCGCGTGCGCTGCGCAGCACGCAACACACGCTTGAACCTCGCGAGGCGCACATCGGCGCCCGCATGTTCCTGAGAGCAGGTCCATGTCAAGATGACTCGCATCGAATGTCTCTTAGCTTTTGCAGTCTGGCCCGTCCGAAGAGCCCGGCCGTTTGACACCACTTCGGAATAATTGTTGCTTCAGCCTTTTAGTGTATGTTTTCGTACACATCTCTCAAGCTTTTGTGCGCTAGGGCAAGAAAGTCTCACGCACCAAAGAGCTTTTGGAGGTTCGCGCCAAAGATGTTGGAGGCATCGGCGCTCGAAATCCCGATCTGGGACAGAGCCTGCGCCTGCGCTTCGAAAATCGCGCCGTGCCAGCCGCGCGGAAAGAACGAGGAATCCGAGCCGAACAGCAGCCGTTCCGGCCCCACGACATCCAGGGCCCGCCGGAACACCTGTATCAGATCCATGGGCTCGGTTTGATAGCGTGTCCAGCTATTGCTGCTGGAGGTATCCAGATAAACGTTGGGGCATAGATCGCATACCATCAGAGCTTCGCGGAAATAGCCCGCGCCGAAGTGCGGCATAACGAAGCGAAGCTTCGGGAAGGCCAGTGCCACCGCGTGCAGGTCGATCGGGTTGGAAAACCGCATGTCGAAAGGCGACGGCAGCCCCAGTTTGGCTCGCACGCCCACCGTGAGGACGCCGCAGTGCACAAACACCAGTGTTCCCGGGTGTGAGGCGGCGATTTCCAGCACGCCCCGGACGCGTTCATCCTGGATGGAAAATCGGTGCATGGCCGGGAACAGGCAGATGCAGTGAAGATGCCCGCTGGCCAGCGCGCTGCGAACCCTTTCGGCCGTGTCCGGAGCCACGGGGTTCACCATGAAGTAGCCAAAGAACCGATCGGGATGAGCGCGCACGGCTGCCGCCACCGAATGCTCGTCACACGGAACGCTGGCAATCAGCGCCGCGCGCCGCACGCCGCGGCGGTCCAATTCCTTGACCCAGACGGCCGCCAGCGCCTCGGGCTCCACGGGCGGAGCCTGCCAGCCAAGAATGGCGGCTATGCTCTCCGCTGTCTCGCCTTTCCCTGCGGCCCGCACCTGTGCTGCCTTCTGCGCCGCGAGCGCCTCGAAAAAACCGCGAGAGAAGAAATGCACATGCGCGTCAGCAACGTCGATTTCTCCCCACGGACTCTGCATGCGGCCAATTTGTGAGGTTTCAGTATAACGGCCGGACGCGCGCCCGGTCCAGCGTCTGGAAACCCTAGCCAGCGCGTGATCCCGTCAGCGCATTGCCGCTTACGCCTGGCTCACGCGCTCTCGGCGTCCTCTCCGGAACCGAACGTTCTGAGTTGCCTCAGCGCCTCATCGAGCGACCGCTGGATCTCGCCGGCTCGGTCCGGCAGCTCGACGCGCTGTGCTTGGCTATCCAGTCTCAGCAGCTCGAGCTGTAGTCCGGCGCCACTCAGGCATGGGGCTACTACGTCGTGAAGGAAACGATTCCTGCGTGCACGCTCGCTTCGCAACACCTGTAGTATCGCCAGCGCCGCGAGCTCCAGTTCCCGAACCGCCGGAATCGGATCGCCTGCATGGTAGGCAAATCCGGCCGCATACACGACGCTCCCGTCGGTCGCGTGTATGGGGATGTGCACGGTTTTGTAACCCTGTTCTGAAATTGGCCCGGGCGTGCCATACGGCGTCTTGCCCGAGAAGATCCGGTCGAGCCGCTCGGCCCAACTTCCCTTTGGGTCATCGATCATCGAGAGATGCCGGTGCAGCAATTCCTCCGGCTGACGTCGGAAAAAGGCCGGCTCACCGCTGACGTAGTGGAAGCGGCGGGCTTTATTGAAGCACCACTGGCAAGCCGGAACACACTCGATCAGGGATGGCGCGACTCCAGTGCTCAATTCTCCTTTATCCATTTTGGGCCCGCCGTATTATGCGCTGACCGGCAAAAAAAAGCCAGCATTGAATAATGCAGGTAAGCGCTCAAATATTGCAAAAAAGGGGGCTAACCGTGAAACGATTTACAAGCGTCGCCCTCCCCCGGGTTCGCCCCCAGGGCTTAGCTCGATGCGCGGGAGGAGGTTTGCGCGGTCTTCACGGTGTCCCGCGTATTGAGGAAAGAGAGAAACTCCTGGGGGTTGCGGGTCAAGCCGGGAAAGCTTGCCAGCACCTTGCCATCCGCGTCGAAAAGCGCGTAGTACGGGATGGCTATGGTGCCGAACGTCTTTTCTTCGAATTCCTGGTTGACGCGCGAAGCCTCATCGGTTCCATCAGTGTAAAGATCAACCAGCACAAACCCCTGCATGGCGGAGCGGATTTCGGGCCGTGTGAACATGTTGGCCTTCATCCAGTGGCAGTTCGTGCACGCATAGCCCGTGAAATTGACGAACACCAGCTTGCGCTCGCGCCGCGCTTTCTCGATGGCTTGCGGGAACTGGTTCTTCATCCAGGCAAGCGAGGCCTCTCCTCCATCCGTCCCGTTGAACCCGGGTGAGGCTGAAGCCACAGGCACGTAGGCGTCCAACTCGCCCAGTCTGGCGCCGAACATTCCGGGAACCAGGCTGATGGCAAATGCCAAGAAAGCGATACCAATCATGAGCCGCCACAGGCCCAGCGGCTCGTCTTTGGAGACTCCCTCGAGCCGCACATAACCCAGCAAGTAAAGCCCGGCTATGGCGAACAGCACGATCCACAGCGCCAGGAAGCGTTCGCGCGTGAGGACATTCCATTGCAACACCTGGTCGATGCCGGCAAGATACTTGAACATCACCGCCAGAATGACGAAGCCCATCACCACTTTTACACGCGCCAGCCAGCCCCCGCTCTTGGGCATTTTCTTGAGGTAGGCGGGGAAAATCGCCAGCAGGAAAAACGGTAGCGCGAGTCCCGTGGCGAAGGCCAGCATTCCGAGAAGCGGACGTGCGCCGCCGCCCTGTACCGACGCTGCCAGCAGCGTTCCCATGAACGGCCCTACGCAGGCGAACGATGCTAACGAAAACGTCAGCCCCATGACGAGCGTTCCCGCCGTTCCGCCCTTCTGCGAAACCCGGTCGAGTCGCGTCAGCACAGACGACGGAATGGTGATCTCGAACGCTCCCAGCAGGCTCAGGCCAAACGCCAGGAAGATCGCCGCGATGAAGCCGTTGACCCACACATTCGAGCCGATTTGCACGATTCCAAACGGACCCAGCGCGGCGGTGGCGAGCAGGCCCAATCCTGAAAACAGCACGATAATTCCGATGCAGAAGATGGCGGCTTGCGTGACGCTCTCCGACCGCGAACCCGACGGCCGGTTCAGAAAGTACGACATGGTGATCGGGATCATGGGGAACACGCAAGGTGTAAAGATCGCCGCGAGGCCGAATCCGAAAGCGGTGAGCAGGAATAAGGCGAGGTCTTGCGAACCGCCAGTGGGCCCCTGTGATGCAGGCTTCGGTGCAACCGTGGCAGAGGCACCCGGCTTGACTTCCGTATAGCCCCCGGGAATCGCGATTGCCGCCGTCTTGGCGCTCGCATCCAGAGTAAGCGTCGCGGCCGCACGCCGTTTCACCGGCGGCAGGCACAGCCGGTCGTTGCACATCTGGTAGCGAACTTCCGCGACCATCTCCGCCGGTCCAGAGGCCGCGTCTTTCTTGGTTTCAATCTCGATCAGAAACGCCGGCTCGCCCTCGTAGGTTTCGGTTTCCAGATTGAAGTTCGGATCGAGCGCGCGCTTCGGCTTGGGCTCGAAAACGCGAAACCGCTCGATCGCGGCGTTATCGGCGACGCGAATGGTAGTGGGAATCGGTCCGCCAGCGGGCGTTGTGAGCGAGTAGAGATGCCACCCGGGCTCGATCTTGGCTTCAAGCCGCGCCAGTACCTTGGATCCGGGAACAGCCGCCGCAGGCTGGAGTTCGAGAGACCACTTCGCGGGGTCGAGCTTCTCGGCGAAGCCGGCGCCCGCGGCCAACAGCAGAATCGGGAACAGCTGCGCGGCTCTCATCTAAACCATTGGATGCAACAATGTGGACGGGGAACGCGGATTTAGGTCACTAAATTCGCAGCCGTCCACCGTTTGAACTCGCTCTCGATCCGGTGGTTGATCTTGCCGCTCGAGAACTCCGCCGCCACCCGGATGGCGTTCTTGATGGCATTGCCGTTGGAGCGGCCGTGGCAGATGATGCACACGCCCTTGACGCCCAGGAGCGGCGCGCCACCGTATTCCGAGTAATCCACGCGGCGCTTGAAATCCGTGAATGCCGCTTTGGAAAGCACGTAACCGATTTTGCGTGTGATGGTGGCCTCGAGCGATTCCTGCAGCATGCTCTTGATCATCTCGACCAGGCCCTCGCTCACCTTGAGCGCCACGTTGCCGATGAATCCGTCGCACACCACCACATCCGCTTTGCCGGTGTAGATGTCGCGGCCCTCGACATTGCCGATGAAATTGATGGGCAGCGACTTCAGCAGCGGCGTGGCCGCGCGCGTCGTCTCGTTGCCTTTGTGCTCTTCCTCGCCGATCGAGAGCAGGCCTACCCGCGGGTTGTCCTGGCGCAAAATCACACGCGAGTACATCTCGCCCATGATGGCAAACTGCGCCAGCATGTGCGGCGAGCAATCGACATTGGCGCCCACGTCCACCATAACAACGGGTGACCCGCTGAGAGTGGGGAACACGCCCGCCAGCGCCGGCCGGTCCACACCCGGAACCACGCCTTGCACCATCTTGGCCGTGGCCATCACCGCGCCCGTGTTGCCTGCCGAGACGAATCCCTGGGCGATCCCGTCACGCACCAGGCGGGACGCGACACGCAGCGAACTATCGCGCTTCAACCGCACGGCACGCGCCGCGCTGTCGTTCATCGTGATCTGTTCGCTCGCGTGGTGGATTTCGATGGGCAGCGATCTGCAGTCTTCGTGGCTCTCCAGTTCCCGCCTAACCACGTCTTCGCGGCCCACCAGGACCACTTTGACGCCGAGAGTTTTGACCGCTCGAATTGCGCCTTCGACCTCCGGTTTCGGGGCATGGTCCCCGCCCATGGCGTCGACTGCGATGGTCAGCATAGTTTAGGAGTTGCGATTTGCAGCGCCGGATACATTCTATTCCTGCGCGACTTCGATGACCTCGCGGCCCTTATATTGCCCGCAATGGGGACACGCCCGGTGCGGCAATTTCTGCTCGTGGCAGTTGGGGCACTCCGAAAGCCCGGACTGTTTGAGCCGGTCGTGTGCGCGGCGATTGCCCCTGCGGGCGGCTGAATGTCGTCGTTTTGGGTTCGGCATCTCTGTACCTCAGAATCTTATAATCTGCTTCCGCGATTTTGTCATACCCACGGCCGCGGTGGCCGCTGACCTGCATACTCAGCTTGCTTGGGCGGGCTCACCCCTGTGAAATCTTCCGAAGCGCGCTCCAGCGATCGTCCGCCGGCTCCACGTGGCAATCGCAGGAGCTCTCGTTGCGGTTCCTGCCGCATAGCGGGCAGATGCCCTTGCAGTCCGCGGTGCAGACACGCTGCATCGGCAGGAGGAGCATGATCTGCTCCCGCAAAATATCTTCGAGTTCGATGCCCGCGCCTTCGTAGAATCCCATCTCCGCTTCGCCTTCATCGATAGCCACTTCTTCTTCCGCGGCCAACGACTCACTGGGACGGTAAAACAGATCGAAAGCGGAATCCAGCGGAAAGCACGCGCGCCCCAGACACCGGTCGCACTCCGATTCGATTTTTACGGCCAGATGGCCCTTGACCCGGACTTCGCCGTCCGTATTGGCGAATAGTTCCGCTACGCCCTCGGCGTGCAGCGCGCCGGACTGCCGGACTTCGGCACCGGAAAAGTCAATCTCACCCGGCTGGAAGGTTTCATCAAAACACACCTTCTTTACTTCCATCTCCTTGACGCTGAGGAACATAGCTCACCTATTGGGGCCGGGAAGAAACTATTATAGCGCGCGCCGGAAAATTGCGCCTCAAGGCAGTGTGCGTGAGCCGCTAATCGCCCGTTCGCTTCACTTCAGGCAGGAAGCGCCGCACCCCGTAATCGTAAGCGGCAGCACCCAGAATTCCGCCCAGGATCGGGCCCACGATCGGGACCCAGAAGACTTTTGCCCCGTCCGTGAGGCCGTTATTCTTAAAACCCGCGACGGCTGTGAACAGGCGCGGACCAAAATCACGCGCGGGATTGATAGCGTATCCATGCATGCCTCCAAAGGACATGCCGATGGCCACGACCACGGCGCCGATCAGCACGGGCGTGAGGTTCGCCCCGGGCTGCTGATTGCGCTCATCGATGATGGCCAGCACCAGCAGTACGAGCAACGCGGTTCCGATGGTTTGATCGAGCAGTCCGGCCGATGGCACGTCCGGGAAAGCAGGGAACGTCGTGAACACGCCCGCCGTGTGATCGAGCAGCGGATCGGCGGCGTGGAAAGCCGGAGCGTAGTTCCAGAACACAAGCGCCGCTGCAATGAAAGCCCCCAGCACCTGGGCGCCGATGTAGGGCGCGACCTTCTTCCAGGGAAAATCGCGATATATCGCCAACGCTATGGTGACGGCGGGATTGATATGCGCGCCCGATATCCGGCCCGCCAGATAGCAGCCCATGGTTACACCGAGACCCCAGCCGAGCGTGATATTCGTGAAGCCGCCATGCACCACTTCCCCGGGCGCTCCGGTGCCGAACAACACCACCATCGCGACCACGCCGTCGCCAAACAAGACCAGGACCAGCGTTCCAAAGAACTCAGCGACTAATTCGGGCAGCATGCTTTTCATAGGCAGCGGGAATTCTATCACGAGTTCACAGGCAAGAATGAATGCTTACTCAACCCAAGGCAGTTTCGAGAGCTTCTCGTACGTCACGGGCAACTCTTCCGGCAAGACTCGTGTCTCTCCAACCGTGCTCATGAAGTTTGCATCGCCCGTCCAGCGCGGCACGGCGTGCATGTGAATGTGTCCGGCTACGCCAGCACCGGCGCTCGTGCCAATGTTCATGCCGATGTTCAAACCATCAGGCCGGTAAACTGCCCGCAGGTTCGCCTCGGCCCGGCGGGTGAACCGCATCATCTCGGCAAGCGTCTCTTCGGGCGTTTCCTCCATCGTGGGCACATGCTGGTAGGGCGCAATCATGAGGTGGCCGTTGGTATATGGAAACAGGTTTAACAGAATAAAATTTAGTTTGCCGCGGTGCAGGATGTAATTCTCGGCGTCGTTGTTCTCCCCGGCTTTGATGCAGAAGATGCATCCGGTGGAGGGATCGGCCTTAGAGATGTAGCGATAGCGCCATGGGGTCCAGAGGCGGTCCATGGCGGGTCCCGTTAGTGCGGTTGCGGCTGTGGGTCGGCTGATGCCGGTTCTTTGATGGCCGCTGCGGAGCTGTTCACTACGTCCTTCAGTTCTTTGCTGGGCTTGAAGTAGGGAATCTTTTTGGCGGGCACTTCGACGCGCGTTCCGGTTTTCGGATTGCGCCCGATACGCGGCTGCCGCTGGCGCGTGCGGAAGCTGCCGAAGCCGCGGATCTCGATCTTGTCGCCGCCGCGCAGGGCTTTCACGATGCTGTCGAAGATAGACTCGACGATGACCTCAGACTCCTTGCGGGTCATTTCCACTACGCGCGAGACCTCTTCAATCAGATCCGCCTTGGTCATGTTCACGCCTCCTTGTAAGCTTCGAAAAACCTATGTTCCCTCAACAAATTACAGACCGCAACAGTATCGCGTGCGAAACCGCCAATTGCAACGACCGTTCCCAAGCAAATTTTGCCGGATGGCCGCCGAGGGT
>JBGPKX010000116.1:0-15163 GCA_041486185.1 Bryobacteraceae bacterium | reverse complement strand
TTCAGCTCGATCTCTTTGGCCACCGTCACACCGTCTTTGGTGATGTTCGGCCCGCCGAATTTCTTTTCCAATACGACGTTCCGGCCCTTGGGTCCCAGTGTGACCTTCACAGCATCCGCCAACTGGTTCACACCGCGGAGAATGGCCTGCCGGGAATTTTCTGCGTAAACAATCTGTTTTGCCATGTTTGTCCTCTTCCTCCTTAGCTAGCCTTCTTCGCTACTTTGGGCTGAGAGTCCAGAACGCCAAGGACTTCGTCCTCGCGCATGATCATGTACTCTTCGCCATCCAGCTTGATGTCGCTGCCGGAATATTTTCCGAACAGGATACGGTCGCCCACCGCTACATCGAGCGGAACCAGCCTTCCGTCTTCCAGGCGCTTGCCCTTTCCGACGGCGACAACTTCGCCTTCCTGCGGTTTCTCTTTTGCGGAGTCGGGGATGTACAGCCCGCCCTGCATCGTTTCTTTCTGTTCAATTCGCTTGACCACGATTCGGTCGTACAGCGGTCGAATCTGCATTTTTCTGCCTCCAGATGAGATTTAGGGTTGATGCGTCCAGGTTTGGAAACCGAAATCTTGCTCCGGTTCCAAAACACATTTATTAGCACACTCGGGCATTGAGTGACAAGATATAACCGTAAACTACTGAAATACAAGAATATATCTAATACTAAGAAAAGTCAATGTAAGGCAGATCAAGGCCGCCGTGCGATTTGTGTGTTTAGATACATCCGCCCGCGAAGCCGTAAGCCAACAGGAGCAGCACGACCAATGCGACCGCGGCATAGAGGCGATCGCCCGCCCGTTCGAAGGCATAAACCAGATACGCCACCCGCGCAATAGGCGTCGCGATCAGCAGCAGCAGCCCGAGCTGGATGATGCCGCGGCCGCGCAGCCACCACGCGTCCTGGAGAATGCCGCGCAAGCTGCGCAGATCCGCAGGTTCGCCGCGGAACACGTGATAGGCCGGCGTCTCCCCTCCGTGGCGGGAAAGGTAGACCACACCGCCGGCCAGAACGATCGCGCCCGAGAGGGCCACGCCTGTGCGAAGCAGGTTGCCAACCACGGTGTCCATTTTTTGGATCGTCAGATCGCTGGAATTGAAAGGCACGTCATAGCCTCCCGGTGAAGCTGTTGTAGATCATTTCGAGCGCCAGCAGCGAAATGACGCCGCCAAAAATCTTGCGCAGCAGCGGCGTACGCGCGCCGGCGAGAAACCTCGCGCCAAGCACGGAGCCCGCGAGCACGCCTAATGTAACGGGCATGGCCACACCCGGATCGATATAACCTCGGCCAAGATACACGCCCGCGCTGGCAGCGGCCGTTACGCCGATCATAAAATTGCTGGTTGCGGTGGACACTTTGAAGGGGATGCGCATGATCTGGTCCATGGCGATGACCTTAACGGCGCCCGATCCGATGCCCAGCAATCCCGAGAGCACGCCCGCGACAGACATCAGCCCGAAGCCCAGCGGAATGGCGCGGACCCGGTAGCTCGCAGGCCCGTGCGCGGTGGGATAAGTCCCGTCCATCCGGAGGAGCGTGGCGAGCCGGCCGGGCGGCTGATCCCGGCCATTCGGTTCCGGCTTCGGATTGAGAGAGCGGTACGCCGAGTAAAGCAGCACCACACCGAAAATCACGCCAATGGCCGCAACGGGTAAGATCGTGGCCAAATAGGCTCCGATGAGAGCGCCCATCGTGGTGGCGATCTCGAGGAAGATCCCGATCCGGATGTTGGTGTAGCCCTCCTTGACGTACGCGGCCGCGGCCCCCGAGGAGGTTGCGATTACAGACACGAGCGATGCGCCGATGGCGTAACGAATGTCGACGCCCAGCAGGAGCGTCAGCAGCGGCACAATGACCACGCCACCGCCCAGTCCGGTGAGCGCTCCGAGAAAGCCCGCCAGAAGAGAGCCCAGCCCGATCACGCCGGTGAATTCCAGGATGTTCATAGGCAGCGCCGCATCCAAGCCTGCGGTGATGTTCTCAGCCAACCACAATACCCGAGGCTGAACCTAAAGAGGTGCTCGATGCCAGTGGCGATTTGTGCCAAACCCCCGGAAGGCTGGCTGAAGACAAGTTTCAAAGTTTCACGGGCGTCGCAGCCGGACCGAATTGCCGGTCACACCCACACTCAAAATATTCCCCAATTCCCCCGCCTCTGGAGGAAGCCACAACTCCTCCAAACCCATCCTCCCTCCTCTATCCTTACAATGGCTCTTGGCGGTCTGAAAACGTACTGGCGTAACAATGACTTACGGCGATTTTCGAAGAATTGCAAAACAAAGCCAATTTCAAGATCGGGCGCTCCAACGCCGCTCTCGGCTTTGGATTCGTGAGTGAGGCTTTTCATGAGCCACGCCGCGCCAGAAAACCGCGTAATTAACTTGCAGTGGTTTTTTTAGCCAACTACAATACCCGAGACTGAGCCCAAGCGGCTAAGCCCACGGAGGTGCTCGATGCCGGTAGTGAACTCTTTAGCGAAGGAAAAAGCGTCGCCCGAGGTACACGATCTTTATGACAAGCTTACGCAAGCAAACGGTTTCATGCCCGCTTTTTTCGGCACGATGGCGCATCGCCCCGCCGTGTTGAAGTCTTTTCTGGCGCTCTACACAGCCGCGATCAACCACGGCACGGTGGAACCGCGCTATAAGGAGCTGGCTTACCTGAAAACGGCCAGGGTCAACGGCTGCGAGTATTGCACCCGTGCACACACCGCTTCGGGGAAAGGGCACGGGCTCACCGAAGAACAGATTGCAGCCATTGATTTTTACCGACGCAGCTCGCAATTTGATGAGAAAGACAAGGCCACGCTGCTCTATGCCGAGCGCGTTACCCGCGGGGCCTCGGCGCTGCGCGAGCGTGCGCTCGAAGAGATGAGCAAGTATTTCAGCCAGGACCAGATCGTGGAGCTGACTCTGGTCATCTGTGTGGCCAATTTCACGAACCGGTTCAACGATGCATTGCAGATTCAGCCGGATTTGGGCGTTTAGGGCGGAGCGGCTGCGGATGTTGGGGAAGAGCTGTGGTTATCCAATCGACGCGGCGAAAAGGCCGCGGCTCCCCGCAAAAAGGGCGTGGCCCGGCGCTGCATGGCTTGTTGGTGCGGCGTTACTGGTGGTGGCAACAGCCACTGCGGCGCAACTGCCGTCCAGCGGGAAGCGGTATCCGCGTCTCGTGGTGCGGAACGCCATCGTCATCGAAGGCGACGGCACTCCGGCATCCGGACCGAAAGACATCGTCATCGAGAAGGGTTCGATTTCGGACATCGTTGCCGTCGATGCAGGTGCGGCGAAACAACCTGGCTTCAAGCGTCCCGAGGGCTATGTCGAGATCGATGCCAAGGGACAGTACGTCATGCCGGGACTCGTCAACCTGCACGGGCACGTGCAGGAGGAGCGGGCCGGAATCCCGCAGCCGATCGATTACGAGTTGAAACTGTGGCTGGCTTGCGGCATCACCACGGTGCGCGACGTGGGCAGCGACCTCGACCGCACGCTGGCGCTGCGCCGCGAAAGCGCCGAGGGATCGGTGGCCGCGCCGCGGATTTTCGTCTACCCGTTCTTCAACGCCGCTCCCGCGCCGCGCAACGCCCGCGAAGCGCGAACGCGCGTTCGTGAATTGAAAGCCAAAGGCGCCGACGGCATCAAGATGCTCGATGTGTATCGCGACGTGATGGAAGCCATGGAGGACGAAGCCCACAAGCTGGGCCTCCGCGTGGCGCATCACGCCGGCGTCGCCGAAACCAACGCGTGGGACGACATCAAATTCGGAACCACCAGCATCGAGCACTGGTACGGCATCCCCGACGCGGCTCTCGAGAACGGCGTACAGAATTTTCCCGCGGCCTACAACTACAACGACGAAGTGGACCGTTTCCGTTATGCGGGCCGCTTGTGGCGCGAAGCCAGTTGGGACCGGCTCACGAAGGTGCTGGATGCCATGGTGGCGGCGCACGTGGCATGGGACCCGACGCTCGAAATCTACGAGGCCAGCCGCGATCTGCAGCGCGCCAGGACGCAGCCGTGGTTTGCGGACTATTTGCATCCCGCGCTCGAAGAATTCTTCCGGCCGAATCCCGCCAGCCATGGGTCCTATTTCTCCAACTGGACGTCGACCGACGAAGCCTTTTGGAAAGAAAACTATCGCATCTGGATGGCGGCGGTGCGTGAATTCGGCCGCCGCGGCGGGATCATCGGACTCGGCGAGGATGCCGGTTTCATTTATCAGATGTACGGATTTGGGCTGCTGCGCGGCCTCGAGCTGCACCAGGAAGCGGGATTCCATCCGATTCAGGTGATCCAGCAGGCCACCAGCAACGGCGCCAGGATTCTCGGGCAGGAAGATCGCCTGGGGCGCGTGCGCGCCGGATTCGCGGCCGATCTGCTGGTGGTGAACGGGAATCCGCTGGAGAATTTGAAGGTGCTGTATCCGGCGTTCGGCGCGGGCGGCATCGAGTGGACCATCAAGGATGGAATCCCGTATTACGTGCCCGGGTTGATGGACGGCGTGAAAGAAATTGTGGCGCATGCCCGCGCGGAGCGCGTAGGATCGAAGGTGAGCCCGTGAAGCGCAGATCATTTTTCGGAGTATTGGGAGGAATGGGAATGCTGGCAGCCGCCCGCCCCGCCGGGGCAGCCGGTGACAAACGCACCGGTATTTACGTACTCGAGACTTTCTACTTGCAGCAGGGCGCGCAGGTGCCGCGCATGCATGACTATTTCAGCAAAGTCGCGCTCCCGGCTGTGCAGCGCGCGCGACACACCGGGCCGGTGATTTATCTCGAATCCCTGGTTGCGCCGCACATGCCGCAGATGATCGCCGTCTACGGATTTCAATCCATCGAGGAGATGTGGGGCATGCACACGCGCATCAACCAGGATGCCGAGCTGCAGAAGACTTTCGATCAATGGGAATCGGGCGCCGAGCCGCCATACGAGCAGATGTCGGGCACGCTGCTGCAGGCGACCGACTATAGTCCCGAGATCGTCGCGCCGGCCGAGCCACCCAGGACGCCGCGCATCTTCGAGCTGCGCGTTTATCACTCGCCCACCTGGCGCCAGCTCAAAGCACTGCACGAACGCTTCGCCGGGCCGGAAATCCAGATCTTCCATCGCGTGGGCGTGCATCCGCTTTTCTACAGCTCGACGCTGATCGGCCAGAATATGCCGAATCTCACCTACTTGATTCCGTTCGACAACCTGGCCGCCCGCGAGAAAGCCTGGGACGCGTTTGGATCGGATCCGGAGTGGATCAAGGCGCGGAAGGAATCCATCGAGAAGCACGGACAGATCAGCGCCGTCATTAACATCTCACTGTTCAAGGCGACAGCGTATTCACCGATTCGCTGAACGCTGTGCCAAATCCGGCGCCAAGACAGACAGTGGATGTCGTCGGGCAGCGTTGACGGGAGAGTCCTATTGCGCCAGCCGGTTGTACTTCTTCAGAATCTCGCGCACGCGATCGACCGGCAGCGCGTCCACTTTATGATCGTCCTGCCCGACCATCGTTTCGGCGGCGAACATGGCGTTCAGAATAGCTTCTTCGGTGGACTGAACGACGGCATCGAACAACGGATTCATGCGTTCGTTGGGCAGCACAGCAAGCTGCGACACGCCAGAAGGATTCGCGGCGCCGGCGTTGGCGGTCGAAAACGCAATGAAGATATCGCCCGAACCGTTGCCCGAAGTGCTGCCGTCGCGCGCCAGGCCCATAGTCGCGCGCCTCGCAAGACGCTTCAGCTGATGCGGTAACAGAGGCGCATCGGTGGCGATCACGATGATGATCGAGCCGCGGTCTTCTTTGCGGATCGATGGGTTCTGCAATTCCAACCCCACCGGCACTCCGGCCACATGGAGCTGCGTTCGGCCGCCGCAGTTGCATTGCACGAGTACCCCCATCGTGTAGCCGCCGGATTTCTCGTCGAGCTTTCGCGATGCCGTGCCGATGCCGCCTTTGAAACCGAAGCAGATCATTCCCGTTCCACCACCAACGCTGCCTTCTGTCACGGCGCCGGGCGAGGCCGTGTCCAGCGCCTCAAACGCGTTTTGCGGCTTCACATGCAGGCCGTTGACGTCGTTCAGATAGCCGTCGTAGGTCTCCGCCACTACCGGCATCGCCCACCAGGCACCGGGCGCCTGCCGTTCGATCCGGCGCTTGACCACGGCGTCGCGCACCACACCGACGCTGTGCGTGTTGGTGATCATGACCGGCCCTTCGAGAAAGCCCGACTCTTCGACCCATGTCGTTCCGGTCATTTCTCCGTTGCCGTTGAGCGAGAACCATGCGGCGAAAACCGGATCTCCCCAATCTTTGCCGCGCGGCAAAACGGCGGTGACGCCCGTGCGAACCGGGCCGGAGCCCACCACGAGCTTTCCATCGCCCGAAATGATCGTGCTGTGGCCGACCGCGACGCCGGCGACGTCGGTGATCGCGTTACGAGGGCCGGTCGTGCCTTCGAGCGGGACACCAGCCGCGCGGGCACGGGGCTTGGCGGACAGGCAAACGGCAAGAATCAAAAGGCAACCGGCATAAGCAAATTGGCGCAGTGCGCGGATTCTCATTTCTGCTCCTTGAAGAGGCGCTGCACGTCGGCGGAGGGGATGGCATCGCTGATACTCGTATACGTACCCGCATCCAGTAGCTCGCGCGCGATGCGGGTGGCAAGCGCGAGCGTGGCGCGCATTGCGCCGGAGCCGACGCTCACACGGCGCACTCCCAGGCGTTGCAACTCCGAGACCGGCGGCGCGCCGGGAACAGCAAGAATGTTGACCGGGCCATCGATGGCTGCAGTAAGTCGGCCGATAGTCGCGGCGTCGCGCACTCCTGGAACGAACAGGCAATCGGCGCCGGCTTTGCGATAGGCATTCGAGCGGCGTACAGCTTCGTCGAATCGGCCCGCGGGATCGCCGAGCTGGCGCAGGTAGACGTCGGTTCGCGCGTTGATGACCAGCGGAATGCCGGCCGCGTCTGCAGCGTGTCGCACGGCTTGCACCTTTTCGACGTGCAGGCCCGTGTCGCCGGCCGCGTCCTCGAGATTCATTCCGATGCCGCCGGCCTGGAGGACGGCCTGCGCGGTTTCGACCACTTTCTCGGCCGTGTCCCCGAAACCTGATTCCATGTCGGCGCTCACCGGCAGCGAGACCGCCGCGGCGATGCGGGCCACGGCCTCCAACATGACGGAAACAGGAATGTCTTCATCCGCGAATCCGAGCGACGCGGCGACGCCTGCGCTGCTTGTGGCTATCGCCTTGCACCCTGCCTTCTCGAAAATGCAGGCGCTGGCCGCGTCCCAGGCGTTGGGCAGCACCAGGATACCGGGCCCCTGGTGCAGGTCGCGGAAGCGGACGGCGCGGGCACGCTGCGTTTCGCGATTCACGGAATTAGTCCTCGCTGTCGAAGATTCCGCCCAGTGCGCTGAGCGGGTTGTGCTCGTCGCTGCTCGGCTTGCTTGGGGCGAGCTCGCGGCGGAGCTTGTTGATGGTCATGCTCTGTACGATCACCCGGCCGGGACCGGTCATAGCGGCCAGGAACAGGCCCTCGCCGCCGAACAACGCGGTCTTGATGCCGCCCACGAACTGGATATCGTAGTCCACCGATTCGTCGAACGCCACAATACAGCCCGCGTCGATATGCATGGTCTCGCCGGCGTTCAAGTTGAACTCGACGAAATCGCCGCCGGCGTGGATGAAGACAGTGCCGGGGCCGATGAGCTTCTCGAGAATGAAGCCCTCCCCGCCGAAGAACCCGGCGCCGAGTTTCTTGACGAACGCCACGCTGAGCTGCACCGTGGGTTGGGCGAATAGAAACGCGTCGCGCTGCGCCATGATGCTCTGGCCCGCGGCCAGTTCGAACGCCTGAATGCGGCCCGGATAGTTGCCCGCGAAGCCGACTTCGCCCGCGCCGTTGGCCCGGAAATAAGTCAGGAACAGCGACTCGCCCGTGATCGTGCGCTTGAGCGCGCCCATCAACTTATCGCCCAGCGTGGCCCCGCTCATGCGCGTTTCCCATTGCACATTGGCGGTCTTGTAAACCATCTTCCCGGCCTCGGCGTAAACTTCCTGTCCCGGCTTGAGACGCACACGCGCCACTTGCAGGTTGTCGCCCTGGATGGTGTAATCGAGCGGCTCGCTCGCCGCAACGGCCACAGCGCTCGCGGCCCCTACGGGCCTTCCGCAGCCTCCGCAAAAACCCGCCTGATCTCCGATCTGAGTGCCACAATTTACACAAAAAGGCATAGACAAAGTATAGGAACTCGCGCGCAGAAGTCAAAAGTGTCACACAATGAAGAAATGCTCCGCGATCCCGCGCTGATTCCGCTATCGCAGCAGCACCACAACGGTCTGGCGCTCTGTGTCCTTACGGAGCGCGCCCTGCGCGACGACCGGTCGGACGCCACCATCGGCCAACTGGCGCGGAAGGCGATCGACCGTTACGAGATCGAACTGACCAATCATTTCGGCATTGAGGAGCAGCTTCTGTTTCCACTGATCGAGCGCGAGATGGGCAAGATCGCCATCATCGGCGAGCTGATCGCCGATCACCGGGCTCTCGAAAAGATCATCGATCAGTTGCGGGCAGCGCCATCGGCCGCGTTGCTCGAGAGTTTCTGCACTTTGCTGCGCGGCCACATCCGGCGTGAAGAGAACGAGCTTTTTCAGGACATTCAGCAGCGGCTGCCGAAAGACGTGCTGGAATCCGCCGGCAAGGAAATCGACGCGCGAGCCGTTCGCGTCTGCCTTTGATCCACGCATGCGAGTTGCCCTGATCCAGATGAACAGCCGGGCCGCCGCCCGGGACGAAAACGTCGCGCGCGCCTGCGGGTTTATCGCCGAGGCCGCACGCCAGAAGCCGGACATCGTGGTGCTGCCGGAGTTCTTCAACAACGAATACTTTCCGCAATACCGCGACTCGCGCTACATGGATTACGCCGAGGCTGAAGACGGCTACACGCAAACGCGCATGAGAGAGGAAGCGCGGCACCACGGTATACACGTCGTTTCGACGATCTTCGAGATGGAGCGCCCGGGGCTTTACTACGACACCGCCATGCTGATCAGCCCGGCGGGCGAGATCGCTGGCAAGTATCGCAAGGTCCACCCAGCGGCCTTGTTGAGCCTGGAGAAAATCTACTTCCGCGGCGGATCGTCTTTTCCCGTCTTCCACGTTGGCGAATGGACCATCGGGTTCTCCACCTGCTATGACAACCTGTTCCCGGAGTCATGCCGGTGTTTGGCGTTGAACGGGGCGGAGCTGATCATCGCGCCCTACGCCACGCCGGTGGCCGATCCGTGGGAGAACTTCCTCACCACTCGCGCTCTCGAAAACGGCGTATTTTTCGCGGCGTGCAATCACGTGGGCCCCGAGGGCGAATGGCAGATGTCGGGCAAGAGCATGATCATCGATCCGCTGGGTAAGATCGTGGCGCAAGCGAGCGAGGTGGACGAGCAGATCCTGGTGGCCGAGTTCGCGCGCGAACAGGTGATCCAGGCGCGGCGCCAGTTTCCGTTGTTTCGCGACCGCAGACCGGATGCCTACGGCGCCATCACCCGGGCCACCGAAGACCTCCGCAAATGAGTGTTTGCCTTTGCGCCAAATTCAGTTTATGATTTTTCTACCCCCGAGTAAAACTTGAAGGCAGCGTGGAATCCATCCAAGATCAAATCGTCCTAGAGACCAGCCTCACCGGCATCGAGCGATTCTCCCAAGGGAAAGTCCGCGACGTGTACCAATTGGGCGACCGGTTACTCATCGTGGCCACGGACCGCATCTCGGCGTTCGACTTCATCCTCCCCACCGGCATTCCCGATAAGGGGCGCGTGCTCACGCAAATGTCGGTGTTCTGGTTCGATTTGCTTCGTGAACTCACCGCGACACATTTCATCACCGCTGATGTGAGTGCCTATCCGCCGGAGCTGCAGCCGTTTCGCGCACAACTTGAAGGCCGGTCGATGCTGGTGAAGCGTGCCGAGATGGTACCCATCGAGTGCGTGGCGCGCGGTTATCTGGCCGGCTCCGGTTGGAAGGAATATCGCGCCGGCGGCACGGTCTGCGGCATTCCGCTCCCCGAAGGACTGCAGGAAAGCAGCCGCCTGCCGGAACCTATCTTCACGCCGGCCATCAAGGCGCAGACGGGCCACGACGAAAATATTTCGTTCGCGCGCATGGCGGCCATCGTGGGAACGGACGTGGCGCGGCAGCTTCGCGATCTGACGCTGGCCATCTACCAGCGGGCGGCAACATACGCCGAGTCGCGTGGCATCATCATCGCGGATACCAAGTTTGAATTCGGTTTTGTCGATGGAAAGCTGGTGCTGGGCGATGAAGTGCTGACACCGGATTCGTCGCGCTTCTGGCCAAGCAGCACATACCAGCCTGGAAAAGCACAGAACTCTTACGATAAACAATACGTACGTGATTATCTGGAGGCCATTCACTGGAACAAGCAACCGCCGGCTCCCGCGCTGCCTCCCGAAGTCGCCCAAAAGACCAGTGAAAAATACCGGGAAGCGTACCGGCTGCTGACCGGGAAGGATTTATGAACTGGCTCGACTGGGCTCTGCTGATCGTCATCCTTGGCTCGATCATCGCGAGTTTCCGCGCGGGTTTTTCGCGGGAACTGATCGGGTTGATCTCGATGGTGGTGGCGCTATTTGGCGGACTATGGTTCTACGGTTCGGCGGGGGCGTTTCTGCTGCCCTATGTCAGCTCGAAAAACGTGGCTAATCTTTGCGGCTTCCTGCTGATCTTCCTCGGAGTGCTCATCGCCGGGGCCATCATCGGCCATCTTTTCAGCCGTCTGGTGAAAGCGGCGGGACTGGGCCTCTTCGACCGCATTCTGGGCGCGGGATTCGGCGCGGTGCGCGGACTGTTGTTCGCGGTGGCGCTGATCCTGGCGATCGTCGCCTTCGCGCCCGCGGGTGGTGATGAGCCTCCCGGCGCCGTAGTGCACTCGCGGTTCGCTCCTTATGTGATCGATACCGCGCACTTGTTCGCCTCGCTGGCGCCTCGCGAGCTTAAGGACAGTTTCCGTAAGCACTATGCACAGGTGAAGAGCATCTGGGACGATACCCTAAAAAAAGCCGCCCACCCGTCATCGGGTTCCGAAGTTTGAAATCACTCTACGATGAAAGAAACATTTGAAACAATTGTCGATCACCTGCTGGAGAACGGTTTCTTCATGGAGGAAGCAGTCGAGATCCTGGAGAAGACACTGATCGCGCGCGCCGTCGAGCGCACCGATGGGAACCGTTGCGCCGCCAGCAAGCTTCTTGGAATTCACCGCAATACGCTGCAGAGGAAAATCATTGAATACAAACTGGGCGAGCAACGCCCGCGGAAGAAACCGACCCGGCGGGCGCAGGCTGCACAACGCCGGCTGAAGGCGGGTTAGATCGCGCGTCTCTCTCGAGGCCGGCCCCAGAATGCCTGGACGCCACAGCCCCAAGATGCCGAAATGAACCTGGTGATTTTCGATCTGGACGGGACGCTCATCGATTCGAGCCGCGACCTGGCTAATTCGGTGAACGCCACGCGCGCGCACCTGGGCCTCGCGCCGATCGAGGACGAAGTGGTGTACTCCTATGTCGGCAACGGCGCGCCGGTGCTGATCCGCAAAGCGCTCGGGCCGGCCTTTTCGAACGAAGACGTGCAAAGCGCTCTGGAGTATTTTCTAGGGTATTATCGCGAGCACATGCTGGACTACACCGCGCTTTATCCCGGCGTGCGCGAGGTTCTCGAACAGTTTCGCGGCGCGGGCGTTACCATGGCCGTGCTCACCAACAAGCCGGTGCGCTTCAGCCAGGCGATTGTCGACGGTCTCGGTCTCAGCGCGCATTTCCAGCGTGTCTACGGCGGCAACAGTTTCGAGCAGAAGAAGCCGCATCCCATTGGCATCGAGACGCTGATGGCGGAGTGCGGCGCTGCCCGCCCTGAAACCGTGATGGTGGGCGATAGCTCGGTAGACGTCCAGACCGCGCGCAACGCCAGCGTTACGGCGTGCGGCGTGACCTGGGGGTTCCAGCCGGAGACCTTCGCCGCATATCCGCCGGATTTTCTGATCGATAAGCCTGAAGAACTGGCGGAGAGAGTCATCGGTCGTGGCTAAGGCCGAGGCCGGCTGCCTGTTCTGCCAGATTGCCAGCGGCGCGGTCGCGGCGCCGGTGGTTTTCGAAGATGAAACCTCGCTCGCGTTTCTGGATCATCGCCCCGTTTTTCCGGGCCACACGCTGCTGATCCCTAAAGAACACTACGAAACGCTCGCGGACCTTCCGGCGTCCGGGATCCAGCCCTATTTCACGAATGCGCAACTGCTGGCGCGCGCCATCGAGCTGGCGCTCCAGGCGGACGGCACATTCGTAGCCATCAATAACCGCGTCAGCCAGAGCGTTCCGCATCTCCACGTGCATGTCGTGCCGCGCCGCAAGAAGGACGGTCTGCGCGGTTTCTTCTGGCCCCGGCAACCCTACAAAACGCCCGAAGATGCTGAAGAAGTAAGAAAAATGATCGCCGGTACTGTGGATCGCCTCCGCGCCGGTGCATAATACCCCCTATGTGGCCGCAGAACTATACGCCCGTAGCTGACAGTCTGGGTCTCTCCTCACTGGTGGCAGCCGTTCCTGTTTTCGTTCTCTTGATCCTGCTGGGCGTGCTGCGCAAGCCCGCGTGGATGGCATCGCTGTTTGGGCTGGGCGCCGCGGCGGCGGTCGCGCTGGGCGTTTACGGAATGCACGCCGGCACGCTTGCGAGCGCCATCGCATACGGCGCGGCGTTCGGCCTCTTTCCCATTGGCTGGGTGGTGTTCACCGCCATCCTGCTCTACAACATTACGGTCGACACCGGTAAATTTCAGGTGGTCAAAGATTCGGTTGGAAGCCTGACCGAAGACCGGCGGCTGCAGGCGCTCCTGATCGCCTTCGCGTTTGGCGCGTTTATTGAGGGCGCGGCCGGGTTTGGAACTCCCGTCGCCGTATCCGCGGCCATGCTCGCCGGCCTTGGATTCTCGCCGTTCTATGCCGCCGGCATCTGCTTGCTGGCCAACACGGCCCCTGTAGCGTTCGGCTCGATTGCCACTCCCATCCTGACGCTCGCCGGAATCACCGGCCTGCCGCTCGACCGTCTAAGCGCCGGCGTGGGCCGTGTCTGCGCGCCGGTTTCGCTCATCGTTCCGGCTTACCTCGTGATGGTGATGGGCGGCTGGCCCGCGCTGCGCGGTGTTCTGCCGGCGGCGGCGTTGTGCGGAATCGCCTTCGCGGGGACGCAGTTCGTGGTCTCGAACTATATCGGGCCGCAGCTCACCGATATCCTCAGCTCGCTCGCCGCCATTGGGTCTCTGGTGATTTTGTTCAAACTTTGGAAGCCCAAACAAGACTTCAAGTTCGACGAGCACAGCTCGGTTCACGCCACGCCGCCCCGCCATCCAGCGGGCGAGTTGATGATGGCATGGGCGCCTTACATACTGCTGGTGATTTTCGTGCTGCTGTGGGGATATAAGCCGGTCCAAACCAAGCTGAACGCGGCGTCTCAGGTTTTCTTTTGGCCCGGGCTGCACAACGTGATCCTGCGCATGCCTCCAGTTGTGGCAAAGGCCGCGCCCTACGGAGCACCTTACACCTTCAACTGGCTTTCGGCGCCCGGCACGGCCTGCTTGTTTGCGGCGATCGTTGCAGCCGCGCTGCTCCGTATGCCGTTCGCGCAGTTTTTCCGGGTCTTCCGAAGCACGGTGAGGCAACTGCTGCTCGCCGAATTGACCATCGCCGCGGTGCTGGCGCTCGCGTTTCTGATGAATTACTCGGGCGCGACAGCGACCCTGGGGCTGGCGTTCGCAGCCACGGGCGTTCTGTTCCCGTTTTTCAGCTCCCTGCTTGGATGGCTGGGGGTGTTCCTCACCGGCAGTGACACGGCTGCCAATGCCTTGTTCGGAAACCTTCAGGTGGTTACAGCCCAGACGCTGCATATGAATCCGGTGTTGATGGCGTCATCGAACTCGGCGGGCGGAGTGATGGGCAAGATGATCAGCCTGCAAAGCGTCGCCGTGGCTTCCTGCGCAACGGCTATGAAGCCGGAGGATGAAGGCCGCCTGTTCCGGTTCACGCTGAAGCACAGCATCCTGCTGGCCTCGATTACAGGCTTGCTGGTAGTGTTCTATACGTATGTAGCGCCGCAACTGGCGCCGTGAACCGCTAGCTTGTCTTCACCGGGCCCAGATACTTGTCCAGCCAGTCGAGAATCTCGCGGATGATCTCGCGCAGATCGGCGGGGATGTGGCCCGCATCATAGATCACCAGCCGCTTGTCTTTTTCCGGAGCGCCCCAGAAGCGGAACATGGGCTTGGCCTGCATTTCGGTGGATTGATCGAAATCGTAACGGCCGTTCAGCATCAGTAGCGGCATACGCGCGCGCGGGGCGAAGTTGATGTCGTCGATTTCGGGCGGTTGCGGGCTCGCGGGGAATCCGCCGGCCAGCAGCACACACGTCTGGAAGCGGCTCTCGATGGCACAAATCCGGGGCCCCCGATTCGAGCCCCAGCTCAATCCGTAAAAGGCAATGCGCGTGTGATCGATGTCCGCGCGGGTTTCGAGATAGTCGACTGTTCGTGCCGCATCCTTGACCGCCTGGACACTGACATCGCGTACGGCGATGGTGCCACTCGCATCGACCTGGCGTTCGTAGGTGCCTTTGTAAATCGGACAAACAATTGCCCTTCCGCTCCGCATGGCGAATTCGAAGAAAATCATGCTCATGCCGAGAGTCTCGCTCGATCGCATCGCCGCGGCATCGGCCCCGGGGTGGTAAACCAGGGCCTGATAGGGCCGCGTAGCGTTCTTGGGGAGAAACAGATAGGCCGGCATGCGCTCGTTGCCATACCCTGCGGTGAAGGTGACTTTTTCCTTGCGCCAGTAGGGATGCGAATCGTCGGCCGATTCCACGCGCGCATCGAGCGGTCCCTTGTCGTAAGAATACATGCTGCGGTAAGCCTGGAAGAGCTGGTCGCTGGAGGGTTTCTCTTTGGAGTAATCGCGGTAGGCGCGCTCGACCGGGCCGGTGAGGACCGCGGGCAGCGGGCCGCCATTCTTCACGCAGCGAAACCCATTCGTTGCCGACCGATCAAGAGGCGGCCTGGCATCCGGATCGATGAACAGATAACTGGGCTCGTTCCAGGCG
>JBGPKX010000115.1:0-15325 GCA_041486185.1 Bryobacteraceae bacterium | reverse complement strand
GTCTATGGTGGCGACGTAATCGCAATTCCAACCGGCCTGGCCGCTGGCGCGGCCGCACGCGACTTTTCGGAATCCGCTGATGTTGACACGAAGGCCGCCGCGGCCTTGCGTCCCTAGAGCTCCCGCCAGGCACATCATCGCAAGAGCAGGATCGTTACTTCTCTTGTAGGCGCCGCTGCGGCAGGCAGCCTCTTTATCTTTAAAGTAGGCATTGGTGTTGTCGAAGCCCGCTTTAAGGGCCGCGTACATTTCTTCTTCGGTGGGCTCGCGGTCGCCGGGCGAAGAGGAGGAATTCGCCTCCGCGGCCACAGCCTTGGATCTCGAGGGCGCGGGCGCAGAAGTTGGGGACGCATCCATCATGGCTTCGATCACCTTGTCGCCGACTCTGGCTTTCCGCAAACGTAATACGTCGGCGGGAGCCAGCGTGTAGCTTTTCCCGCTCTTCTGGATGGTTTTGACGACCAGATTCTCGGGCGTGCCGCTCTTGACCAGCTCGATGACCGCGTCCACGTCGTTCGTGGAACTGGTGGCAGCCGGTTTCGCCTGCGAGGGCCGCGAGGCCGCTTTCGGAGCCGGCTTCTGCGCCAGTGCCACCAGGCAAGCGAAGAATAGAATGTACATACGCATAGGTTTCAACTCCGGTCTGACGCTTTACAGGTCCGCTGTGTGTGAGAACCGGCCACGTCTACTTCATGAGGAGAACTTGCTCCTTAGTGAGGAATGGGGGCAGGCGGCAATTCCTTTCAAAAATCTCCGCGAGAATTGAGATCACGGCGCAGACGGAGAATGAGGCGCTGAAAGTTCTTTCGCGGAATTCTGAAAGTAACGGCGCTCGAGCCTCACTCTGTGATTAAGGGGGCTGTCTGGCAATGTGCGGCTCTACGGACTCACCGAACCGAAACCAGTCTCCCGTTTGCCATCTCTCAAGGTCTTTCCGCGCCTCCGCGATGAGGTCGCGATTAGTCAGCGTGTGATGCGCGAGCGGCACATGCCACTCTATCGACTCAGTTCAGAAGGTTCTCGCGCCGTTAGATCCGACGATCATCGGACCACATCGCCTTTTGCAATTCAGCGAAGGCATGGGCGAAAATGTTCTAATCGCATGACTGGTGATCCGGTCGCGGGGGAGCTCTTCTTGATGTCGCCGGCGCGGGATGCGGCAATCGAGTACCGACGTCTGCTGGCCATGCTTGCTTCAAGAGCCAGGTGGCTGGGATCGCGCGATCCGGAAGGCGCAGCGCAGGAGTCTTTAAGACGCTCACTGGAAAACGCCAGTTCACAAGCAGCGGTCGAGTATTATTTCAGCGAGGATTTGCCCATCGGCCTGAAACCTCCGGCGTGGCCGCTTGATCAGCTCTTCGCCTGGCTGCACGGGGTGCTTCAATACGTCGTTCGCGAAGAGCACAATCGGGCCAGTAACCGGCGCGAGGTGCCCATCGGCGACATCAGGTCGGAAAGGCTCGATGGGAACTATCACCTGGACCCCGCAGATCCCGCCCCAGACGCGCTTGGCGCATTACTGCAGAAGGAGCTGCATGGGATCGTGGTGGAGTGCTTCCCGAGGCTGGACCGCGAATACCGGACGGTCCTGAGGATGCGCGTGGACGGGCTGACGTACGGTGAAATCGCAATTCGCCTCGGCGTGAATGAGAACACAATCGCTACCTGGGTCAGCCGCGGGATCAGGGAACTAGCTCGGTGCGTCCGCAAACGCACTGAGAGCTACCACTCTGCCGCGAAGTCCGGGGCAAGGAATAGCACATGAGTGATTCGACCAAGCCGCATCTCGATCGAATCGATCGCTACGTGCGGAACGAGTTGACCCCAGATGAGGCCCGAGAGTTGGCGCAAAAGTCTCTCGACGAGCCTGAGCTGTTTGAGGACCTCACCTTTTCGGCGGTTGCAAAAGCCGCTCTCTCTGCCCGATCGGTCGGGGAGCGGTTGGAGCAGCCGGCTTCAGGCGCCAAGGTCGTTCCCTTTCCGCTGAAGGCTCGCGTCTTGGTCACGAGTGCGGCTGCTGCCGCGGCTATTGTGCTGGTCTCACTCTATTCCCTAAGATCCTCTTTTTTATGGCAGAACCGGTCCACTCCAGCGCAGAATCAGCAGAGCGAAAAGGCCCCGGTTCCCCGCCCCGCGCCGGCGCTGGCGTTTTCGGCAAAACCGGGCCAACCGATTCTTCTGGCGAGCGACCTGCAACCCGACCCGGCTCGCCGGGAGGGTGCACCCGTTTTTCGCAGTCCGGAGCCGGACAGCCGTTCGCCGCAGCCGTCGGGTTCGATCATTTCCATCGAGGACCGGCTGGCGACGATCAATCTGGGTTCGTTAGATGGCCTTGCCAAGGGAACCGAACTGCAGGTCTTTGGCGACGAGCGATTCACACAGCCCATCGGCCGCTTGATTGTGACGACGGTTTTCCGCGAACGTGCGCGCGGCAGGATTCTTGACGGACAGGCGATTCAGGCGAACCATCGCGTGCGGGCCCCGGCCGCAGTCTACCTCGGCGCTTTATTGCAGCAGTTGGACGCACGGTCCGGCCGAGGCGATTCGGATGCGGCGCGAACCATGGCGGAGAAAGCGGTTGAATGGGCGCAAGCGGCAAATGTTCCGCCCGGCGAGAAGCGGAAAGCTCTGGAGCGGCTGGCTACCCTGGAACATCAAGCCGGCTCGCTTCAGGCGGCGGAGAACCACTACCAGTTGGCGGTGGACAGCTTGCACGCGGAACCCCCGGCGTCCGTCCAGGAACAATCTGTGGCATTCAACAATCTTGCCGTCCTTCGCCTGTTGCGCGGCGATTACGAGGGCGCGGAAGCGCCCCTGAGCCAGGCGGTCTCGAAATCACTGAAGACCGACAGCACTTACGGCCGGAGCGTGAACAACCTGGCTGTACTGGCCGAACTGCGTGGCGACCGGCGGAAAGCGGAGACGCTTTACAACGATGCGTTGCGCGCATTCGCAAGCATCCCGGATTCCACCCCTCAGGAACGCGGCGCGGTTGAAAGGAACTTGGCCCGGCTCCGAAGCTCGCGTTAGAATCGGGTCTGCCGGGAGGGGACCATGCTCAGATGCGTCGAAGCAGCATTGGGTATGGCGCTCCTTCTGTGGGCTTCAGCTCCGCCGGCACGTTGCCAGAACACACCCACGCAAGATTGGGCGTCATTGGACGGGCAAGCCGAGGAACTCTATAACAAGGGCGACCTGAAAGAGGCGATTCGAATCGCCAGGCTGGCCGTCGCCGCCGCTTCCGATCCGAAACAGTCAGGGCGCAGCCTGGACCGGCTGGGGTTTTTCGAGTACACCTCCGGAAATCTGAAGGACGGCGAGTCCTTCCTGCGGCAAGCACTCGAATTACGCAAGACCAAACTGGGGATCGATTCGGTCGACTACGCGGAAAGCGCCAACGACCTCGCGCTCTTTTGCCGCGACTCCGTCAGGCTGCCTGAAGCACGGGCGCTGGCCGAGCAGGCCGTGGCAATTCGCTCGCGCGTGCTCGGGGCACGGCATCCGCGCGTGGCCGAGAGCCTGAATACCCTCGGCAGCATCCATGCGCTTCTGGGTGAGTACGAGGTAGCCATCTCGCGATTCGAGGAAGCCCGCGCCATTCACGAGTCCCAGCCGGAACCCCGGGATTTCAGCGAGGAGTACGGAACCCTGTGTATCAACCTCGCCGGCACCTACCAGCGCACAGGCAAATATGCAAAGGCCGAGGCTATTTTTGAAAAGGGACTTGCCGTCTTGCGAAGAAAGCCGGGAGTCAACCACCCGGCCTATTCGGCCAGCCTGGTTGCGTTCGCGTATCTGCAGGCGGATCTCGGCCATTATTCCGCGGCCGAGAAGCTCTATGACGAAAGCGGAAGACTCCTCCGGGAGCAGCTTGGTGAACAGCATCCAGTCTATGCGGCGTATTTGAATAATCGTGCGGCTCTTTATACTGCATTGGGTGCCTTGGCGGTGGCTGAAGCCGACTATCGGAAAGCGCTGGAGCTGAAACGAAAGATCTACGGCCCCGACGCTCTCACGGTTGGAGCCTCTCTCAGGAACCTGGCGCGCCTGGTTTACGGCAGAAATCCCGAGGAGGGCGAGAAGCTCTTTAAAGAGGCCGTCGATCTCTACGGGAGGAATCCTAAGCCGCCCTCGTTCGACTACGCCAGCGCGCTGCTCGGGTTAGGACAAGCCCAGAGGAAGCGCGGCGACATCGGAGGCGCGCGCGAAACGCTGCAACACGCGTCGGAGGTGGCCGCCAAGGGACTGGGCGCCAAACACCCGCTCTATGCCGCCGTGCTGAGCGATCTCGGGCTGGTGGATCAATCGGCGCGGGAATATGCCAAAGCGGAACAACGGCTGCAAGAATCCATCGACATCGTGAAGGAGACGCATGGCGAAAATCATCCGGATCTGGCGCAATATCTGCAGCGCCTGGCCGCCGTCTATGAAGAGGCCGGCGATTATCGCGCTGCCGAGCCTCTTTATCGACGCGGCTTCGACATCTCCGACAGAACGTTGACCGACATGCTAGCCGTTGGCTCGGAAAGCAACAAAGCCGCCGTCCTGGCGAATCTGGAGGACCCGATCCCGATGCTTCTCTCGTTCCAGCGGAAGGCAGGCGACCGGCTTCCCGCCGCCCGCACGCTGGCCTTTGAGGCGGTCGCCCGCCGCAAGGGGCGGCTTCTCGACCAGGTGCACGACTGGGGTCAAAGTCTGAGGGAGAATTCCGACAGCGGCATCCGCAGCCGCTTCAATCAATGGGAGTCCATGCGGGAGTGTCAAGCCTCTCTAACCATTGCCTTGGGCTATCGCGACCTGAAACCCGCCGTAGTGGGGACGTGCGACCTTCCGGGAACCGACTTGGAAGGCCGTTACGAGCGGCTGCTCTACGACGTCAGGACAAAGTGGACGCCCGCTTTGGGTCAGCAGACTCTCCGGGCTCTGGAAGTCCTAAAACAGCGCGTCGACACGCTCGAAGCCGGCCTAAGCCGCGAAATCCCGCAATTCGGTTTCGCCATCAAACCGACACGATGGGAAGATATCCGGTCGCGCCTCCAGGCGGACGAGCTTCTTGCCGAGTTCGTGACCTATCCGGAGCGGGACACCGGCGCACTCGACCCGCGGAACAGGCGCTACGGGGCGTTCGTGCTCGGCCGCGGCGGGGACCTGCGATGGACGGATTTGGGGCCGGCCGGTCCGATCAATCTGGCAGTCCAGGACCTCATTGCCGCGGCTAACGACTGGAGCCTGGCCCTGGCCGCCGGCGAGAAGCGCGCTGCGGAATCGGCGGAGGAAACGGCGCGGGATGCTTTACAAACGCTTTCGGAGAAACTGCACCCGCTGATTGCTTGGTTCGCGCAAAGCAAAGATGTCCAGCGCCTGCGCGTCGCACCCGATGGGATGCTCAATCTGGTTCCTTTCGGCGCGCTTTCCGATGGACGCGGCCACTTCCTCATCGAGCACTTTGCAATCAGCTACGTTTCGGCGGGGCGCGATCTGGCCGGTCCTACGCTTCCCGGCCACCCTCCGGGGCCCGTGATCATTGCGCTGAGTCCGGGAGTAAGCGCCAAAGGAGCGGCGCCGCGCAGCTCGGCGGCGAGCGTTTTTCGCGCCGATCGGCTGGAAAGGCTGGAAGGAGCGGAGGTGGAGGCTCGCGACTTACGACGCCGCCTGCCGAAGGCGCTGCTGCTCGGCGAAGGAGAAGCGACGGAGCAGCGGGTGAAACGCTTGCATCGGCCGGCACTGCTCCACATCGTGGGACACGGGATTGTCAGGGGCAATCAAGACTGCCAGGCTGCCGCGGCAAGTCCGGATTGCCAACTGGCGGGGCTCGATCCGGCGGCGCGCGTCATGAGTCTATCGTCGATCGTGCTGGAAGAAGCGTACGGACGGGGCGGCCCCTCCACGCAAGACGGTTTGCTCACGGCCTTGGAGTTGCAGACGCTGGACCTGCAAGGCTCGGAGATGCTGGTTCTCTCGCAGTGCCGCATGGCGGATGGCGTGCCTTCTTCCGGAGAGGGTGTGTTCGGGATGCGCCGGGCCGCCGCCATCGCGGGCGTGAAGACATTCGTTGCGCCACTCTGGAAGATCTCCGATGCCACTCAGCGGGCGCTCATGGACCGGTTCTATAAGGAACTCAGCGCGGGCAAAGGCCGCGCTGAATCTTTGCGCCAGGCCCAACTGCAGTTGCTCAGGAATTCCGGGACGGCGAGCTTCTTGCAGTGGGCGCCGGTGATTCTCTCGGGCGATCCCGGGCCTTTGCCGCAAGAAATGTTCGCACCGTGACCGGCGATGCCGAACAGCCACCCCATTCAACCGGTCGGCTCCGTTGTCCACGCGCGCTATTGGCTGGGAACAGGGACAGCGGCTCCTACGATTGTTACACTTCTTCATACGAGATTTCCTCCAGAGTGACGGATATGGACGAGCAGAAACCCGGTCGCCGCGCCTTCCTCAAGACCACTGGAACGGCATTCACCACCTCCATCTTCACCGGCAACATCAAAGGCGCCAATGACCGGCCGGCAGGCGGCTTCATCGGAATCGGCGTGATGGGGGTCGGAGAACCTCCAGGTGGCGTTGAAACACGGTGTCCAGGTAAAAGCGGTATGCGATGTTTATCAGCCGCACCTGGAACGCGCCGGCGCCATCGTGGCTCGAGCCGGACAGAACGCCAAGGAGGTCAAGGATTTTCGCGACGTTCTGGCGGACAAGTCGATCGACTTTGTCTGCATCTCTACGCCCGACCACTGGCACCCCTACATGACCGTTGAAGCGTGCAAAGCCGGTAAGGACGTCTATGTCGAGAAGCCGGTCTGCGTGGCGATCAACGAAGGTCTGAAGATGGTCGAGGCGGCGCGCAAGCATAACCGCGTGGTGCAAGCGGGCACCTGGCAGCGCTCCGGCGAGCACTTTCAGAAGGCCTGCGAAATCGTCCGCAGCGGCCAGTTAGGAGACGTGGCGTTTGCCCGCACATGGATCTATTCCAACGAGCCGCGTGAGGGAATCGGCAATCCATCGGATGCAATTCCACCCCCGGGGCTGGATTGGCAGTTATGGCTGGGGCCGTCGCCCGAACGTGCGTTTAACCCCAACCGTTTCGGAGTCTATCCCAACGCCTACTCTTACTTTCGGTGGTTTTGGGATTACGCCGGCGGCCAGATCACCGACTCCGGGGTCCACATGATCGACATCCTCCAAATGGCCTTCAACGAGGCCATGCCGAAGGCAGTCACCGCGCTCGGCGGCAAGGTCTGGTTCAAAGACAATCGTGAAACGCCCGACACCATGCAGGTGACCTACGAGTACCCCAACTTCGTCGGCTCCTGGGAGCACCGCTGCAACAACACCGACGGCACAACCTCGCGGCTGATGGGACTGAGCTTCTACGGGACGCGGGGGACCTTGTATGTCGATCGCAGCCTTTACCGGATCACGCCCGAAAAGGGGTCGGACCTTCCGGCCAGCGAGATGAAACGGGTGACCGATCCCCATCCGCTGCACTGGGCCAACTTCCTCGAGTGCGTCAAAACGAGACAACGCCCGAACAGCGACATCGAGAAATGCTTCCGCTCGTCGGCCGCGTGTCTGCTGGCCAACGTCGCCTATAGAAGCCGGTTGCGCATCGATTGGGATGATCAGAAGAAGACTATTCTTCAGAAAGAGGCGGAAAAGTACCTGGATCGCGAATACCGCTCGCCGTGGAAGCTGGAGGTTTGAAGCGGTCTAATGCCGAGCGTAATCTCACGACGTAGTTTTCTCGCGGGCGCGGGTGCGGCCCTGGCGGCCGGAGCGGGCCAGAAGTTCGCGCTCGGCCTGGAGATCTACAGTCTCCGGGGTGAGGCGGAGAAGGATCTGCCCGGCACGATCACGACGATCCGGAAATTCGGCTTTTCCGAGCTGGAAGTAGGAGAACTGTACGGGCGCAGCGCAGTTGAATTTCGGCGGCTCCTTGACGACAACGGCCTGAAAGTGACATCGATGATGGCCGAGTACAAGCGGCTTACTGACAACATCAGCTCCGTGGCCGACGATGCACACGCGTTAGGCGCCCGATACGTGGTCTGTTCGACGGTTCCCCACAAGAAGCACCTGACCGCCGAGGAATGCCATCGCGCGGCCGAAAGCCTGAACCGCTTTGGCGAGAATCTCGCCACGTCGGGCCTGCGCTGCTGCTACCACATACACGGAATCGAGTTCGACAGTTCTCCGGAGGGCACCCGCTTCGACCTGCTCGCCAAGCTCACCAGTTTCGCCCATTTCGAGATGGACATTTTCTGGGTTGTTTATGCCAATCAGGATCCAGTGAAGCTGCTCGAGCGCTATCCCGGCCGCTTTCCTCTCATGCATGTGAAAGACATGCGGGCGGACACGGTGCGAGGGGGTTCGCCGGGAGATGTCCAGGAGGAGGCCAGCGTGCCGCTTGGCGCCGGTGTGGTGGACATATCCGCCGCCCTGCGCGCGGCGCAGGCAGCCGGCGTTCGCCACTACTACCTGGAGGATGAAGCGGTAAACGCCATGGAGCAGATTCCAAAGAGCCTACGCTATCTCGATAGCCTTCACCTGTAGCTGGTGGCGACAGGGACCGGCAGCGGCGCCAATAGCGTGCACAAGCGTGACTCCCGCCCCGTCAATTGACCGGCTCGTCAAAATCGTCCGGCCCTGTGGGCGATCTTATCTACAACAACACCATCATCATGCCGCCAGGTGGCACCTCCGCATCACGCCCATCCAAACAATGTTTAGCTGGACGGACACTCACCTGCGCCAGTTCTGATGTTGTCCTCCAATGGCGTTTGTTGTCACACGGCCGGGCTGAAGCGGACGTATACTCATGATGTCTTATGCTGTCTCGAAGATTCGTCGTGATCGCCGGTTGCATGCTCCCCGTCCTATCCGCTGCGGACTGGCCTGCGTACCGGGGACCCGGCGCGAGCGGCGTTGGACAAGGTGCAGCGCCCGCGAGTTGGAACGGCGATGCGAGCGCGGCTCCCGTTCGCAATATCAGGTGGAAGACACCTATCCCTGGACTGAGTCATTCGAGCCCCGTCATCCTCGGAGAGAAGCTGTTCGTCACCACCGCCATATCGAGCGCGGGAAAAGCTCCGCTTAAGATCGGGTTGTACGGCAGCGGCGACTCGGCCGATGACGACGCCGAGCAGGAATGGGTGCTCTATTGCCTCGATAAGCTGAGCGGTAAAGTTCTATGGCGCCAGACCGCGCATCGAGGTAAGCCCAAGGCCCGGCGCCACACTAAAGCGACACACGCGAACACAACTGTCGCGGCCGATGGCAAACGAGTGATCGCGCTTTTCGGCTCCGAAGGTCTCTACAGTTACACGCTCGACGGCAAGCTGGAGTGGCAAAAGGACCTGGGTACCCTCGACATGGCGCCATCGGACGACCGAACTCTCTCCTGGGGTTTCGCGAGCTCGCCCGTGCTGTTCGAAGACACGGTCATCGTTCAATCCGACAGCAAAAAAGATGGCTTCCTCGCGGCGTTCGCGGCGGCGGATGGGCACGAACTCTGGCGCGTGCCGCGATCCGAAATCTCGGTGTGCAGTTGGGCCACACCCGGTGTTTTCAAGACCGGCAATCGGATACAGGTTGTGGCCAACGGCTACCCTTACATCGCGGGCTACGACTTCAAAACGGGCAAGGAACTCTGGCGTTTGAAATCGGAAGGGGACATTCCCGTACCCACCCCGTTCATGGCTCACGGATTGATCTACGTTGCCAATGCGCATGGAGGCAAAGCACCGTTGTACGCGATCCGCCCGGAAGCGTCCGGAGACATTACGCCCGCCCCCGGCTCACGTGTCAGCACCGGTCTGGCATGGAGCGAAGAGCGCAACGGGTCTTATTTGCAGACGCCGGTCGTGTATGGAGAGTTGATCTATGCGTCGACAAGTCAGGGCGTCTTCAAGGCCTACGATGCCCGGACAGGACGCAAGCTGTATGAGCAACGGCTCGGCAACGGCGGGTCCTTCACCTCTTCGCCAATCGCGGCCGATGGCAAGATCTACGTGAGTAATGAAGAGGGACAGACATTCGTCATCAAAGGCGGACCGCAATTCGAACTAGTTGGCACCAACGAGTTGGGTGAACTCGTGCTGTCGACGCCGGCCATATCGGATGGAGTGCTGTACGTTCGCACCTCCGCGAGTGTACTAGCAATCGCAGAATGACGGGAGCGTTTTGGCTGAATAAAAGGGACCGAACGCCAGGAAAGCCGACATCGCCGTTCGCGGCGTAGAGCGAAGGCTGCTATGGGTGTTCGTAACACCCGATGTCGGAAGCCGCGCCCTGAGGCCGGGCATTGGCTTCAATGTCGGCCGTAACCGTGGGAAGTGTCTGCCCCTTGTCGATTGCCGGCGAGGTCGCCAAAAGATGGTAATCGTTAGCGGAGGAATTTACGAACAGAGCGGGGAGCGTCGCGGTAAATGAATGCGCTTCGTGACCTTGGGCTTGCCATTGCGCCAAGGTCTCGAAAGCGCCGCCATCGTCAGGTGTCGCTGCATAGCTCCCGCCTCCAAAAATGTTGTAATCAGAATCCGTGTTGGCGACGTCGGTGGCATTGGTGTAATCGATCCCGCCATGATTCGCGTTGAGATTGTACAAGATGTTGTCCCGAACTGCGTTCACCCCAACACTGGAGTCGATGCGGAGTGCCCAGCGGCTACCTGGCGCCATGATGATGGTGTTGTTGTAGACAAGATCGCCCACTGGACCTTGGGCCCCATCGATCCGAAACATGGCTATACCCGAAGCGTGGTTATTGTAAAGCAGATTGTTGCGAATCGTGGAGTGCTGGACACCATCGAGATTGATCGCGCTGCCACCCGCCGATCCGTTGTTGTAGATGATGTTGTCCTCCAGCAGAGCTCCTGAAATGATGCCGTCACCTCCCTGACTCGCATCCGCATTGAGCTGAATGCCAGCTCCGGCGTTATCGTGAACGCGATTGCCGTGAACCACCGGCCAATCGCCGCTGTTCGAGACGTAGATGCCGTGTTGCGTGACGCTACCGTAGCATTCGTTGTTCTGAATCAGCAGGTGGTCCGAAAAATCGGTAAAGATTCCCCACGTTGCATTATTACCGAAGACGCCATTCTGGACGGTGACATTCGGGCTATTATCGATGCGAACGGCGGCCCGGCTGGCATTAAAAGAACGGAGTCCGTCCAGGACGATGTAGGACGAGAAGGTTACAAAAACCGTATCGCGGATGCTCGAAAGAGGCTGGATCACCGCGTTTTGACCTTGAGCTTTGATGGTGATTGGGTTGGTTGAGGTGCCGTTCAGGCTATCGACCGTGAACGCATCGTAGTTGCCATCAGCCACCAGGACGGTGTCACCGGGATGCACCAGGGCCAGGGCTTTAGCGATCTGCCGGCAAGGGCTGCCTTGCGTGCAGGAGTTGTTATCGCTGCCATTCGGCGTGACATACCAGAGCGTACCTGTACCGGCGTTGCAGGCGTTGCCCAAGGCAGCGTTAATCAATCGCTGCACATCGACGATATCACACGCGCCATTTCGGTCGAGATCCGCCGTGGTGCACGGAGACATACCCAGCGTCTGATTGATGGAACGCTGGATATCCACGATGTTCACGAGCCCGTCGGAGTTCAAATCGCATGCACTCGCACTGTGCAGCGGCTTGCCGGCGGCCACGCAAACCAGCGTGATGGCAAGCCTGATAACCCCCCGATGCGCGGCGTAACGCAAGTTTCCTCGGCCCTCAGAACAGACTGATCCGCGACCCGTTCTTTTGCAATGTTGGCGATGGTTATGGATCTAATGCATACCGCTGTAGGATGTTCGACGCTCACGGCCAACGGAATCATTGTGCCCACTACCCCCGGGGGACGAGGTGCGGAATGCCCTACGTGAGATAGAATCTTGCATCCTTTCCTACACATGGCAATCTACATCCCTAACTAGACTCTGCAAGTCTGGAAAAAGGGAAATCATCATGAATAGGCTCAAGGACAAGCGTGCCCTCATTACGGGCGGCACCAGCGGCATCGGCCTCGAAACGGCCCACCAGTTTCTAAACGAAGGCGCACGCGTCGCCATAACTGGTAAGAATCCGGCAACTCTCGAAGCGGCACGCAAAGAACTTGGGAGTGACGTCTTGATTATCCCGTTGCCCACACACTCTCTGGTGAGCTGATCTCGAGCGGCATCTGCGTGAATGCAAAACCCTGCCGGGCGCTTCGGCAATGCCAGTGAGATTGCCCATGCGATTGTATTTCTCGCCTCCGACAAATCCGCATTCACGGTTGACGGCGAACTCTTGATCGATGGTGGAATAGCCAATCTTTGATGTGGCGGTTTGTGGCTGAGACTTCTGAAAGAGTGCGAGCCCTGAGCCCCGCGAAGGCGCCGCGGCCGTCCTCTCATCATTTCGAAACGCGCTACGCTAAGAAACGTGCGGGCTATCCCCAGTTTTTCCTCCACGGTTGACCGCCGCACACTTCTCAAGAGTTTCTGCGCAAGCCTGGCCGTTGCGCAGGCTAAGCCCTCGCAGAACACTGCGTCGGAATCCGGCCGCCGTTTTCGCATTTGGGATGACCACTGCCACCTGGGTTCCGTTCCCGGCGATACGCCCGAAGAGCGCATGACGGCCTTGGTCGGGTGGGCGGATCGCTTGGGGATCGAGCGGCTGCTCCTCTCCCAAGGTTATTCTGCCCAGTTCCATCCCACTCCGAACCAGTTTCGAGAAGAAAACGATCGCGTGATGCGGGCGGTGCGCCGCTTTCCCGATCTTTCCTATGGCTCCGTGTATTTGAGCCCCGCCTATCCCGAGTTCAGCGTGCAGGAGTTCAACCGTTGCGTGCGCGATGGCCCCATGGTCAGCATCGGCGAGATCGAAGCGGACAAGCCCTGTAGCGTTCCGGAGATGGATCGCATTGTGGAATGCGCTGCTTCCATGAAGGTGCCCATCCTGCAACACACCTGGCTCAAGACCGGCGGCAATGAGCCAGGTGAGTCCACACCCTATGACGTGGTTGCACTCGCCAGGCGACACCCCGAGGTTCAGTTCGTGTGCGTCCACACGGGAGGAGACTGGGAGCGCGGCATCCGCATCATTCGCGACACGAAGAATGTGTCGGCCGAGATTGCGGGATCGAATCCAACGTCGGGGTTCGTGGAAATGGCGGTGCGGGAACTGGGCGCCGAACGGGTGATTTATGGGAGCGATGTCGGAGGCCGGAGTTTCGCTTCACAACTCGGAAAGGTCCTCGGCGCCGACATCCCGGAATCCGCGAAAGAACTCATCCTGGGCGGAAACCTGCGCCGGTTGCTGACGCCGGTGCTGCGGGCGAAGGGATATAGGATGTGAATGCACGGGCCGTTTCATGCCCGGTTGCGGGCCGCGCCGTAAACGATCCGTCCCCTGGGGAATCAAACTTAGGGGTGCATCAAGTGACGAAACCTGTGCATCCTATCAAATAGGTTCGGGGAATCGCGCCTGCCGGACCATCTCCACCAGCACGTCTCTGGCATCGGCTGCATTTCTTACTTCCCTCAGAAAAGGCACCCTCCGGCCATGCATTCTGTCGCCTGACCTCAGCCGAAGATGGAAGCCCAGGCGGTCGACTGCGGTCATAACGGCCTCGTCGGCGGCCTCGCCTGCAAACCGGCGGACGATCAGAAGGAGCGCATCGGCGTGATCGGTATTCATGTGCTGGATGATTCCCGGCGCGGCTTCGGCCAGAGGGTCGGGTGAGGCGGTTCCGTAGTCCCCGGCTGAGATCCATCCCATCACGCCAAAGCCGCCGATGAAGTAAACGCCCGAGACCTCGAGCCGGTAATACGCAAAGTCGGTGTAGTCCTGCCAATATTTTGCATTCTCATGCCGTGAGAGATACAGGTTTCGGGCCTCCGCCGCGGGCGCTTCCGTGACGGCGCCCAAGAGGGTCAAGCGGGCCGCGCCTAGGGGATCGCCGGAAATATCCGGCTGGGTAATGAGCAGGCTGGCGCGCGCATCCTGCTGAAGGTTTTGGGTGTGCATCGCCATGCTGCTGATGAAAAAAATCGGCCGACCAAGATCGTCGGCGGCATAGGGCATCATGGAGCCGAAGGGGAATCCTGGAAACTTCCGCGAATGCGTGGACAGGCTGCCGGTCCGGGCGAGCGAGGCGAGCGTGCGCGCGCGTTCAGCGAGCGAGGGCTCAGGAACGTCCGAATCGGCGGGTCCGGGTCCGGCATGTTGTCGGGTAGACACGGTTCTATGGTAACGAAGGTTTCTACCAGGTCAGACGGCAGCCGCGAAAAGGCGTGCCAAGGCGACTTCCCACATGCAGACTTCCGAGGCGCTACTGGTTCTCCGTCGCCGCCTACGGCTTCAACACCTTCACGACATAGTAACTGACCGACTGGGGAACTTCCTTAAACCAGTGCGGAGTTTTCGCGGGAATCACAATCACATCGCCCTTGCTCAGGTGGTGCATCTGCCCGCCCTTTATGTCTGAGCCCATAAGCTGACCGGGCCCGGTCGTCTTTCCCCCCACCATCGTTCCACCCGTCACGAAGGTTGCTGTGCCGTCGACCACGTAGATAACATCCGTTTCCTTTTCATGCACCTCGACCTGGCCGGCCTTGTCGCGGTGGCTGCCAGAAACCAAAAGGTCTGGTGCGCTAACGAGAGGGCCGCCTTTGCTGAGAGCCGCCGCTACCTTCTCGTGGTCGACGTACGTAACGCCTGATGCACCATCCGCAGCGGCTAGCAAAACGGCGACCGTCAACAAAATTGTCAGTGGCAACAAGAGTTTCATTTGTCTCTCCCTTATGATGTTGCTCCCGAGGAAACCCCATCATCATACGACAGAAGCCGAACTACGCGGTCAGCGACATCGGTATTCGGGTCCAGAAGCGGCGTTCGAAGAAACGCTACATCCTGGGCAAGTCCACTTGGCCTGGTGACACCCTATGAATCCTGATGCGGACCGCTAATACAACAGAAATCTGATCCGGCATCACTCATCGGACTTAGCGCACTTTTCTGCCCTCCTCCCAACCCGGGAGTGAGACGTTCGTCCGATAATTCGATTCGTTGTAGTCCGGATTGCGAATCGGCTTGTAGATACGCTTGCCCGTGAATGGCCGGTCCTGTGTATAGATCCAGACTCGCTCCTGATCCCACAGCACGATTTCATCGCGCGCATCCCCCGTAAGATCGAGAACGTTGGCGGCCAGATCCGGGTGCCCATCATCCGGAAACATCACCACGCGCCGCAGATGGCCATCGATCATGCCGCCCTCTCGTGGGTTGCCGGAGAGCAGGATAAATTCCAGTCCGTCACCGCGCCAGTTCACGGGGAGCATAGGCGCACCG
>JBGPKX010000114.1:0-15348 GCA_041486185.1 Bryobacteraceae bacterium | reverse complement strand
AGTCGCGCTGACTAACCCCAATTCCACGGCCGCCACGATAACCTTTACATTCACCGACGAGACTGGCCGGCCAATTCCAGCAGCCGCTACGACTTTCACCGTCGCACCCAACGGTCACTACGCCGGGGTGTTGGGCAGCGTGTTTCCTGGGATTGCAGGCAAGCGCGGGATCGTTCTCGTGACCTCCACGGAGCCAATCTGCGGCCTCGGCATGCGGTACAACGGCACTGCATTCACCACTCTGAGGGCGCTATCGCAACAGAAAATCAGTTCGCAGACCATCGCTCATGTGGCTAACGGCGCTGGATGGAAAACTACCTTTCTGCTGACGAACACCGGTACCGCGCCTGCGCCGTTCACCTTAAGCTTCCGCGGAAACGATGGTTCTCCTTGGAGCGTGCCGCTGGGCGCGGATGGTAACACCTCGTCGTTCACCGGCTCGATCGCGCCCGGCGCAATGAAGATCCTCCAGTCGGATGGTTCCGGCAATATCGTGCAAGTAGGATGGGGACAGTTGTCCACATCGGGAAGCATTGGCGCCACGGCTATTTTTGCGGCGCAGTCCAATGTCAAGCCGCCGGCGGAAGCAGCGGTTCCGATGGACGCGAGTGGCCGCACCGCCCTGTACTTGCCGTTCGACGAAACCACTTCCGGAGGACAGATGGCCACCGGAGTGGCCTTCGCCAACCCCGGCGCCAAACCCGCGACTGTGTATGTCTCTTTCGCCGCGCCTGACGGCCAGCAGACTCCCCTGGCGCAACCGATCGTGGTCCCGGCCAACGGGCATTATGCGGCGGTGCTGGGTGATCTGAGTCCCGACACGCAGGGGAAGCGTGGTGTCGCCTACTTCATTTCGGACGTGCCTGTGTTCGGTCTGGGGATCCAGTTCAACGGGCAAGCTTACATCTCCGTTCCCATGCTCACCGTGCCCGCCACCGCGGCGAATTGAAAATGCACAAGAAAGTCCGGTGTCTGCTGGCATGATCTGCTAACCACCGGTGGGTCAGCGGGAGTAGAACCGCGTGGCGGTTCGGCCCAACTGGCCTCGCACATTACACAATTGGCCGTGCCGGTCGAGCCTATTGTGTTCGCCTTCCTCAAGAACCGGGCTCATCGCACAAGCTTCTCCAGCAGTTCGGCAGCATACGGCGCGCCTCCAGCTTTGCTGAATAGGACCGCCAGCCGCCGCGCGTTCTCGCGGAACGACGGCTCTCGCAGCACGCGCTCCACGGCGGCGCGCAACCGTTGTGGCGTGCATTGGCGCGGAGCGATGCGAATACCCGCTCCGGATTCGACCACCCGTTGCGCGATCTCCGGCTTGTCCCATTCGGTCGGCGTAATAATCAAAGGAACCCCGGCGCTCAAGGCCGCCAGCACCGTTCCCGCCCCACCGGTAGTGATCATCGCGGATGTAAGGGGCAGAATCTCGCTGTGCGAAACCCAGCGCACCAGGTGCACATTCGGAGCCAGCGGCCCGAGATTCATTTCCCCGGGCTCGCGCTCGCCCCCGGTGGTCATGATCACCTCCATCGGAAGATTCGCCAGTCCTTGTGCCGAGGCGCGCAGCAGAAACGGCTCTCCCACATGCACGGTCCCTTCGGAGACATGGACCCACGGCTTGTCTCTAGGCACGCCGGCCAGCCACGTCGAAGGCCCCTCATGACGCGGGCGGTTCCACTCACAAGCACCCACGTAGTGAACCGAAGGCGGCAAATCACGCCGCTCGTAGTCGAACTCGGGCACACCACGCACCAGGTGCAGGGGCAGCTTGCCGGTGAACGCCGGGACGGACCCGGCCAGCGGCTCGAGACCATGGCTCCGGCGGATGGAGTTAAACTCGCGGCGAAAGCTCGCGGTCAGCAGCTCGCTGGCGAATCGCACCACCTTCGATAGGAAACGCGTGCGGAGGTCGCGCGGCCGCGGCAGCCCCAGACCGAACGGGGGAGCATCCGGTCCTGGGACCATACAGCCGGGCACAAAAGAGGAAAGCGCGACAGGGATACCGAGTTTCTCCCAGAACACCAGGATCGGCGCCCACATCGCTACGTCGCACACGATGACATCGGGACGCCATTCGTCCAGCAGCGGTTCCAGATCCGCGATCTGGTCCGGAATGGTGCCGAGCAGCCATTTGCGCAGCATCTCGCTGTATTTGAGCCACCCGTTCAAGCTCAATCCGCCGCGGTCGCCGGAAAACAGAGTCTGGTAGAACTCGTCCTCGTTCAGATAGCGAAACGGGAAATGCAGAAAGCCTTCGCCCTCCAGCACCTTGGAGCCGCGAGATCCGGTGTAGAAAGCACACTCATGCCCCCGCTCGCGAAGGGCCTGCGCGATCGGGATTTGCGGAAAAAGGTGGCCCGGAATTGGCCACACGGTAAACAGGAATCTCGCCATTCGCTCTTAGCCGGTCCGAAGAAGATCACCTTTCGCTGGAGGAAGACCTTCGCCACCCCTTCTTTTGTTCCGCCAGCATTTCAATCCGGGTATCTCGTGCTTAATCCCTTCAGTGTTTCGGGGTTTTGGACTTGAAGTCAAGCACACGCCGAGACACCACCGGCGGATTCGACGTATGGACGTCACATCCATCCCGTACCGGAATCCTGGCACATCTTCGTGTTCGCTCGTAGCGGATGCGGCGCCGCCATCTCCGTGCTTCTCTGCGTCCTTTCTGGGTTTTGTGAGGGATATGACAAGCCCTCCCAGGTTTGGGAGTGTTCGCGCACAAAATCCCCGTCCGGTTTTAGTCACCGCGAACCATGCTGATCTATCATAGGTTTAGTATCGATTAGGAGTTTCGCGCCATTGTGCGGCCGCCAACTGCGCTTAGAGCCTGCAGGCTCCGCCGGCAAGCGTACCACGCCAGGAATAACTTAATGACCACATCGAGATGGACCTTGAAAGCAATCTCTGCTTGCCGGATGCTGCCGCTCACTTTACTGCTGAGCATTTTCCCGCTTCACGGCGCCTCACCATATGTAACAAGCATACAAACCCTGAGGAAGGTTTCCGGACGCGTAGACTGGTCGCGAGCCAAGAACATCATCGCCTACGACTACCCTGGCTCAGATGGATATTTTGACGTGTACACGATGAACCCCGACGGGTCGGGCGACAAGTGCTTGACCTGCGACCGTCCCGAGCTGCCCAATTTGCACCAGGGCAACCCCGCATTCGACCCCACCGGGAACTGGATCGTTTTCATGGTTCAAAAGGGTCCGTCGCTCGGAAAGCTGGACTACTATGCCAACCCGGGTGCCGGGGCGAATTGCGACATCTGGATTATGGACGCCCAGGCAACGCACTTCTGGCAGATTACCAATGTCGAGCGCATTCAGGGTGGGGTGCTGCATCCGCACTTTTCGCACAAGGGAAATAAGATCCAGTGGGTGGAGCGATACTCGTCCCAGCCGGATCCCCACGGCACGTGGAAAATCAAAGTAGGGGATTTTTCCGTGCAGAACGGCGTGCCCACGGTCACCAACATCCAGACGTATGAGCCCGGAAAGCAAGGGTTCTTTTATGAGACGCACGGTTTCAGCAAGGACGATAGCAAGATCTACTATTGCGGAAGCCAGGACAGCCAGAACGCTTACTTCTTCAACATTTACTCGTTGGATCTGGAGAGCGGCGCGGTAACGAATCTCACCGGTACGACGCAAGACTGGAACGAACACGCAGACTTGTCCTCCAGCGGCAACGGAATCGTCTGGATGAGCAGCATGGGAATTGGGACGCCTACGGGCCCGGGAGTGTCGTCGGACTATTGGCTGATGTATCCCGACGGCGGGGTCAAAACCCGGCTTACCTATTTCAACGACCCGTCCGCGCCGGAATACGTTCCGAACGTGACTCATGTTACCAGCGCAGACAATTCGTGGAGCCCGGACGGAAACGCCCTGGTGGCCACTCTGATTTATGACCAGGCTACTGATGCGGGAGCCATCGTCGTAATCCACTTCAACTGGACGGCAACAACCGTGCAGTCGGCGAATTTCCAGCCGCTAGTGGCAGCGGAATCGATCGTCAGCGCGTTTGGCCGGGGTCTGGCAACAGACCTTGCGGTGACGAAATCGACGAATCTGCCTACCTCGCTCGACGGGACTGTCGTGAAAGTGAAGGACAGCGCCGGTACCGAGCGAGTGGCTCCTCTTTTCTTCGTATCCCACGGCCAAGTCAATTATCTGGTGCCGGTGGGGACCGCGCCCGGCAAGGGAACAGTCAAAGTGTGGATCGACAATATCGTGGTTTCTTCCGGCACTTTACAGGTGCAGAATGTCGCGCCCGGTATCTATACGGAGAACCAGGACGGCAAGGGTGTGCCGGCAGCGTATGTGCAGCGCGTCTCGTCGGGCGGCACACAGACCTATAAGTTTGTCTTTCAGTGCGACGCACACGGCGGGAACTGCGTGGCGGCGCCCATCGATCTGACGACCTCGAGCGACCGGGTATTCCTGAACCTGTTCGCCACCGGCGTGCGCGGCGCCGGCGGAGCTGCAAGCGTCTCGTTGAAAATGGGGACCGTGACCCTGCCGGTGCAGTTCGCGGGAGCGCAGGGCCAGTATCCCGGTTTGGACCAGGTCGTATTAGAGTTACCTAAGAGCCTTGGCAGCGGCGGCTTCGATGCCACGCTGATGGTGGATGGGATTGCTTCCAACACGGTACATTTGGAAATCCGTTAGGATTGTGGCGCACAGTATCGGGGGATGGAGGGCGCAAGTTCCGCCGGCGAGATGTTACTGGATATTGCGAAGCTCAATCATCACGATTTGACCCACCATCCCCTTAACGTCAAGGATCATGTACGCAGCGACGTGACGGCCGTCCTTGCCCCATGCGCTGTCCGCACAGGTGGCGCCTGTGGGGATGTACTCCGGGTGCCCCGGAACATTGAAATAAGTGAGGCGCCGCTGGTCCGAACCGTCCGCACCCATCAGCCAGAAATCGGATTTCGTCCTGACGAGCGCGTTTTCATTCTTCGGCACATCCCGCGTCGACATCCATAAAATGTTGCGGAAATCTGGGGAATAATGAGCGTGCTCGTCCCAAATATCCGGCGTATTGGTCAAATTCTTCAAGGCCTCGCTCTTGAGGTCGAGCGAATAAACGTCGATTCCCTCCATGGCGACGCCTGGCTCGAGGTTGCCGGAGAAAAGGACGTTTTGGTCACCCGGACCGAAGTCATGGCTCTCGTAGAAGTGCTGCTGGCGGCCCGGACGCAGTTCCCGGACCTGGCTAAGGACCGGCGTGCCGCCATCCATGGAGAAGCGGGCGAGCTTCAATTCCCACAGCCCGTTTTCTCCGCCGCGAGCATAACGCTCGCTCCAAAACAGATAGCGTCCATCCCGAGAAAACTGAGGGTGAAGCAGGCCGCCGACTTTTTCTGCCACGTGGGTTAGCCGCCAGAACTGGCGCCCAGCCGCATCCATCAGCCACAAATCGTTTTCGTAGCCCGCGCCGGGGTTTGCCACAAAGTCGATCAGGCGACCGCCCATGCGGCGATCGGTGTCATTCTGCACCTGAAAGACGATGAAGGAGCCCGAAGGATGCCAGGCGGGGTTGCCTTTGTGCTTTTGTGGAAGCGCGGACTTGCCGCAAGTCAGGCATTGCTGGCCGGACCCGTCGGCTTGCATGACCCAGACGTCGAAATAGCCACTGGGACTTTTCCGATCGAACACAATCAGATTGTTGGCCGATGACCAGTCCAGCCGGCCTCCGTCCGGCGTGAGTTTTGTGATCCTGGCAACCAGCGGCGAAGGATTGGTGAATTCCCCGCCCGCCGACACAGGCGCTGCGGCTCTCGGGCCCGGCCTCCGTTGCCGGAGCTGGGCGCATACAGGGCCAACCGAGACCGCAAAGGATAGCGCCGCGGCGAGCCACCTGTTCTTCATAAACCTCCCCCTGCAACTGAATTGTACTATGGGGGCGAATGGATGCTGCCTGATTGATCGTGCCACACGGACAAATCCCACGCATTCGACTCAGGATGAGGATCACGTTCCAGGGGGCTTCGCTGTGCCCGGTCGCCCGCACAAGCCCGGCGAGGCTCGAAAACGAGCGAGAATGTGGGCCCCGGTAGCGGAAGTCCGTCCGGAACCGGCGTCGCAAGTTGGGGAGGGGCAGGTTTCTGGACCTGCCCCTCCTGGGGAATTGCCGACGCTACTTCGCTGGCGCGGTGTAAAGGTTGAAGAGCCGGAAATCGCGGTAACTGGCGGCGGTGCTGGACATAATATAGTCGAGGGTCCCGGCAGGCGTCACTTCCATCGTCTGACTGGTGGCATTCGGGGGGTTGCCGACAAACCCGGCACCGAAGGAGCTGTTGCCGTTCGGCAGTTTCTGCGCACGTCCGACGGCGAATGAGAAGACGCCAAGGTCCGCGTTTAACACGGGCGTCGCCAACATATTCGTTTGGTCCAGGCTCCAGATCTGGCCGCGGCTGTTTTCGGTCAATCCCACGTTTAGCGCGGCACGTGTGTTCCCGTTGTCGAACAGCGAGAGTGTGCCGTCGGCTTCGAATCCGGGGTCGTGCTGGTGCGAGAACCATGGGTAGGGGTCTGTGGCTCCGCTGAGCTGGAATTCTCCGCCCTGCCCCAGCCGCCATAGAATATTACCGGTGCCGGCGCCATCCCTGTAATCGACCTTTACCACCCAGTCCTGGTGGCGGAAAGACAGCAGCAGATTCCCCTCCGACGCGATGTAGCTGATGGCATTGCCGTGAAGCCAGTCGTTTGCCGTATTGCTCGGCGTCTGGCCGGCCAGGAACAGCGGAGGACAGCCGGGAATTGTATTGTTGAAATTGCAAATCTCGCCCAGGAGGGCCGGACGGTTGATGTCAAGCTGCGTGCCGCCGCCGTCATGGTCGAAGGAGTTCCAGGCCCAGACCAATTGGAGGTTCGGGTCGAGCACCACTACTAAGTCACCCAAAATGTCCACAGGTCCCAGGGCCACCCCCTGGGTGCCGGCCGGGAACAACCTCTCTACAGCACCGAAGGCGACCGTGTTGCCATTCGGCAGCCGGAGGACCTCATGGTGAAATGCGCTTATGGGATCCTGCCCGATCTGGGCAAGTTGCTCGGACACGCGGGTCACATTCGTTTCGGCGATAATGTTGCCGGCCAAGTCGAATTCGCGGAGCAACTGAGCGGCCTGGACGCTTGGGTTACCACCCAGCCCGCTTGATATACCCAGCATAGTACCGCCATTCACGGGGCGCGTGACCAGGGCTCCGCCTGGCAGACTCGCATACCAGATCAGATTTCCCTGTAAGTCGTGCGCCGCGGGCGGGGGTGGTCCGGTGTAGGCGTGCAGCACTACATCGGTACCTATGCTGGTCTTGTTATCGATCGGGTGCAAGATCTGCATCGTCGGAAAGGTGCCCACCGGAGCTCCGGTCTGGAACTGCAATGGAGTAGGCCCGGGTGTGACTAGCCCTCCGGTTACGACCTCGTAATTCATGGTGTACGTCGAATTGCCCCGCATACCCGCGATATAGAAATTAGCGCTTCGCGGTCCGCAGCCTTTGAAATTCGTCACATCTGAACTGAGCGCGCCGGAACGCTTGAAGCGCACTCTCACGAGGCTGCCCGACGGGCAGGGGGGTGCGCTGTACAAGGCTACAAGTGGGTTGGCTGTGTTCGAGACCGCGGGCACCCCATTGACTACACGTGACGTAGCCCAATAGATCATGGTCGTCTGAGCAATGTGCTGGGTGCTGTTGTTCCGCACGGTCACAGTGACGTGGTACAAGCCTTCCCCCGAGGTCGGCGCCCAGTTCCAGCTGTTGGACAAGCTGAAATCACGCCGGATCAGCATAGTCGTGCTGGTGAGTCCAACGCTGAAGCGGTAACTAAGCGTGCCAGCATCTGTATCGCTAGCGGTAACTTGCCAGGTGACAACCGTTCCCACCGGCTGCGGAGGGGCCGGCGACGGCGTCATATTCAGTTGAATTGCTGCGCTAAGCCTGGGAGTCGCTAGCCCCAAGATCATGAATGCGCCAATCGCCAACCGGGCTAGAGCCAAGTTGTCTTGTTTACGTAACATATCGCTCCTTTAAGCGGGTGACCTATCAAAAGTTTAAATGCCGACAAATTCACGACCCTGATCCTCGTTTGAAAACCCATACCACAACACGCCAGACATGCCAGAACGCAACGCTGCGACGGCACAGGGCAACGGCTCGCTCAGACGTGCTCTCGTTGCTGAAAATAAAGGGCCTCCGGGTTACGGAAAAGCGGTCGTAACATAGCATTTCTTGGCCCAAAGCTCAGCACCCAATCAACTTAACATCGATGCTTCTGATGTTAATAGGTTTACATCCCCATGAGTTTGGCGTCTAGGGTAAAAGGGAGGGTCTGTAAGTTCCAATTCTTTGGCAACTGGTGAACAAAGATGGTAATTCCGTTCGCGTACGCTGCAGCAAATTCGTATCGCTGGCTCCATCCAGAATTGGCTGGCGCCCGCCACCACAGGGACTGAAATCTAAGTGCGGATGCGGGCGTCAAGACGCTCCAGCCGGGTCACGCTCACTTCTATGAAACCCACGGCTTCAGCCCGGACAGCCGGAAGATCTACTTCTCGGCCAATATGGAAAGCCAGCCGGAGTTCGGGATCGATCTTTACGTGATGGATCACAGTGGTCCGCGGGCCATCCGTGCACCCGTTTGGGATTGCGTGATAGCCTTGAAGCCATGGCCAGCGTCTGGAGCTCAGGGTGAACCCGGATCTTCCATACCTGGATTTGCTGAAAGATGTCGGGTTTCGCCCTTTCTTCATCATGGGCGACCACCGGTCCGGCACCACATTGCTTTATCAGCTATTGGCCGAGACGCAGTGCTTTAACATCGTAACCGCCTACCACGTCATCCGGTACAACCAGATCGTCTTCGATCATATGCAAGGGGCCGGCGCTGCATCCAAGCGAGAGCTGTCCGATACTTTTGCCCAGCTGGGGCTGAAAGATCGCGTCCTCGACGGCGTCGCGGTTTCGCCGGATCTCCCCGAAGAATACGGCTTTGTCATTGACGGTGGCCCGCGGCCGCAGTTGACGCCGTCCACTCTGCCGAAATTTGTGGAACTTTGCAGGAAGATACAGTTCACCTCGGAGCCGAACCGGCCGATTCTGCTCAAGAATCCCTGGGACATCCTGCGTTTTGCCTATGTGAAGGAGTGCTTTCCGCAGGCCAAACTAATTTTCATTCACCGCCATCCCCTCACCGTCATCAACTCACAATTGCGCGCCATCCGTTCGCTGCTGGAGACGAAAAGTGCCTATACCGCGCTCACGGCTCAGTGGTATAGGGAGATGTACCAGAACCCTGTGCGTCTGTTCGCCACGCGGCTTCTGTTCTCTTCGCGTTTCCAACTTGCCGAGAGGATTACGGCAAGGCACATTCGACTGGTCGCGGATTACTATCTGCGAAACATCGGGTCGATACCCAAGACGGACTATGTGTCCATTCGGTATGAAGACCTCTGTGAAAACCCGGATCGCGTGATACAGGAAATCCTGGATTTCGGCGGCTGCCGAGACCATGCTCAGAAAGGGTACCAGGATCGCGTTCATCCGCGGTCACTCGCGGTGCTTCCGGGCGCTGAAGCCGCCTTTCAGTCGGTACGCGCCAAACTCGGGCCATTCCTGGCCCTGCACGGCTACGATTGATACGCGGCCCGGCACACTCGCCCGGCGCGGCCCGCGCAGATAAAGCGCTCCCCGCAGATGTTACTCGAGCCTCTTGCGGAAGCGGGCGGCGCTGAGCAGGATCATGCTGATGCCATAGACGACCAACGCCACGGACTGCGGCCACAGCACGGACAGCCCCGTGCCTTTCAGAAAGATGCCACGCACGATCTCCATGAAATAGCGCAGCGGATTCAGATACGTCAGGTATTGCACCACAGGCGGCATGTTGGCGATCGGGAAGGCAAAACCGCTCAGCATGAAGACCGGCGTAGCGAAGAAGAAAGAAGACATCAGCGCCTGCTGCTGGGTCCGCGAAACCGTGGACACGAGCAGTCCGGTTCCCAAACATGTCAGCAAGAACGGCAGTGCCGTCAGAAAAAGCAGGAGCAGGCTTCCGCGGAAGGGAACGTGAAACAAGCCGAGTGCGATGGAGGTGGTGAGGATCAGGTCGAGCAGTCCCACCGCCGCGAAGGGCAGCGTCTTTCCAATCATGAGCTCGATGGGCCGGATGGGAGTGACCATCAATTGCTCCATCGTGCCCATCTCTTTCTCCCGCACGATCGCCATCGAGGTGAGCATCACGGTCACCACCATAATCAGGTTGACGACGACGCCTGGCACGTAGTAATTCCTGCTGCGCAGATCCGGGTTGAACCAGACCCGGCTGCGAGTTTCCACTATGGGGGTATGGAGGTTCATGGGGCCCAGCGCGACGCGAGCCATGACGTCCCTGGTTTGCTGGTCGCGGATGAGCCGCGCCGCGTATGCGGTGACAATCTGGGTTGCATACCCCGAGATCAGCGCGGCCGTGTTGGAATTTGTGCCGTCGACCAGGATCTGCACAGCGGCGACGCGATTGCGCTGGATATCCCGGGCCAAGCCGCGTGGAACCCGGATGATCACCTGAACCTCGCCCTGGTCCAGCAGTTGCTGCACTTGCGCTTCACTCTCGGCGACGCGGCGCAGTTCAAAGCGGCCGGAACCCTGATAGGCGGCGAGCAGTTCCTGGGAAGCGGGCGTACGGTCCTGATCCATCCATCCCATACTGATGTGATCGACGTCCAAGCTCACCGCATACCCGAACACGATCAGTTGCACCAAAGGAGGCCCGATTAGGGCGATGCGCATCCTGGGATGGCGCAGCACCTGCAGAAACTCCTTGCGAACGATCTCACGAATCCGTCCCCAGTTCATCGTTACGCCAACTTCCGGCTGAGCTTGCGCGTCGCCCCGAAGAATACCAGCGAAGCAAATACGATCAGAAACACGACTTCCGGCCACAGTACTTCAAGGCCCACGCCCTTCAGAAAGATTCCCTTAACGATGGTGACGAAGTAACGGGCCGGCACGACTCTGGTGACCAGCTCGACCGCGCGGGGCATGTTCTCGACGGAATATATGAATCCCGAGAGCAGAAACGCCGGCAGGAACGAAGTGACAATCCCCATTTGATAGGCGAGCAGCTGGGACTTGGTTGCGGCCGAGAGATAGATTCCCCAGAAGAGCGCCCCGCACAGGTACACGCAGCTAGTGGCAGCGAACACCAGAACGTTGCCGCGGAAGGGAACATCAAAGATGAAGACCGCGGCCAGAACCGTGATGACGGTGTCCATGGCCCCCACCATGAAGAAGGCCATCATCTTCCCGACAACGATTTCGGCCGGCCGCAGAGGCGTGGAGAGCAGCTGCTCCATGGTCCCGTTCTCCCATTCGCGCGCGATAGTCAAAGACGTCAGCAGGGCGGCGATGATCATCAGAATGACGGCAATAAGCCCGGGCACGACATAGTTCTTGGATTCGAGTGAGCTGTTGTACCAAACCCTCAGGCGCGGTTCTATGGGCAGCACAAGGTCCATGCCGGCGGTGTGATTTTGCGCTCGGGCGCGCAACTGGAATGCATACTGTCCGACAAGTGATTCCGCATAACTCAGCGCAATCGAGGCGGTGTTGGAATCGCTGCCATCAAGCAAGATCTGGACGGTGGTCTTCTCGCCCGCGTGAATACGTTGGCCGTACTGCTTCGGGATCGCGATCCCCATCAAAACCGTGCCGCGGTCGATCTCGTGCTCGATGCCGGCGTAGCCGGTGACGAAGCCCTGCACCTGAAAAAACCGGGAGCCCTGGAAGCGGTTCACCAGCTCGCGGCTGGCCGCCGTCTGGTCCGCATCGTAGATCAGCGTGGGAATCCGATCCACGTCCAGGCTAAGCGCGAAACCGAACAACAACAGCAGCAACAGGGGGATCGCCAGCGCCATCATCAGGCTTCTGGGATCGCGGATGATGTGGCGACATTCCTTGCGGAAAATGGCCCGTGTGCGGCGCCAGTTCATGCCGTCTTCTTCTCCTCGGATTCCACCAGGCCTACGAAAATGTCCTCTATCGAAGGCTCGACGGCCTCAATCCGCCGGAGCTGGAAATTTCGCTGGTCGAGCAGTTGACGGATCCGGACCGAAGCCGACGCGGCGTCTCGAACGGTGGCATGCAGGCCTCCGCGGAAGACCGTCACCTCCAGGATCTCCGGTTCCGGCTGGAGCACGCGCAAGCAGCCCATCGGATCGGCCACATCGAGCCGCAGAATCTGAAAGCGGCGCCACTGTCGTTTGATCTCTCCAGGTTTGCCCAGGGCGGCGATCTTGCCGCGGTGCAGCAGAGCCAGCCGGTGGCAGTATTCGGCCTCATCCATGTGGTGCGTGCTGACGAGAATCGTATGCCCGGAGGCCGACAGGTCGTAGAGCAAATCCCAGAATGCCCGGCGCGTAATGGGATCGACGCCCGAAGTCGGCTCGTCGAGAAACAGAATGGGCGGCTGATGCAGAATGGCGCATCCCAACGCCAGGCGCTGCTTGAAGCCTCCGGCGAGCAGGCGAGTAATGGTTGCCGCGCGGGCCTCAAGGTTCGCCAATCCCAGGACGGCGCGCTTGCGCTCGGCCCGCAGTTCACCGGGTACCCCGTACACGCCGCTGAAGAAGTCGATGTTTTCTTCCACCGTGAGATCGTCGTAGAGAGAAAACTTCTGCGACATATAGCCGAGATTCTGACGAACCGCCTCGGCATCCCGCTCCACGTCCAGTCCGGCCACGCGGGCCCCGCCGGAGGTCGGCCGCAGAAGGCCGCACAGGATGCGAATAATGGTCGATTTGCCCGCGCCATTCGGGCCCAGGAATCCGAAGATCTCGCCTTTGGCCACCTGGAACGAAACGCCGTCGACGGCGGTGAAGTTGCCGAATACCTTGACCAGGTTCTCGACTTCAATGGCCCAGGTCATTGCCTTTCCGCCTTGCGCACCATGGCGATGAACACATCCTCGAGAGAGGGCTCCACGGGCCGGATGTCCACGCCCGCGATGCCGCGCGCAGCCAGCTTGCCGAGGATGGCATCGGGCGTGGTGGAAGGGGCCAGGAACATGTGCAGCACAGGACCGGCGGATTCCACGCCCATCACTCCATCCAAGGATTGGAGAGCCTGGCGCGTGGCTCGAAGCTCCGCCGTTTTCACCTCGTAACAACCTTCATCCGGGCGGGTCCGCAAAGCCTCCGGACGGTCGCAGCAGATCATTCGCCCGTGCTGCAGGAAACCTACGCGGTGGCAGCGCTCGGCCTCATCGAGATATGCGGTGGTGACGAAGACCGTGACTCCGTCCTGAGCCAGCTGATACAGGATGGCCCAAAAATCGCGCCGGGATACCGGGTCCACTCCGGTGGTCGGCTCATCCAGAAACAAAATCTTGGGGCGGTGGAGCAAAGAGCACATCAGCCCAAGCTTTTGTTTCATGCCGCCGGAAAGCTTGGCCGCCTGGCGTTTGCGAAAGGGCTCCATGCGGGTCATCCGCAGGAGCGGCGGGACCAACGCAAGCCTCTCGGCTTTGCCGATTCCGTACACGTCGGCATAAAACTCCATGTTCTCGTCCACCGTGAGATCCGCGTACAATCCCAGCCGTTGCGCCATGTAGCCTGCGCGGTCCTTTACCGCCTGGGGTTCGCGCGCGACGTCATGGCCGGCGACAAGCGCCTCACCCTCAGTCGGCTCCAGCAGCCCGCACAGCATGCGCAATGTGGTTGTTTTGCCGGCGCCGTCCGGCCCAACCAGGCCGAAGATTTCTCCTTCCGCCACCGCGAGGTCCAGATGATCCACCGCCAGCAGCTTCTCGAAGCGGCGCGTCAGGCCCCGCGCCTCAACCACTGCCGGCATCTGTTCCCACCAGGATCTCGGCGTCCACCGGCATGTTGTTCTTGAGTTCCTGCTGAGGATTATCGATATCGACTTTGATCCGGTATACGAGTTTGACCCGCTCTTCCCGGGTCTGTATTTGCTTGGGAGTGAATTCCGCCTCTGACGAGATGAACGAGACGCGGCCGGAGTAGAACTTGCCGGGAAAAGAATCCGTGCTCACGCGGACTGGAGAGCCGATCTTGACGCGGCCGAGGATGCGCTCGCTGACATAGCCACGCATCCACGGGTGGCGCAGGTCGCCGATGGTCAGGACCGTGCTCCCGGGAGCCAGTACTTCGCCGACATCGGCTGATTTCACCAGGACTACGCCGTCGATGGGGGAAGCCGCAATGGTGTCTGCCAACTGCGCATCGATGAGCGCGATTTGAGCCTTGGCGCGCTGGATGTCAGCCTGGCGCGCAGTCAGTTCCTGCTCGCGCCGCGCCAACTCCAGCCGGTTGGCCTCGCCGACCTTCACTACAGCGCGCGCGCGAGAAACTTGGGCCCGGGCGCCCTCGACCAGCTCCTGGCGGGGCCCGGCCTCGATCAGTGAAAGCCGTTCCCTGGCCTGTCGCAAAACCGCTTCAGCGCTGGCGAATCGCGTACGGAACTGGTCGTATTGGGAGTTCGAAATGTCGTCGTTCTGGTGGAGCGGCTGGGCGCGCTCCCAATCCCTCTTGGCGCGATCGTATTCGGCCTGCGCGGCTTCCACAGCGGCCTTGGCCTCCTGGATCTCCTGGGGGCGCGATCCGCTGCTCAAGTCGCGCAAGTGGGCGTCGGCGGAAGCGAGTTCCGCGCCGCGCTGCTCCATGTCCGCCTGCAGCATCTGCGTCTGCCAGTTCACCGCGGTTTGCGCTTCGGCAACCAACGCTTCGGATACGGCGAGTCCGGCGCGTTCCCGATCCCGCTGGCGCAGCAGTTGTTCGCGATCCAGTCTGGCGACAATCATGCCTTGGCGCACTTCGCGGCCCTCGTCAACCGTGCGCTCGACAAGCTTTCCCGCCGTCTTGAATGCAATATTGACCTCAGTGAGCTCAATGTTGCCGGAAATCACGGTGCGATCCGGCGGGTGGCTCCTCAGGCCGCGAGTTGCGTACACTCCAGCGGCAATCAGAACCCCGAGTGCCACCAGGTACACTATGCCACCTGAACTGCGCGGCCGCTGAATACGAATTATCATGGCTTCCCTTCCACGTTGGCGTTATTGGATCATGCTGCGAATCGTCCCCTCGGCTTGTCCGAGTTCCAAACGCGCGGCGTTATGGTAATAGAGGGCCATTACTTGATCGTCGCGGGCGCGCACAAGCCGCGTCTGCGCGTCAGTCACCTCGAGACTGCTGCTCACACCGGCTTCAAAGCGACGGCGGGCTTGCGCGAGTACATTCTCCGCCAGGCTGAGCCCTTCGTTGGCGACCTTGATCTGCTCGTCGGCGGAGCGCAGGCTGTCCAGCGCCAGCCGGATT
>JBGPKX010000113.1:0-15424 GCA_041486185.1 Bryobacteraceae bacterium | reverse complement strand
CATGCCGGCCATGCCCGGCATGCCAGCCGTATTACCGCCGTCCAATTGCGATTGCGCCATGTTCAGCGCCGCCATGGGTACGGAGCCGGATGGATGCACGTGGGCAAAAACCTTGAAATCGTCACGCACGAACTCCGCATGGCCCGGCATGCCCATGTAGAGTTCCAGATCCTGGGCCGGCCTAGCGCTCGAATCCTCCACGCGGAAACGGAACAGGTAGGCGCGCCTGGCCTTGAGCGGGGCGGCATCCCGTTCCCATACCATGCGGAATCCGCCAGTAAGCGGCGATACGCTTCGATTGGCATCTGCCTGCGCCACCGGCGTTCCCGTGGCTGCGGCATCGTCGGCGCCCAGCAGTGCTCCCGGCGTCACTTGAGGAATCTCCATCTCGGTGGTGCCGGTTTCGGGGATACCGTTGGCATGTACGATGTCTGCGAAGAGCTGGTGCCGTCCCGCCGGCATTTCCGGTAGTGGCAGGACAAACGCGCCCGGCTCTGTCTGCTCCGGATGCAGGTGCCAGATGCGATCCATCGCCGGGGTGCTCACGATGAACAGGTGCATCAGGTGGCCGTGGTCGGGAATCAAATCATCCAGCTTGCTGAAGCGGAACCAGCCTGTGTCCTGGAGCCGCAGGGTCAGGCGGCCGCCGTTCTCGACCGTGCCCGACATCTCGACCGGCTTATAAATGTTTCGCGCATATGCGTTGGCTTCCGAGTTCCACCACTTGTTGCCCAGATAGACCGCGCCGATCATGAGCACCAATGTGACGGCCATGACGATGGCGCCGCGCTTTCGATTCTTCTCCGACGGCGTCACGCCCGGCTCGAGCTGCGCCTCCCGCACCCCCGCGCCCACAATGCTTACGATACCGACAACCAGGAACAGCAGCAGACCGAACAAGCCTGCGCCCAGCTCCTTTTGCATGGTAGTCGAGCGCACGGCTAGCGCCGGGACCGGGATCGAGATTTCGCCCTTTCCTTTCGCGCCATCCGCCTGCACGCGCACCTGCCACGAGCCGAACGCCATCATCCACAGGCTGCCGGTGTAAAACTGCGGATCGTCCGGCGAGCGCTTTGCCGTGTCGGGAGTGGGCGCGAATTTGGCTCCCGGCCCTCGTAGCGGCAGCGGCACAACGCGTACTTCCCGTACATCGTTGGTCGTACTGCGCACCTCCACCTCGGCCACGCCGGGGATCACCACCGGCGGCCGAATGGCCACGAGAAGATGGTAGGGGCCGGCATTTCCTTCATAGAAAACGTCAGGGCTGCCGACGTGCGCAAGCGCCGCGGATGTGATGGTCAGGAACAGGAAAAAGTGGCGCATTGAAAGAGCTCGATTAGCCGGTGGGACAGGGTATTTCGCCTTTTCACAGCCGTTGTTTCCTCATCAGCCAACGGGCAGGCAGGAATGCGTGTCCTACCGCCGGATCCGCCGCATCCACTCGCCCCAGATCAGGCCAAAACGCGTCGTGAGAATGGCCGCAGCGGTCGCCACAGCCAATTCTTTCCAGAACTGCGTGCCAGTATTTTCAAGCGATACGAACAGATTCCGCACGTAGTGGCTCTGGGAAGGCAAATTGTAATCGAAATAGATCGTTCCGAAGACCCAGTTGCGGCTGGCAGGACTCATCAGGAAATCGGCAAAGGGCCACTGCACGGCCATAACCGCGACCAAGAATAACGGGCCCGAAACGACCGCCTGCAGCCACGGGTTCCAGCCCTGCGTGTGCGCCCATAGCCAGTCGAGCGCCAGCGCTGGCACGATCAATAACAACGGAAATTCGGGAGGAACAAAACGCGTCACCGGCTGATATACCGGCCCCAGCTTCGGCACTGCACGGAACAGCGGCAAAATCCAGACGCAGCCGACGAGGAACAAGCTATAGATCCCCACCACGATGGTTGCCGCCCAGCGCCGGTTGGAAGCTCGCGCCATACCCGCCAGAACACCCGGGATCGCAATCGCCAGAACGCGGTAAAAAAAACCGGAGTGCATGTAAATCCGCAGCGTGTACTCGAAGATCAGGATCATGACGCACACCAAGATCATGCCGCCCACATACAAGAACAGCCATTCCAGCCTGGCGCGCGCTCTCTCGGTCACACGGTTCATTTGACCCAGAATCAGGATCAGCGCGCCTAGTTGCACCCCCACCATTCCGGCGATCAGCAGGACGTGCGGCGGGCTCAGGATTTTTACGTCCAGCCCGTAAGCGTGATGCCACCAGTCGTCGAACGGCGCCGACGTGATCATGGCGACCCCGCCCCAGGCGGCGATGAACGCGCCCAGCGGACCGCGAAACCCCCATATCTTCACCGACGCGTCTCTAAGCGGCGAAGCTGTGCGCAGAGTCGTGGAAAGAATCAGGAAGCCGCAGGAGATGCCGGCCAGCACGCCGCACATATAGATCGCGACGTGCGCGGGCGTCCAGAACGTGTCCCGGCCGATGGAACGGTGCCAGGAGATATCCCAGTGCGTGCCCACCATCGCGGACGTGACGGCCAGGACGGCGCACCACACATACCACGGGGTCGAGCGTACGGGTACGGGCAACGAATCTAAGCCCATTCCAATCTCCGATATCCAGATTATACGTTAGGGGGTCTCGATATCCGGGAAAAGTGAGAATCCCAGCCGGGTTGGCACACTTTCATTTTACGAACCGGCTTGATTTGCGCACCAAAATGAGAGACCCGCGTGCCTTGTCGCTGCTGATCCTGACCGCCAGCGTGCTTCGGCTGGCCCTTCTGGCCGGCGATGCCGGCGAACGCGTCCACTATGTAGGCGGTACCATCTCCTTGCTTCCAAGCAAGACACAGGGTTACATCAACACCAGGGAACAGGAGGCGTTTCTGTTCCAGACCCAGGGCCTTACGGTTCAGGTGCCGTACGACAAGATCAACGTGCTTGAGTACGGCCAGCGCGTCAGCCGCCGCTACGTTGAAGCCATTCTGCTTTCACCGGTATTCTTGCTCAGCAAGACAAAGAAGCACTACTTGACGGTTGGTTTTACCGACGATCAGGGCCGCCAGCAGGCCATGATCTTTGAGGTCGGCAAGAACGACGTGCGGGCCATGCTGGTCGTTCTCGAAGCCAAGTCGGGCCGCAAGGTTGAGTACCAAGACGATGACGCCCGTCGCGGGGGAAAGGGATCTTAATGCTTGTTTCCGTTCTGTTGCTCTCGATGGCAGCCTTCGAAGAACCGGCGCTGGTACACGTGAAGCCGGTCGTGCAGACCGAAAAGGTTGACGAAGAAGGTCTCCAACAGCTCCTCACCGTGCGGCGCGTCTTTGTCGACCGGCTCTCGGGCGGCGACACAGCCGTGCAAATGCGCGACATGATCGTCAGCAGCCTGCAAAACGCCAAGCTGTTCGTGATCACGGAAAATCAGGAACGCGCCGACGCCATCCTCCGAGGGTCGGCCGAGGATCTCGTATTCACCGACGTGCACTCGTCGAGTGACAGCATCCATGCACAGGCCAACTTCGGCGTCGGCGGCAACGGTAGCTCCAATAGCCGTGCCGCCACACGGAGCCAGCGCGCCGAATATGGCGGCATGGGCGTCGGTGACAGCGAATCCAGCCACAGCACCGATCGGAAGCACGAGGCTGTCGCCGCCGTGCGCCTGGTCAACAAAGACGGGGACGTGATCTGGTCCACCACACAGGAGAGCATGGGTGGCAAATTCCGCGGCTCGAGCGCCGACGTGGCGGACAGGATTACGAAGAGGCTGCTCGAAGACTACGACCGCGCCAAAAGGCTGAACAAATAGGGCCCCTCGCCCCGCGGACTTTCGAGGCCGTTTTCCGCGCCTTTGCAGACCGCCCTGCTTCGAATGTGCCAAGCTGATATTAAATGGCTGACGTTCGTCCCCCGGCTGCGGCAGACGTACTCACCGGTTTCGATCCCCTTATCGTCGAGTGGTTCGCGCGCCGCTTCTCCGGGCCCACTGAACCGCAGATTCTAGGCTGGCCCGAAATCCGCGCCGGCCGCGATGTCCTGATCTCCGCGCCCACCGGCTCGGGCAAGACGCTTTCGGCGTTCCTGATCTGCCTGGACGGCCTGGTGCGCACCGCGCGCACTGGATCGCTCGCCGACCAGACGGTTGTGGTTTACGTATCGCCGCTCAAGGCGCTGAGCAATGACATCCGCAAGAACCTGGACACGCCGCTGGCCGAAATCGCCGCCCTGGCCGCCGAAAAAGGCATCCTGCTTACGCCTATCCGCACCGCTGTGCGCACCGGCGACACCCCCGCGTGGGAGCGCCAGCAAATGGGCAAGCGGCCCCCGCACATCCTTGTCACGACGCCGGAATCGCTCTACATTCTGCTCACCGCGGAAGGTTCGCGGCGCATGCTGTGCACGGCGCGAACCGTTATTGTGGACGAAATCCACGCCATGGCCGACGATAAGCGTGGTTCGCACCTGGCCTTGTCGCTGGCGCGGCTGGATGCGTTGGTCGAAGGGCCCAGGCCACAGCGTATCGGACTGTCGGCAACTGTCAAACCCATCGAAGACGTGGCTCAATTTCTCAGCGAACGGGCGCGCATCGTCAATGTGGGCCATCGCCGCGCCATGGCGCTCGCAGTCGAAGTGCCAAAAGACGAGCTGAGCGCGGTTGCCACGAACGAGATGTGGGCCGAGATTTACGATCGCCTGGCCGACCTAATCCGCGCGAATCGCACAACGCTGGTATTCGTCAACACGCGCCGTCTGGCCGAGCGCGTCTCGCATGCGCTCTCCGAGCGGCTGGGCGAGGATGCTGTCCTGGCGCACCACGGCAGCCTTTCGCGCACCTTACGATTCGAGGCGGAGTCGCGATTGAAGGGCGGCGATCTGCGCGCCGTAGTGGCCACGGCCTCGCTCGAGTTAGGCATCGATATCGGCACGGTAGATCTGGTTTGCCAGATCGGATCGCCGCGCTCCATCGCGGTCACGCTCCAGCGCATTGGCCGCTCCGGCCACTGGGTAGGCGCCCTGCCCAAGGGCCGCATCTTTGTCACGACACGCGACGAGCTGGTGGAATGCGCCGCTCTCGTGCGCGCGATCCATGCAGGCGAGCTTGATCGCATGGAGATTCCGCACGGCGCGCTCGACATTCTCGCCCAGCAGATTGTGGCCACCGCCGCCACCGGCGACTGGCGCGAAGACGACTTGTTCGCGCTCGTGCGCCGCACCTACTCCTATCGCAATCTGGATCGCTCGGATTTCGACGACGTGGTTACGATGCTTTCGGACGGCATCGCCACCCAGCGCGGCCGCAGCGGAACATTCCTGCATCGCGATCAAATCAACGGGCGCATCCGCGGGCGGCGTGGCGCGCGGCTGGCGGCGATCACCTCCGGCGGGGCCATTCCGGAAAATGCCAACTACCTCGTGGTGGCCGAGCCGGAAGGATCGACGGTCGGCACGCTCGACGAGGACTTCGCCGTCGAGAGCATGGCGGGCGATGTTTTTCTTCTTGGCACTACCTCCTGGCGTATCCGCCGCGTCGAGTCGGGGCGCGTACGCGTGGAAGATGCCCACGGCGCCGCGCCGTCCATTCCCTTTTGGCGCGGCGAAGCCCCCGGCCGCACCGACGAGCTTTCCCGCGAAGTTTCCCGCCTGCGCGAAGAGATTGCCGCGCTCGCGCGGTCCGAAGCCATCGCGTTCCTGATGCGTGAATGCGCTCTCGACCAGCGCGGCGCTGAGCAGGCCGCCGATTATGTAATCGCGGGCCAGACCTCGCTGGGCGCCATGCCCGGCCACTCGGCCGTCGTCGCCGAGCGATTCTTCGATGAGGCCGGCGGCATGCAACTGGTGCTGCACGCTCCCTTCGGCGCGCGCATCAACCGGGCATGGGGCCTCGCGCTGCGCAAGCGCTTCTGCCGGTCGTTCAACTTTGAGCTGCAGGCCGCCGCCACCGACAACGGCATTGTCATTTCGCTGAGCGAGCAGCACTCGTTCCCCCTCGAGATCGTTTTCGGATTCCTTAAGTCCGCCACAGTCGAGCACGTGCTCACCCAAGCCTTGCTGGACGCCCCAATGTTCACCGCGCGCTGGCGCTGGAATGTCACGCGGTCGCTCGCGGTTCTCCGTTTTCAAGGCGGCGGCAAAGTGCCGCCACCCATCCAGCGCATGCGCTCCGACGATCTGCTCGCCGCCGTATTTCCCGATCAGGCCGCCTGCGCCGAGAACCTTGCGGGCGAGATCCGCGTCCCCGATCATCCTCTCGTCAGCGAGACCATTTCCAACTGCCTGCATGAAGCCATGGACGTCGATGGCCTCAAGCGCTTGCTGAACGGCATCGCCGATGGGACCATCCGCAGCGTCGCCGTCGAGACTCCGGAGGCATCGCCCTTCTCCCATGAAATTCTCAACGCCAATCCCTACGCGTACCTGGATGACGCCCCGCTCGAAGAGCGCCGCGCCCGCGCCGTGCAGATGCGCCGCACGCTGCCCGATCTCGCCGAAGGAATGGGTGCGTTGGATGCCGTGGCCATCGCACAGGTCGCATCGGAATCGTGGCCGGCTGTGCGGGATGCCGATGAGCTGCATGACGCTCTCCTCACGCTAATCACACTGCCGCCCGCGGCTGAGTGGCAGACCTGGTTCGACGAGTTGGCCGCCGCACATCGCGTCGTAACGATTCAAGACGGGAGTGCACTGCTCTGGGCCGCTGCCGAGCGCGCCGGCATGGCTCGTGCCGCGCACTCGGGCACCGGCGACGAGCAACAGACCGCGGTTACCGAAATGCTTCGCGGCTGGATGGAATCCATCGGACCGGTGACGGCGTCTGAACTCGCCAGCCGGCTGGCGCTTCATCGTGAGCTCGTCGACGCCGCGTTCGCGCGACTCGAAGCCGAAGGCCAGATTCTCCGCGGCCGCTTCAGTCCCGATGCCAGCTCGAACGAAATCGAGTGGTGCAATCGCCGCGTGCTGGCGCGCATCCACCGCCTCACCATCGGCCGGCTGCGCCGCGAAATCGAGCCAGTCTCCACCGCCGACTTCATCCGCTTCCTCTCGCGATGGCACCATATTGCACCCGGCAGCCAGTTGCATGGCCTCGATGGCGCCATGCACGTCATACGCCAGCTTCAGGGATACGAAATCTCCGCCGCGGCGTGGGAGTCTCAGATCCTGCCGCGGCGCATTGCCCGTTATTCGCCGGGCCTGCTCGATCAACTCTGTTTGTCCGGCGAAGTGATGTGGGGCCGGCTCTCGCCGCACCCTGCCTTCGAACGTGAAGAACCCGGCCGCGTACGCCCCACCCGCGTCGCGCCGCTCACCATCTTCCTGCGTGAAGACGCCGGCTGGTTGCTGGCTGCCGCACACGACGACGCCGTGGCCGTCGAAGACTCGCTCTCCCATGCCGCGCGCGAAGTGCTGGCCGAGCTGCGCCGGCATGGCGCGTCGTTCTTCCCGGACCTTGCGCACGCCACAGGCCGGCTATCGAGCGAAGTGGAAGACGCGCTCTGGGAACTCGTCGCTGCCGGTCTGGTCACAGCCGACGGGTTCGAGAATCTGCGATCGCTGGTCGATCCTAAACGCCGGCGCGGCGAAGGTCGTGGCCGGAGCGCGCGTCCCAGGCACGCCGCGGGACGCTGGGCGCTTCTGCGCTCCGCCGCCGGGCAATCGGCTGCATCCAACGAAGCCTTTGCCAACCAACTGCTGTTGCGCTGGGGCGTGGTCTTCCGCGACGTGCTGGCGCGCGAGACGCTGTCGCCGCCCTGGCGCGATCTTCTGCAGGTGCTGCGGCGCCTGGAAGCGCGCGGCGAAATCCGCGGCGGCCGGTTCGTTGCCGGATTTGTCGGCGAGCAATTCGCGCGCCCCGAAGCCATCGACCTCTTGCGCGGCCTGCGGCGCTCGGAGGAACGCGCGGAAAGCATCGCTGTTGCCGCGGCAGATCCTTTGAACCTCGCCGGCATTCTCCTTCCCGGACCGCGCGTGAGCGCCCTCGCCGCGGGCTCGGTCGAGCTCGTCGGCGCGCCTGAACTCACCGCCGCCGGCCGTTGAGTCGTATAATCAACGGTCCATGCGCTTCATACCTTGCTTGCTGCTGATTGCCTCAATACTTACTGCCGCCGATTACAAAGTCGGCGTGGGCCGCATTCTCATCACACCGGAAAAGCCTATCTACATGTCCGGTTATGCAGGGCGCAATCATCCCTCCGAAGGCGTGATCCACGATCTTTGGGCCAAGGCCCTGGCCATCGAAGACCACAAAGGCGCGCGCGTTGTCATCGTCTCGACCGACCTCATCGGCCTGCCACGCGGGATTGCCGACGTGGTAGCGGCGCGCATCCAAAAGGAGTACGGCATCGAGCGCTCGCATCTCGTGCTCAACTCTTCCCACACGCACACAGGGCCGCTCGTGCAGCACAATCTCGAAATCCTGTTCGAGCTGAGCCCCGAGGACGCCCGGGTGGTCGCCGAATATTCCGCCAGCCTGACCGACAAACTGGTCGCCGTCGCCGGCGCGGCCTTGCAAGATCTCGCGCCCGCCAATATCTCGTTCGGCAACGGCCGCGCGACCTTCGCCATCAATCGCCGCGAGAATACTCCGAATGGCGTGAAGATCGGCGAGAATTCTAAAGGCCCCACCGATCCAGATGTGCCAGTTCTCAAAGTGACTGCGCCCGATGGAAAGCTGCGCGCCGTTCTGTTGGGCTACGCCTGCCACAACACCACGCTCACCGGCCAGTTCTACAAACTCACCGGAGACTACGCCGGTTTCGCGCAGCTTGCGATTGAGAAGGCCCATCCCGGCGCTACCGCGATGTTTGTGATGCTCTGCGGTGCGGATCAGAACCCCAATCCGCGCAGCACCCTCGAGCTTGCCGAGCAGCACGGCGCGACGCTGGCCGCCGAAGTCAATCGCGTACTCGGCGAAAAACTCCAGCGCGTGCACGGCCCGGTGCGCGCCGCGTTCCAAGTCGTCGATCTCAACTTCGCTCCTCAAACCCGCGAAACGTTCGAGGCACGGCTGAAAGATGCGAACGTTTACCGCGTGCGCAACGCCAAGGCCATGCTCAAGCTCTACGACGACCGGAGCCCGCTCGTGCGCCGCTATCCCTACCCTGTGCAGGCCATCCAGTTTGGCAAGGACCTGACGTTCGTCGCACTCGGCGGCGAAGTGGTGGTCGATTACGGCCTGCGCATCAAGCGCGAATTCGGCGGCAAAGGGATCATCGTCGCCGGATATTCGAACGACGTGATGTCGTACATCCCGTCACTCCGCGTGCTGAAAGAAGGCGGCTACGAAGCCAACGACAGCATGATCTACTACGGCCTGCCCGGTCCCTACGACGAACAAGTTGAAGACCGCATCATGACGACAGTTCGGCAAGTAATAAAACGCGTTGGACGGCGGCAGCAGACCTCTGTGCAATAGAATAGGGCTATGGGCACGGCCACGCTGGTTTCGGTCGAAGAATACCTGCGCACGAGCTTTCCCGATGCGGATCGCGAATATATCGACGGCCGCATCGTGGAGCGAAACGTGGGAGAAGTCGATCACAGCGATGCGCAGACGGCCGTCGTACATTACCTGCGAGCGCACTACCAGGAGCGCGTCTGGGCCAGTGTGGCGGTTCGCGTCCAGGTGAAGAAGACACGCTTTCGCATTCCTGACGTCACAGTCGTGCTGGGTTCGAAGCCTGCCGACCGGATCATTCGTAAACCTCCGGTTGTCACCGTGGAAGTGCTGTCGCCCGACGATCGCGCGGGCGATCTGGAAGAAAAAATCAACGACTACCTCGTCTTCGGCGTCCCCTGCGTCTGGGTAATCAACCCGGAGACCCGCCGCGCTTACGTCCATACCTCAGCCGGTAGCCATGAGGTAAGAGATGGTATTCTGCGCGTAGACAGTGCGGCAATCGAAGTGCCCCTATCCGAGATTTTCGGGTGAACGCGCCGCTCGTCGAGCCGCAGTAGACTGAAATCATGCGGCTGCTCACGGCCCTGTTTATCCCCATCGTTTCTTATGCAGCCGCCGGCGGCGCCGAGCTTGCGCGCGGTGTTCGCGAGGTCGAGCTGGATTCGGCCGAGTGCTACCGCGTTCACGACGTCCAGCTCAATAAAGACGACGTCCACCTTTACTTCACCGACGGCTATCTGGTTTTCGGAAAGCCTGTCAACGGCATGCGGACGACCGCCGTCTTCACCGCGGAAGTAGAGGCTGGAGACGCCGAGATCCTCTTGCTGCCTCCCAATAAGAGCGAGCGCCGCTCCCTGGCCAGGTACACCGGTAGCCCCAATCTGGACGAGCACTTCGCCGCCGCCGTTTTGCTCTTTGGCGACGACACCTATAGCAATCTGATGCAGCAAATCCGCGCCAGCGAGTTCAATAAGCGCAATGCGGAAATGGGCGCGCTCATGGCCGACGATTGGAATCGGGTCGTGCGCAATCTCTCCGAGAGCTTCGAATCGCGCTTGCTGCTCGACCTTCTCTCTCCCGCGCACCGCCAGCAGGGCTGTTTCGTAGCCGTTATCCACGGCAAGAAGCTCGGTAACTTCGACGTGGTCTATGAGCCGCGCAGCACCGAGCAGATCGTGCTGGGCCAGATACGATTCCAGAACAACCTCACGTTCTTCGACGTTTGGACCAGCTTCGAAGCCGCGCCATTCCGAAAGGGCATGCGCAAGCCGCCGGAGCCCGAAATCTCCGTCAAGGACTACCGCATCGATGCGACACTGGAACCAAATCTACGCCTTCGCGCGGTGACAAAAGTAAAAGTCACGCTTACGGAAGCCGGCGAGAGTGTCTTGCCCTTCGAGATTAGCGGGCGCATGCAGGTTTCCTCCGCCACGATCGACGGCGAGCCCGCGGAAGTGCTGCAGCCCGAATCGCTGCGCTCCAACCTCATCCGCAATGACGGCAACAACCTTTTCCTGGTGGTGGCGCAGCACCCGCTCGATCCCGGGCGCGAGCACGAAGTGGAGTTCCACCATGCAGGCGCGGTAGTCGAGGACGCGGGCAATCAGGTGTATTTTGTGGGTCCGCGCGGCACCTGGTATCCCAACTCCAACATGCAGTTTGCGCGCTACGACCTCAGGTTCTGGTACCCCAAGGATCTCGACCTGGTAACTCCGGGCGACGTGGCTTCCGACAAAACTGAAGGCGAGTGGCGCATCACCCGGCGCGTCACCGCAGCGCCCATACGCTTCGCAGGTTTCAATCTCGGCGTCTACGAGCGCATGCGCGTTTCGCGGAATGGCTACACCGTAGAAGTTTGCGCCAACCGCGCCGTTGAGAAATCGCTGCAACCCCGGCTGCATCCGCCGGTGGTGGTGACCCCGGGCCGGGTGCCTCCAGGCGGGCCAGTTGCGCACGTTCCGGCACCAGCACCAGACCCATTGGCCCGGCTCGAGGAACTCGCCGCCGATATCACTTCGGCCCTCGATTTCATGGCCACAAGATTCGGTCCGCCACCGCTCAAGACGCTCGAAGTTTCGCCTATCCCCGGATCGTTCGGCCAGGGATTCCCGGGCTTGTTGTATCTCTCGACGAGGTCCTATCTCCGCCGTCAGGATGAGGCTGTGGCCAGCCTCGCCCCCATCGATCAGAGCTTCTTCATCGACATTCTGCAGTGCCACGAGACCGCGCATCAGTGGTGGGGAAATATCGTCACCTCCGCCAGCTATCATGACGACTGGCTGATGGAAGCGCTGGCGAACTATTCAGCTCTGCTTTATCTGGAAAAGCGCCGTGGCCGGCATTTGCTGGATGCCGCACTCGAAAGTTACAAAACGGACCTGCTGACGAAAAACGAGAACGGCCAGACTATCGACTCCGCCGGCCCCATTGTGCTGGGCACGCGCCTCGCCAGCTCGCAGTCGCCGTTCGGATGGCACCACATCACCTACGGAAAAGGCTCCTGGATTCTGCACATGCTCCGGACGCAAATGGGCGATGAGCGCTTCGAAGCCATGCTGGGCGAATTGCGCCGCCGCTTCGAATGGAAGACGATTTCGACCGAACAGTTCCGCCAGCTCGCCGCGGAATTCCTGCCCCCGAAGTCGCCCGACGCGAAACTCGAAACCTTCTTCGACCAGTGGGTCTACGGCACGGGAATTCCAACGCTCAGATTGAGCTATGAGGTTCACGGACGGCCACCCGATGTGAAACTGACCGGCAGCATTTCGCAAAGCGACGTCGATTCAGAATTCAGCGCCGAGGTGCCGGTGGAGATTCAGTGCGGCCGCACGCGGGAAGTGAAGCGGGTGCGCACCTCCAGCTCACCGGCGCTATTCACCTCGGCTCTGCGGCAGGCGCCGACCAAGGTTTCGCTGGACACGTCGAACATTCTCGCGGTGAGTAAGTGACGGGCATCTCGGAATTCCTTCTTTACCCTTTCACCTCGTAACACGTCAACCACCCCTGGTTCCGCAAGAAGAGCTGGCCGCCGCACACCACCGGGTGCGCCCAGCTTGGCCGCCCCTGATCCGGAATGGAGAACCGGCCTTTCTCCCGGTAAGCGTCAGGCGTTGCCTCCGCGAGGCCGGCAACATTGTTCTCGCTCAGCAAGTACAACTGTCCGTCGGCGCAAGTGAGACACCCTTTGCCGACACTGCGGTCTTTCCACGCCGCGCGGCCGGTGGCGAATTCCATGCAGGTCAAGATGGCATTGGAATAGCCGTACAGAAAACCGTTATAAAGAATCACGCCGCCGTGATGGTTCTGCATTTCCTGGTTGAAATAGATTTCGTCCGCCTTGATCACGCCATTTTGCGCCGTCAATCCCAGGAGCGCGCAGCCAGTTCCGTACGCCGAGGTGTAGAAAACCTTGTTGTCATGAAAAACCGGAGTGGCGATATTCGCGGTACGGTTGGCCACGCGCTCATAGCTCCACATGGGTTTCCCGTCGCCCGCGCGCACGCCCACGCCGGCCCTGTCCGTCAACGCCATGATCGTGCGCACGCCATGGACGTCGGCGATGATGCACGACGAATATGCGGCGCCATCGCTCAGCCCCTGGCTGGTCCAAACGGTCTTGCCCGACGTTTTGTCGAGTGCCACGATGCAGGCGTTCGATCCGCCGGGTTTTACGATCAGGCGATCGCCATCAATGAGCGGCGACTCGCTGAGCAGCCAATGTGGATTCCGGCCATCAAAGTCCTGGAGGATATTGCGCCGCCATACCTTGGTCCCATCCGGCGCGCGCATGCAGGCCAGTTCGCCATTTTCGGCGAGCGCGTAGACGCGGTCGCCATCGAGAGTAGGCGTTCCGCGCGGTCCGTCGCCGCGATCCTGCTCCATGCGGCCAGCCAGCGCGGTGGTCCACAGCGTCTTACCGTCGCGGCGGTTCAGGCAGAAAACCGCGCTGTCGCGCCCTTGCACGCCCTGCACACAAACGCGGTCGCCGCGGACGGCCATGGAGCCGTAACCTTCGCCCAGGTTCGAAATCGACCACAGCCCCCGCGGACCGGCAGCCGCCCACGATTTCAGCAACCCCGTCTCGCTTGAAACCCCTGTGCGATCAGGTCCGCGCCACTGCGGCCATTCGAGTGAACTGCCTGGCACGCCGACAGCGCTCCGAGGCAGAAAAGGCGTTGCGAGCAACGGTAAAAAGCGCCTGCGCTTCATGCGGCCGGTCCCTCCCGGGCAAAGAGGCCCTCGGTTTATTATGTGCCTGTTTTGCAGCGATTATTGTGAATTTGCGCTGCGCGAAGGCGTCTCGCGGTAACTGAAGTAATTCGCCACCTGTTCCGCGACGCGTCCGATGGCGTCTTCGAGATTGGCGCCGATGCCTTCGTGGTGCGCCGTGAACACCGAAATCACCACGTTACGGGTAGGGCTCTCGAGAATACCCACGTCGTTGGCGATGTAGGGCAGAAAATCTCCGGTCTTGTGCGCCACCTGGAAGCCCGTCACGTACTTCGGCAGGCGCGAACTGTACACCTGGCCTCGCAAGATGTTCAGCATCTCCGCGCTGGCCTGCTTGCTCACCACTTCGCCGCGGGCAATCTTTTCCAGCAGCTTTCCGAGGTCGCGGGGCGAAGAGAGCCCGAACGGGTGCTTGCCATCTCTGTGGAATTCGAGCCTGCCCGGCGCGGCATGCAGCGCATCGAACCATGCCCGGCTCAAACCCGTCGCCTGAATGGTGTTGAGTTCGTAGCTGCGCATCAGGTCGTTGACCGGTTTCACGCCACCCACTTTGTCGAACAGCAGGTCCGTGGCCGTGTTGTCGCTGACAATAATCATGAGCGTGAGCAGATCGTGAATCGTTGGCACTTCGCCCTGATCGAGCGACCGTAGCACGCCCGTGCCTGGCAACTTATCCGCGTCACGCACCAGCACACGGTCATCGAGCTTGAATTTTCCCGCCTCGATTTGCCGGAAGACCTCCGCCATGAGCGGAATCTTGATCACCGACATGGTGTCCATGGGCTCGTCGGCGTGTATGGCAATCTGCTCACCCGTTTCCAGGCACTTGACGTAAATTCCCCACGTGGCATTCACGGAGCGCGTGATGCGCTCGATGTTGGATTGCAGCCGGCCGAGTGGCGTTCCGGCTGGTTGCTGGCCTGCGAGCCAGACGGGCCAGCAGGCGATCACAAGGAAACGACGAGCTTGTCGGAGGTAAGCGTGCGAGGACAACGTGTTCTAATGTTAGCGCCGATCGCTGGAAAATACCTCTTCGAGTTCCTGCTCAACGGGCCCCATCTCTGCGGCTTCCGCCACGGCGTAGGTCTTCCGCCGCTTGTAGCACAGCGCCATGAACCCGGCCAGAATCAGAACCGGAGGGATCAGCATGATGATGATGCCGAGGTTCATCACCCGGGCGCGTTCCGCCTGCTGCGCGGCAGCCGTGCGGAAGCACATCACACACTGCGCGAAGGCGCTCGACCCCACCAGAGGCGCGAGCGCCAGTATCCGTTTCATTGCACCCTCATGTTCATGCTGCGCAGCGAATCCGGCATGAAAATGATGAGCATCAGAATGATGCACAGCACCAGCATCGGAAACAAAGTCAAAAACAGGCTGAGCTTCTCGAACTTCAGGTGCATGAAGTACGCGATGATCAATGCCGCCTTGACGATCGATAGTCCCAGCAGAGCCGTCAGCATGATCAGCACCGGCACCTGCTCATAAGCCAGCAGAACCTCGACGCCGGTCATCACCAGCAGCGCGATCCAGATGTAAATGAACGACTGCGTCGTCCCGCCAACGTGTTCCGCTACCGCTTCCGTATGATTGCTCATGGGCGCTCCCTTATATCTTGGCCGACATCAAATAAACCAGCGGGAAGATGAACATCCACACCAGGTCGACGAAATGCCAGTAGAGGCCGCTCACCTCCACGTCTTCGTACTTGAATTTCCCGCGGCCCACGGCGAACGCGATGATGCTGAGATAAATCACGCCGATGATCACGTGCGTCATGTGCAGCCCGGTGAGGCCAAAAAACGTTGCGCCGAAATTCGGCACGCCCCACTCGTT
>JBGPKX010000112.1:0-15448 GCA_041486185.1 Bryobacteraceae bacterium | reverse complement strand
GTAACCTTGGCCAGCAGCCGCTCGACATCCAGCACGCCGCTCAACTCGCTGCGAACCTGAGATCGGACGATGGCGTCACTCAGCAGATCGCCCACGGCATCGAGGCGCGCTTCGATCTCGCCGCGGTCGAGCGAGGGGCTGAGCAGACGCCGCCGCAGAAGCCGGCCGCCCATGCCGGTTATGGTCTGATCGACAACCGAGAGCAGCGTCGCGCCCTCGCCCGCGAACAGCGGCTCGATCAGTTCCAGGTTGCGCACGCTCACCGCGTCGAGCACCATGTCTTCCGCGCGGTCATAGTAGGACGGCCGGTCGAGATGATCCAGCGCCGCGCGCTGCGTCTCCTGCAAGTAATGCAGGATCGCCCCTGCCGCGCTCACCGCGGCGCCATGCTCCGCCAGGCCGCATCCGTCGAGCGAGAGCAGCTTGAAATGGTCGCGCAGCGTACGGTCCGCGTAGTCGTAGCTGAACGTCCAGCTCTCGCTTTCCGTGCGAAGAAAGCGGCGGTCCTTGTCTTCGGGCACAAGCAGCGGCAGGTCGGCGGGGAACAGCACTTCGCGCGCGCCAAGCTGTTCGATGGCCGTCGCGATTTCACCGGTGTCCAGTTCCGTTGCGCGGAATTCGCCGGTCGAGACATCCACGTGCGCCAGGCCCGCACGGCTGCCATTGAGCGCGACCGCGGCGAGGTAGTTGTTCTCGTGGGAGCGCAGCAGGTGGGCGTCAGTGGCGGTACCCGGCGTCACGATGCGCGTGATCTCGCGCTTGACCAGCTTCTTGGCGACGCGCGGGTCTTCCATCTGATCGCAGATGGCCACCCGGTGTCCCTTCTGGATGAGCCGCGCGATATAGCTCTCGGCGGAATGATACGGCACGCCGCACATCGGAATGGCGACCCCTTTTTCTTTGTTGCGCGCCGTGAGCGTGATTTCAAGTTCGCGCGCGGCGACTACGGCGTCGTCATAGAAAAGTTCGTAGAAGTCCCCCAGCCGGAACATGAGCAGGGCGTTGGGAACCTGCTGTTTGATGGAGTTGTATTGCCGCATCAGCGGCGTCGCGGCGTCCGAAGCCATCAGTTCACCGCGGAGACGCGGAGCCGCCAGGCAAACGCAAGGCCTTTTCTCTGCGTACTCTGCGTCTTTGCGGTGAGTGCATCAGGCATAGATACCGCGCAGTTTGATGGCGAACGCCACCCGATCGAGCGCCAGCATGTAAGCCGCGGTCCGGTTGTTCACACCGTGCTTTTCGGCATAGCTCACCACCGCATCGAAGCTCGCCACCATGATTTCCTCCAGGCGCGTATTCACCAGATCTTCGTTCCAGAAATACCCCTGGCGATCCTGCACCCATTCGAAGTAGGAAACCGTCACGCCGCCCGCATTGCCCAGGATATCGGGAATCACGAAGATCTTCTTGTCGCGCAGGATCTCATCCGCCAGCGGCGTCGTGGGCCCGTTGGCGCCCTCGCATAAAATACGGCAGCGCAGGCGGTCGGCATTGGCGGAGGTGATCACATTCTCGGTGGCGGCGGGCAGCAGCACGTCGCAGGGCAGGAACATGGCCTCGTGCCGGTCCACATTTTCGGCGCCGGGAAAATCGCCGACCGACCCCGTCTCTTTTTTGTGCTCCATGAGGGCGGCGATGTCGAGCCCGTTGGGATTATAAACAGCCACGTTGTACTCGATGATGCAGACGATCTTGAAACCCGCGCGCGACATCAGCCGCGCTGCCATGCCACCCACATTGCCGAACCCTTGGATCACCACGCGCGTCGAAGCCGGCTCCATGCCGAGCTTCTTCAGCGCCTTGAGCGCCACAATCATGCATCCGCGCCCCGTGGCTTCGGTGCGGCCCTTGGAGCCGCCCAGATCGATGGGCTTTCCCGTGACGACGGCCGTAGTGGTGTGCCGCACGTGCATGGAGTACGTGTCCATGATCCACGCCATCACGCGATCGTTGGTGTTCACATCGGGCGCCGGCACGTCGCGCTCGGGGCCGAGAAAGTCGATAATCTCCGCCGTGTAGCGCCTCGTGATGCGCTCGAGCTCGCCATCCGAGAGCACACTGGGGTCGCAGATCACGCCGCCCTTCGCGCCGCCAAACGGTATCCCCACCACGGCGCATTTCCACGTCATCCACGACGCCAGCGCGCGAATTTCATCCAGCGTTACATCGGGACTGAAGCGGATGCCGCCCTTTCCAGGGCCGCGCGCGATGGAATGCTGCACGCGGTATCCCGTGAACACTTCGAGGCGCCCGTCGTCGAGCATCACCGGAATATGGACCGTAATTTCTTTGGTCGGGCTGCGCAATACCTTGCACATGCCGTCGTCGAGATTGAGCCGGCTGGCGGCCTCGTCAAAACGCGCTTCCGCCGCAAGCCACGGGTTGGTTTCTTGCTCGGTGGACAGCAGTGTGGCCATAGAGAAAAACCTCCGGTTACATTATGACAGTGGCATGGGCTTTCCTGCCTGCGCGCTTTTTCTCGATGAGTGTTGGCCAGACCGGTAATGCCCGGGCCGCATCTAGCTGCCGGCGATCAGATCCACCGCCCGCTGGATTTGCGGATCGCGCTGCGCCTCGATTTCGTCTCCCTTGGCTACGCCAAGCGTCTGGTTGAAGATCTCGGTCTTGAGGCGGTTGCGGATGAAGTCCAGCTCTCCCGACCACTCAGACATACTGGGCTGAATCCTGCGCTCCGCCAAAAAAAAGTGGAAGTCGTCAAGCAAATCCGGCGTCACTTCGAAGGCGTCGGCCACTTTGTGCTTTTGCGTGTATTCGGTAGCGAAAGAAGTAAAGGACGCCGACGACTCCAGCGCCGCTCTGAAGCGCGAGACCTCCTGTGGATACACCACCGCATCAGGCATGATGCCGCCGCCGCCACGGACCATGCGTCCCTTGTCCGTATGGAAATCGGTCTTCGCATTGGGATGGGCCGCCGTGGCGCCCAGCGCGAACTGCGATGGGTCGAACGGCTTCTGAATGGACCGGCCGCTGGGAGTGTAATAGAGGGCCGTGGTCAGCGCCAGGCCGGTTGATTCCGCGAGTGGAAAAACGCTTTGCACCAGGCCTTTGCCGAAACTCGGTTCGCCCACAATCACCCCCCGATCGTGGTCCTGCAAGGCGCCCGCCACAATCTCCGCTGCGCTGGCGCTCTTCCCATTGATGAGCGCCGCCATCGGAAACTCGTAGGGTCTGGCGCTCGCCGGAACTTTTTCTTCTTTTTCTGGAACCGCGCGGCCACGCACCGTCAGGATCGAAAGGCCGGGCTTCAAGAACAGCGACGCCGTCTCCAGCGCCGAGGTCAGCAGGCCGCCCGGATTGTTGCGCAGATCGAGCACCAGGCCTTTCAGCTTTCTGCCGCCCAGACTCTCGATCGCGCTCTTGATCTGCTGACCGGTCTTATCGTCAAAGCTGGCTACGCGCAGGTAGCCGATACCGGGCTTGACGAAAAACGCACGCTCCACGCTCGGCTGCTGCATCTCTTCCGGGGTGAGTGTGAAATCGAGCATCCGCGCATTGCCCGGCCGCCGGACGACGAGGCGCGCGGGCTGTTGCCTCGATTGCTGCAACAAACCGATCAACTGCTCGATATTCAGCCGGTCCAGCCGGATGTTGTTCACAGCTAAAATCTCGTCGCCCGGACCCATGCCGGATTTCGCCGAAGGCGTTCCAGGCAAGGTTTGCAGCACGATGACGCGGCCGGGCAGCACGGAAACCACGCTGCCGAATCCTTTGCTTGTGGAGGTCTCGAGCTGCTTGAGCTGCTCAAACTGCTGCGGGTCGAAAAACACCGAATGCGGATCGAGCCGCCGCAGCATACCCGGAACAACGCCCTGATAGAAGACCTGCTCGGACGAAACCGGATCGGCTGCATTCTGTTCGACCAGCGCGTAGGCGTCGACCAGGCGCTTGACCTGTGTATCGAGATCGTCGGCAAGTGCGGACGAAGTGAGTAAGAAAACCGCGGCGAGAAAACGAACCATCAGTCGGGCCAGATCGAGGACACGTCAACAGCGACGCCGGGGAACACCTTCGGCGAGAGATGGCCCTGAGTAACAACCCGGTCAGTTGCGAGCTTGGGCGGCATGATGCGGATCTCGCCATTCACCACCTCTTCAATGGCGTCTTCCACCACCGGCATGTTCAGCCACTCTTCGTACGTGACCGTTCGGGTCGTCGTTGCCATGCAGCTGATCTTATTCTAGCGCGCGAACTTGGTGGCCTTCTTTGCGCCGTGGCGTGCGCGCGCCAGCTCGATCAAGCGGTCGATCAGCTTGGAATAAGCCAGGCCGGTGTGCTCCCACATCTTGGGGTACATGCTGATCGAAGTGAAACCTGGGATGGTGTTTATCTCGTTGATGTAGAGTTGCCCGGTGGCACGCTCCAGCAGGAAATCCACGCGCGCCATTCCCTCGCACTCGACCGCGCTGTAGCAGGTGACCGCGAGCCGCCGCAATTCGGCTGTTTTTTCCGATGACAGATCGGCGGGCAACTGGAATTTTGCCTGGTCCAGAATATACTTATCTTCGTAATCGTAAAATTCGCGCGAGGGGAAGACCTCGCAGGGTAACGATGCTTCGGGCTTTTCGTTGCCCAGCACGGAGCATTCGAACTCGCGCCCGTCGATCCCGCGCTCCACGATGATTTTCCTGTCGTACTCGGCGGCGAGCGCCAGGGCTCGTTCCAGCTCCGCGCGATCGTGCGCTTTGGAAATGCCCACCGACGATCCCAGGTTCGCCGGTTTCACGAACACCGGAAACGGCAGCCGCGCCACGATCTCGGCCGTGTCCATGCAGCCACGCGCGAGTGTCACGTATTCCACGACGGGCAGCCCTCGCTCATGACACACACGCTTCATCATTTCCTTGTCCATGGAGATCGCTGACCCGAGCACGCCCGCTCCAACATACGGCAGATCGGCCAGCTCGAGCAGTCCCTGCACCGTGCCGTCTTCGCCGAACGTGCCGTGGAGCACCGGGAAGACCACGTCGATATCGGGGTGTGCCCCAGGCTCGGGAAGGATCGGCCTGGGGCGCCACTTTCCATCTTTCGAAATGAAGTACTCGGCGATCTCGTACTTCGAGCGGTCCATGGCCTTCATGATCGATTCGGCGGAGCGCAGCGAGATCTCGTGCTCGCCGCTGCGGCCGCCGTAAATCACCGCCACGCGGATTTTCACAGAATTTTCTTCCCCAACGCCGACATCACCAGTTCCACCGCAAGGTCGGCGGTGCGGTTCGTCTCATCGATCACTGGATTTACCTCGACTACTTCCATCGAAACCATGTGTCCCGAATCGCAGATCATTTCCATTGCCAAATGCGCTTCGCGGTAAGTGGCGCCGCCGCGCACCGGCGTTCCGACTCCGGGCGCATACTGCGGGTCGACGTAATCCATATCCAATGACAAGTGAACGCCGGCCGTTCCATCGGTGACGATGCCGATCGCTTCCTTCATCACCGAGCGCAGCCCCCGCTCGTCGATGTCCCGCATGGTGAAAGCGCGCACACCGCTCCCGCGCACGTGCGGCCGTTCCAGAATATCGACATCGCGCAACCCCACAAGCGCCACATTGCGCGGCTGCACTTTGGGCGCAAAGCCCAGCAGGTTCGACAGCTCTTCCGGGCCAAGGCCAATGCAGCACGCGAGCGGCATGCCGTGCACGTTGCCCGAGGGCGACGTCTGCGGCGTGTTCATGTCGGCGTGCGCATCGATCCAGAGCAACCCGATCCTTTTTTTCTTCTTGCGGAAATGGCGCGCCATACCCGCCACCGTGCCGATGGCGATCGAGTGATCGCCGCCCAGCACCAGCGGAGCTTTGCCCTCGTCGGCGACCTGTTCCACGAGGGTGGCCAGCCGCAGGCAGGTGGCCGCGATCTGCGGCAGATATTTCGCGTGGCGCGGCCCCTCGGGCAGGCTCTCCGGCTGTTCCACCGGCACGTTGCCCAGGTCCTCCACTTCATAACCGAGCGACGCCACGCGCTTGTTGATATTCGCCACGCGCATGGCGGATGGGCCCATGTCCACGCCGCGGCGGCCCGCGCCCAAATCGAGCGGCGCTCCGATGATGGCAATGTGAGATTGATGCATGTAAGAAACTAAGGCCGCAACCGGTACAGCATGCGTGGAAACGCGATGGTCTCGCGGATGTGCTCGAGGCCGCAGATCCACGCGACGCAGCGCTCGATGCCCATGCCAAAACCGCCGTGCGGCACTGTGCCGTACTTGCGCAGATCGATGTACCAGTTGAACGCTTCCTTCGGCAGCTTGTGCTCCTCGATGCGGCGCAGCAGCAGATCGGCATCGTGGAGGCGCTGGCCGCCGCCGATGATCTCGCCGTATCCTTCCGGCGCCAGCACGTCCACGCACAACGCCACTTCGGGCCGCGAGGGATCGGGCGCCATATAGAAAGCCTTCACCGCCGATGGATACCCGTCCACCATCACCGGCCGGTCGTAATCCTGGCTGAGCAGGGTTTCGTCGGTGCCGCCGAAATCGCCGCCCCACTGAATTTCGCTGCCTGTGGATTGCAGAAATTTCACCGCGTCGTCGTAACTGACACGCGGGAACGGCGGCTGAATGGCTTCGAGCTTGCTGACGTCGCGGCCCAGCGCTTTCAGTTCAGCGCGGCGGTTCTCGAGTACGCGCCCCACCACAAACACGATCAGGCCCTCGGCCACAAGCTTTACATCGTCGAGCGTGGCATACGCCATCTCGGGCTCCACCATCCAGAATTCCGTGAGATGGCGCCGCGTTTTCGATTTCTCCGCGCGAAACGTGGGACCGAAGCAGTAGACTTTGCCGAACGCCATGGCCGTGGCTTCGTTATAGAGCTGCCCCGATTGCGTCAGATACGCTTTTTCGTCCTCGAAATAATTCACTTCGAACAGCGTGGTTGTCCCCTCGCACGCCGCCGGCGTGAAGATCGGCGTATCCACCAGCGTGAAGCCGTGCGAATCGAAATAATCCCGCACCGCCCGTATGATTTCGTGCCGTACCCCCAAAATGGCGTGCTGTCGCTGGCTGCGCAGCCACAGGTGCCGGTGGTCCATCAGGAAGTCCACACCGTGATCTTTGGGCGTGATGGGATAGGGATCGGATTCCGGAACGCGTTGCACCACCTGCACGTCTTCCACGTCCATCTCGTATCCGCCCGGCGCGCGCGCGTCCGCTCGGATCCTGCCCGTGAACATCACGGAAGATTCCTGCGTCAGCTCTTTGATGGTTTCGAAGGTCGTTTCGGGCAGCGCGCTCTTCACCGCCACGCATTGCATCAGCCCGGTGCCGTCACGCAGCTGCGGAAAAACGATCTTGCCCGACTTGCGCAGGTTGTAGAGCCAGCCCGGAATCTGGACCGTTTCGCCCACGTGCTTGCCGGCGTCGGCGATCCTGATGCGCTCAGTCTTCACGAATGTTCTCCAGCCGGTCGAAGACCTCGTTGACGCGATCGAGCGGATGCTCCATGCCTTCTACCTCGCGCAGCTCGAGCAGCAGCGGATACTGATTCGGCCGCGACCGCAGCAGGCTCATGGTTCGCTTCCAGTCCACCGTGCCGCCATCGGCCACGAACGGGAACAGGTGCTTGTCGTCTTTTCCGTTGTTGTCGTGTATGTGCGTGGAACGGATCCGGTCCTTCATGATCTCGAACGCGGCTTCCACGCCTTCACCCATGTTCGCGTGGCCCACATCGAATACAAACCCCAGATCCAGATGGGTAATTTCGAGGAAGTGGTGAAGCCGCTCGGCCGACGCAAGCTCGTTGGGAATATTCTCGAGCAGGATTTCAACGCCGCGTTGCTTGGCGAAGATGCTCAGTTCCTCCAAGGCGGAGAACGCGGCGTCCAGCTTCCGGTCGCTGAACGGCTCCCCTGACACACCCAGGTGCTGGATCAGGTACCGGAACGGAATGACCTCGGCAATGTCGAGCGCGCGCTTGATTTCGTCCACCATCTGCAGCCGTTGCCCTTTTACCGGCTCGGTGAGCGTGATGACGGAGTGCGGCCCGGAGCGGCCCCAGAGCTCGTCGCTGTACATCGGCGAATGCAAGGAGTGCAGCTTCAGCTCGGAATCTTCAAACCAGTGGCCAAGTTCGTTGATCTGCGCGCGATTGCGGTAGTCCAGGTGCTGCCGCGCGCAGAAAATTTCAACCGCGGGAATTCCGGCCTGCATCACGCGGTTCAGCCAGGCGATTGACAAGCGATGGTTGACGAATAAGTGCGTCGAAAGTACGCGATTCATGCGCTCAATATCCTTCGGCCGTGCCTTCGGTGCGCGGATCGGCGGAGCCTTCGAGCCAGCCGTCTTTCACGCGGATGGCCGCCACCTCGCCCTGCGAATTTTCGAACTCGACGTCGTGCCCGCGCGCCTTGAGCAGCACGACCGTGTCCGGCGAGAACCCGCGCTCGATCTGCAGCACATCCGGCATCCACTGATGATGCAGGCGCGGCGCGTCCACCGCATCGGCCACGTTCATTCCGAAATCGATCACGTTGACGATGACCTCGAGCACGGTATTGATGATCGTCGGGCCGCCCGGCGAGCCCACCACCAGATACAGCTTCCCGTCGCGCAGTACCATCGTCGGCGTCATGCAAGAGAGCGGCGTCTTGCGCGGCTGTATGGCGTTGGCTTCGCCCTGCACCAGACCGTACGCGTTCGCTTCACCAGGTTTGGCGGCAAAATCGTCCATCTCGTTGTTGAGCAGAAATCCAAGTTTAGTTGCCGTGACGCCGCTGCCGTAGCCATCGTTCAGCGTGTAGGTGACGGCCACGGCATTGCCTTCGGCATCGACGATCGAGTAATGCGTAGTCTCGGAGCTTTCATACGCCGCCGGTTTTCCGGGATGCAACGAAGCGCTCGGCGTGGCATGCTCGGGATCGATCGATTGTCGCAGCCCCGCGATGTAGCGCGGATTTAGCAGGCCGGAAACCGGCACATGGTAGAAATCCGGATCGCCCATGTACTCGCTGCGATCGGCGAAATAGCGGCGCATGGCCTCCGCCATGAAATGCAACGTGGCCGCGGAACCCGCGCCGGACTTTTCGTAACCCGACCCCTCCAGCACTCCCAGCATTTGCAAAATGCCCACGCCACCCGAGCTCGGCGGAGGCGCGGTCACGATCGCATATCCGCGATACGTTCCCGTGAGCGGCGTGCGCTCAATGGCTTTGTAGTTCTTCAGATCGTCGAGCGTGATCAGCCCGTCGTGCTCTCTCATGTCGGCGGCCAGCAGTTCAGCCGTCTCGCCTTCGTAGAAACCTTTCGCGCCTCGATCGCGAATGCGCTCCAGCGTGCGCGCCAGCTCGGGTTGTGCCAGCTTTTCGCCGGCTTCGTAGAATTTTCCGTCCTTCAGAAAAATGCGCTTTGACTCCGGAAAACGGCTCAGGCGCTCGCTCGTACCCTTCGCATGCAGGGAACGCGCCAGGCCATACGAAACCGGAAAGCCGGCGGAGGCGAGGCGCACCGCGGGCTCGACCAGATCCTTCCACGCCTTGTGTCCGTATTTCTCGTGCGCCAGATCGAGGCCACGCACCGTCCCCGGAACTCCCGAAGCGCGGTAACCTACCAGGCTGTCGTGCGTAGCTTTCCCGTCCGGCCCGATGTACATATCGCGCGATGCTTTCCCCGGCGCGCGCTCGCGGAAGTCAATGAACGCCGTGCGGCCATCCGCAAAACGAGCCAGCAGAAAACCGCCGCCGCCGAGATTTCCCGCCGAGGGATGCGTCACCGCCAGCGCAAAGCCCACTGCCACCGCTGCGTCGATGGCATTGCCGCCCGCTTCCAGCACCGCGACCCCAATGTCGGTGGCATGCGCTTCGCGCGTCGCCACCATTCCTTGCCGCGCGCGCACCGGCTGCCGCGCACACAACCCGGCGCCGGCGGTCGCAACCAGCGCAACCAGCAGCGCAACTTTTCGCATAAGTTCTGATTCTACCAGCAGGTATTCGCGTTCATTCGCGTTCATTCGCGTTCATGCGTGGTCTGTCTTGGTTTTGACTGCCCAGCCGCTCGCCGCCGCTTCCAGTCGAACAGCACCACTCCTGCCGCCACCGAGACGTTCAGCGATGAAATCTTCCCCGCCATCGGAATCCGCAGCACCACATCGCAATGCTGCCGCACCATCTGATGGAGGCCTTTGCCTTCCGCTCCGAACACCAGCACGGCGCGGTCGGCATAGTCGACCTGGTCGTAATCCTGATCCCCGCGCTCGTCCACGCCGTAGATCCAGAAGCCGCCCTTCTTCAAATCTTCCAGGGTGCGGCTGATGTTGGTGACGCGCGCCACCGGCAGATGTTCCAGCGCGCCTGCCGCGGCCTTTGCGACAGTCTCGGTCAGTCCCGCCGCGCGGCGCTCGGGCACAATGATTGCATCCGCCCCCGCCGCATGTGCCGTGCGAATCACTGCACCGAGATTGTGCGGATCTTCCAGGCCGTCGAGCACCACCAGCATGCGCGCGCGCTCCACGACATCATCCAGCTCGGCGTATTTTTTCGCCGCGCCCAGCGCCACCACGCCCTGGTGCGCCGCGCTCCCCGCCAGCCGGTCGAGCGCCGTGCGCTCCTCAAACCGCAGCGGCGTCGAATGCTTGCGCGAGAGATCGATGATCTCCTGCACGCGCGGTCCCGCCAAGCCTTTCGCGACCAGGATGCGATCCAAAGGACGGCCCGCGCGCAGCGCCTCAGCCACCGGATGAATGCCAATCAGAATGGGCAATCGCGCCTACTGTTCCGGCTGGACGCCTAGTCCGTTATTGAAGCGATTGGTGAAGTTGGCCATGGCGGCCACCAGCGTGATCTCAACCACCTGCTCGTCGTTGAAGATCTTGTACAGCGCATCGCCGTTCTCATGGGCGGATGCTTCCACTGTCAATTCCCGCGCATACTGGATGGCCGTGCGCTCGGCCTCGCTGAAGTCCTGATATTGCTCGGTCTCGAGCACCCGGATTTCGTCATCTGTAATACCCGCCTTCTTAGAAGACGCTTTGTGCGCGGCCGAGCAGTAGGCGCACTCGTTCGCAAAGGAAGCCGCCAGGTAGACCAGCTCTTTGGTGCGCCGGTCCACCGCGCCCGGCCCCATGATTGCGCCGTACAGCGGCACGAAATTCTTGAGCACCTCCGGCTTGTGGGCCATCATGCGGAAGAAATTGTTTTCGCGCTTGCCCTTGCGCTCCAGCTCGGCCAGAAACTCGTTCCGCGAGGGCTCTACTAGCGGGATCGTTGCCATACAACCAGTATATTCAGAGGGAAGGTAGGACAGGCATTCCTGCCAGTCTATTACTCAGAAGAGTTTCAACGTGCTGCTGCCGCCGGCGGACGCCCCAGCGCAATCTCGTCGCCCGCTTCGAGCCCCGCCGCAATTTCGACCTGCGTGTTGTTGCGTTCGCCCACCTTCACGGCGCGCGCCGCAAAGCTGTTACCGCGCTTCACATAGACCACAGGTTTCCCGCCCTCGGTCTCCACGGCTTCGAGCGGCGCGATGAGCACGTTCTCTTTGCGCCCCACCACGATGTCGCCGCTGGCCGAGAGATCGGGAATCACGCGGGTGTCTGTGCTTTGTAGCGAGATCACAACCGGAATGCTGCGGATGTAATAGTTTTCACTCCACCCGCCCACGCCCATCGCGCCCACGCTTCGAACTTTTCCGTCGAGATGCAGCCCCGGGAACGCATCGAAATTCACGCGCGCCGCCTGCCCGATGTGCACATCTTCGCTTTCCACCTGATTGATGCGCGCTTCCACTTGCATGCTGTTCGAATCGACAACCTTCAGGAACGGCTGGCCCGGCCATACCTGGTCGCCTTCCTGAATTTGCCCGAAATCGCCGGATCGCCAGATGGACTGCATCACCACCAGCCCGCGGATGGGCGCCTGCATCGTGAACCGGGTAACGTCGCGCTTGTGCCGGTCGCGGTGCCTGGCGTGGCGGTCGCGCGTATACTCCAGCACGCGGATTTCCGCGCGCTGCTTTTCCGCCGTGGTGGCCAGCTCGCTTTGCAGCTCTTTGGATTGCGCCTCGGCCTCCTGCACCCCCAGTTGCAGCAGCTCCTTGTCGATGGGCATGCGAATCTCGGCCGCGCCGTTGTCGAGCTTGGCTTTGTCCAGAGCGGCCTTGGCTGCCAGCACGGTCTGACGGAGCGTTTCCATTTCGATGGCTTGCTCGGCTTGCCGCTTCTTGATGTCGGCGTTGGCCTGCGTGACTAGCGTTTCGAGATCGTCCACATGATCCTTGATGGGTTGCGCGTCGATCTCCGCCAGGAAGTCGCCTTTTTTGATGATCACGCCCGACGTTGCCAGCTTGATCAGCACCAGGTTCCGGCCCGAATCCGGCCCGCGCATCATCGGCGCCGTGATCGAAGCGAAATTCCGCGCCGCCGTCGTGCCGGTGACGCGCAAAACACGATCCAGCGATCCCACGAACACCTTCGCCGTCCGCACGGTGGTTTCAGCCGCAGGTTGCTGCGTTTTGCCGCGGAATAACAGGTACGCCGCCGCGCCAGCCAACACCACCACCGCCATTGCCACCCACCACTTCCAGCGCGATGGCGGAGCCACGGTTGCGGGCTCGGGCCGTGGCGTGGCGCTCGCGGGCATCTGGACGGGTGAAGGATTGAAAATCGCCGACATAGAAACGACTACTGAGACATAGGTACGACTACCGGTTAGGTCGCACGTGACACTTCTCTTAACAACGTTTTGTTACTCTACATCTTACATCGCTTCCACCGGCGACTCCGAGTCCCGGCAGTGCGTACAGGCCATGAACGGCATTTCCGTTTTCCTCGCCAACGCGGCCTTCTTTTACCCGGCTTACTGGTTGTCGATGTTCCTCGTGCGGGCAGGACCCGCGTTGCTGCACGTCGCATTCCTCGGCCACCGGTTGGTTAGTTTCGGGCTGGGCCCGCTATGGGTGGAGGCTGCCTGCTACCCGCCCGGCGCATTCGCCGCCCACGAAACATTGCGGAATTCTTCGGTCCTCGAAGCGGGCATCGTACTCGGGGCAGTTGCCCTGGCGTTATTGGTGCGGCGCAAGCACACCACCGTTTCCGGTCTACTAATCGCCGTCATCGGACAGGCCGCTCTCACCGGCCCGCTGCTAGGTCTGTTGTTCGGGCGAGGGCACTCAGCGGCCGGCATCGCCGCGTTATGCGCATATGCAGCGGTTGTCCTGGTAGGCTTGACCCTTTTGTCGTCGTCAGTCAGCGGCGGCTATCTGAAGCGCTTTACCGCGCCAGCCATCGGCTTTTGTCTGCCGCTCGCGATCTTCTCCAGTTCCTTCATCTGGCTTGGCGCGGACTGGCGGATCATTCCGATTTTCACCGCCCCTTCTTTGTCGCTCGCCGCCATCGCCGCATTGTGGAATAGATCTCCCTCCGGCGCCGCACCGGTCGCCGTGACATTCCCGCTGCGCCGTTTTGCAGCGGGCCTCGCTCTTACACTCGTCTTTGCCGCCGCGATTCACGCCGCCCAAGCCGTCCGCGACCGCTCCCAGCAGACGGCCCGCGCAGCCTTCGCCGCCACTCTCCCCAAACCCGCGCCCGCCGCCGCATATCCAAAAATCTTCTTCCAGCGCGGCGTCAACTTCACCGCCGAAGGCCCCGCAGGCTACGACCCGCAGTCCGCCGTCCCGCTCCTCGACCAGTTGAAAACCTTCGGCGTGGATTCCATCGCGCTCGTCCCCTATGGCTTCGCGGAGGCCAAACAGCCGGCCATTCACTTTCCCGGTGGCATGGAACGCACTGAAGATATCGAAGCCATCAGCGCGGCATGAGAGTGCTGCTCAAGCCGCAGCTCTGGACGCGCGGCGGCTTCCCCGGCAATATCGATTTCCCCGAACCGCACCAGCGCGCGCAGCGGTTCGCAGCCTACCGGAAATATCTCGAATACTACGCGGCCGCCGCCACGCGCAGCCACGCCGATATCTTCTCGGTGGGCGTCGAGCTGGCCAAAATGACGCCCTACGAACCCGAATGGCGCGCTCTTATTGCCCGCGCGCGCGAACTTTATCCCGGCCCGCTCGTCTACTCCGCTACGCAAGGCCCCGAATTCGAAACCATCCGCTTCTGGGATGCCCTCGATTACATCGGCCTGAACGAATACTATCCGCTGCCCGACAACCTAACGACCACAGATCTCGTCCGCACGGTCGAAGTCGTTCAGAAGAAATTCGCCCGCCCCGTGATCTTCACCGAAGCCGGCTTCTGCAGCTACGCCCACCCCAATCGCGCCCCGTGGGATGAAACTCCGCGCGCCATCGCTCCCGCCGATCAAGCCCGCTGCTACCAAGCCGTGCTGAAAGCCTTCTACGCCAAGCCGTGGTTCCAGGGCGTGTACTGGTGGAAAGTCGGCACCGACGGCTTCGGCGGCCCCGAAGACGGCTCGCACACGCCCTGGGGAAAAACTGCGATGGATACCCTGCGGCACTGGTATTTGGGAGGCGGCAGGTGAGAACGCCATCGCCTGCGGCATAATGAACTCAGAATGCCGGCCGCCCTCATCCACGTTCGCAAACCAGATCTCGCCGAATTCTGCCGCCGCAACGGCATCCGGAAGCTGGCTCTCTTCGGCTCGGTGCTGACACCCCACTTTACCGACGCCAGCGACATAGACGTCCTGGTCGAATTCGAGCCCGGCGAGCGAGTGGGCTATCTGCGGATGGCAGCGCTGGAGGGGGAGCTTTCGGATCTGTTTGGTGGCCGCAAAATCGATCTCCGCACCCCTGCCGAATTGAGCAGATATTTCCGCGACGAGGTGATGCGGACGGCCGCCGTCCAGTATGCCGCCCAGTGATGTAGTTCGCCTGCGGCACATGCTCGATGCAGCTCGCGAAGCGATCGCATTTGGCGCTGGCCGAACTCCTGACGATTTGACGCGCGATAGGGTTCTGACTCTCGCTTTGGTCAAGTGCATCGAGATCATCGGCGAGGCAGCAGCCAAGGTGAGCGCCCAGACGCGCGCGAGCACGCCGCAAATTCCATGGTCCGACATCATTGGGATGCGCAATCGGTTAATTCATGCCTATTTTGACGTCGACGTCAACCGCGTTTGCGACACACTCGCCAACGACCTCCCGCCGCTGATCGCACTCCTTGAGAAGACTGTCGCGTCCGTGGACAACACCTGACCGCCGAACGCGTCCCTGGTAAGTTTCCGGACTCATGGTGTGGCGGCTCGTCATGAAACAATAGTATCCATGCCCGCCAAACCCTCCGTTGCCCACTCCCCCCTCGCCCGCGCCGCGCACATGCGCCTGCTCGTCGATCAGCTCCACAAGCTCGAAACGCATCTCCGTCTCGGCGGCGGCCCCTCCAAAATCGAAAAGCAGCACAAAGCCGGCAAGCTGACCGCGCGCGAGCGCATCGCGAAACTACTCGATCCTGGCGCGCGCTTCCTCGAAATCGGCCTGCTCATCGCCTACGACCAGTACGAAGGGCAGGCGCCCGCCGCCGGAGTCG
>JBGPKX010000111.1:0-15490 GCA_041486185.1 Bryobacteraceae bacterium | reverse complement strand
CGCACGAGGTGTCGAGATCGTCGCGATAAGCGTCGATTCCAATGAAGATTCGCGCAAGCTCTGCGCGAGCCAGGGTTACACTTACCCCTTTTTGTCCGACCCCAAGGCAGAAGTGATTCGCCGCTTCGGCGTGCTGCACGCGCACGCCGGGGAGGACGGCAGGGACATTGCGCGGCCGGCCGAGTTTCTGGTGGATGCGACCGGAACGATCCGGTGGGTGAACCTGACGGACGACTTGCGCGTCCGGGCTCGTCCGGAGAACGTGCTCAGGGTGATTGACGGCCTGACGCTAACGCCAGCCGCTCTAAAATGATGTACAAAGAACGCAGGCCGATCGGCTGTGAGGAGCGCAATCATGTTTGTGATCGATCTGGCGCCAGCGCGAACTCATTTTGCCGGGCACGTACGGCTGCTGTCTCTGGCCGTCTTGTTGAGCGGCGTGGTTTACGCTGCCAGCGCGGGCATTATCTTCGAGGGCGCAAGCGGCGCAGGCAAAGGGAAGCACATCGTGCTGGTGAGCGGTGACGAAGAATACCGCTCTGAGCAGGCGCTGCCGCAGTTGGCCAAAATCCTGGCCACTCGCCACGGGTTCCGATGCACGGTGCTCTTTGCGATCGATCCGAAAGACGGAACGATCAATCCGGAACGGCGAGACAATATCCCGGGCCTCGAAGCGCTGGATACCGCGGACTTGATGGTCATCTTCACCCGCTTCCGCGACCTGCCGGACGAACAGATGAAGCACGTCGTCGATTATGTGGAATCGGGACGTCCCATCGTGGCTATGCGCACAGCCACGCACGCATTCGAACTGAAGAGCAGCGCGACGTATCAAAAGTACAGTTGGAACAGCAAGGAATGGGATGGCGGCTTCGGCCGGCAGGTGCTGGGCGAGACCTGGATCAACCATCACGGTCATCACGGCCAGCAGAGCACGCGGGGCGTTGTGGTCAAAGGGCAGGAGGGACATGCGATCCTTCGCGGCATTCGCGACGGCGATATTTGGGTTCCGACCGACGTCTATGAAGTTCGCCTGCCGCTGCCCGGCGACAGCCAGCCGTTGGTTCTGGGTCAGGTGCTGGACGGGATGCAGGCGACGGACCAGCCCGCCGCAGGCAAACAAAACCATCCCATGATGCCGGTTGCGTGGCTAAGGAGCTACACCGGTGCTCGGGGCAAGACGGCACGCGTTTTCACGACTACTATGGGGGCCGCGCAGGATCTGGAGAGCGAAGGGCTGCGGCGGCTCATGGTGAACGCGTGTTATTGGGCGGCCGGGATGGAAGACAGGATTCCGGCAAGCGCCAACGTTGACTTGGTCGGCGAATACAAACCGCTGCCGTTCAAATTTGGCGGCTTCGCGCGGGGAATGAAGCCGTCCGACCTTGCGAGCCGTTGACGGATCTCGGCTATATTGCACGATCAGTGATGGTTCTGCAACGCCGAACTGATCGAGATCTGGTTGTCGCTCAGGATCGTTCCGGTGGCGCGCTGAAGGGCCGCGCGAGCCTTCGCGTAAGCGCTTTTGGCAGCCACTTCGGTGGATTTCGCCTGTGCCAGCAGGCTTTCGTACTGGATGACGAAAAAGCTGGTGGAGGCGCCCACTTCAAATCTCGCCTGCTCGGCGGCGAGCGATTCCTCTTGCAGAATTCTCGCCTGTACCGCGGCCTCGTGCGATGCGCGAGCGCGGCGCATGGCGATCAGCGCGTCTTCCACTTCAAGCCGCGCCTGGTTCTGCAACTGCCGCAGGCGGATCTCCGATTGCCGGAGCTGGATCTCGTCTCGCGCCAGATCGGCTTCGGCGATGCGGTTGCGAATGGGCAGCGTAAGCTGCACGCCGATCGCATAGGTGGGGAACTTGCGCGTAATGATTTGATCCAACACACTGCCATAGCCGCCAACAAGCGTGGTATCGGTGCTGGACGCGAGCGGGTTTGCGGCTCCCGCTAAACCGTTATTTTGGGCTACGCCGACCAAGTCCATCTGCGGCCGCACGGCGTTGCGGGCGCCCTTGAGGCCGATCTCGGAGTTGCCGATCTGCAGGCGGCCTTGACTGAGGTCCGGGCGATTCGCCATGGCGGCGGAGAGAAGGTCCTGGATAGGTTGTATCTGCTCCTTCTCTGGAATGGCGAGCGAGTCGGTGGGAATAATTCGCGCTGCTTGCACCTCCGGGTCCAGGTTTCCGGTCTTGGTCAGGACGGTCTTCAGGATCGCTTCCTGCTCCTCGAGGAGCCCGCGCGCGTTGATCAGTTCCTGGCGGCTCGAGAAAACTGAAGCATTGGCGCGAGTCATCTCCACCGGCGCGAGTGTTCCTTCCTCAACCTGTGATTTGGTATCAGAGTAGAGTTTCTCGGCCAGCGCCACGGCCTCTTCTTTGACTTTGAGATCTTCATTTAGCGCCACCAGATCGGTATAGAGCCGGATCACGCCGTAGACGGTAGCGATGAGCTGCTGCTGGAAAAGCAGGGCGGTAATTTTCTGGTCGTTCTTCGCAATTTGAATGAAGCGGCGGTTCAGGCTCGATCCGAATCCTCGCAGCAGGGGCTGTGTGACGGTCAGGCCTACGCTTGATCCGCTGAACGGATTGTAAGTGTTGCGCAGCGAATTCAGCGATTCGTGATTGTTATTGAATGCCAGGCTCACCTGCGCACCGCTGCTGAAGCCTTCCTGAACGGCGACATTCGCGGTCCCAATGTTTGAAATGAGCGAACTGGTGCCGGTCACCACGGAGTTGGTTTGCGGCGTAGTCTGATGCGCCCAGTTGAGTTGCCCGATTACCGCCGGATCGAAAATCGCCACGGGTGTTCCATTCGATTGCGGAATCGTCCCTTGCACGGAGAGATTCGTTTGCACTTCGCCCAGAACGCCGAGCTCCAGCGGGTTGGTTGCCACCGCGGTTCCGGGTGTCACGCTCGACGCGCTGGCCGGATTGGTTACCAGGGGACTTTGCGGCCCGCCGACACCCGCCGGCGCCTCGGCCAGAATAAACGGCACGCCGCGCAGCGTGCCACCACCCCGCGCGCGAAGCACGTCAGTGTCGGCCACGGGAAGGCTGAACCTTTGCAGCTCGATATCGAGATTGTTCTCGATGGTCAGAGCGAGTGCGTCCGCAAGCGAGAGGTAAAGGTTTCCCGAGCGGATCAGTTCGTGCAGCCGGGGCGAGTTCTCGAAACTCATTGGCCGGGTGCGCACGGAGCCGCGAGGCAGACCCGTGTGCGGGGGGTTGTCGTTCGTCCCCGGCGCCTGGGCGTCCGGTATGGCCCGCACCGGAGTCGAGGCCAGCAGAAAAGCAAGGCAGACGCTCAGCCCCGGTCTACACAGAGATGTTGGTATTCTTATCGCGGCGCTCCAGCGGATGCGCTTTCGAGAGAAGTCTTCCATATTGTCGGAAACCATCGTTTCTTTAGGATGATGCAACGCACCCGACGGATGCCAGTCCTGCGACCGGTTACAGTCCGACGGTTTTCTGCAGGTAGGCCCGGCTGCGCGTGGCACTCTCCACCGGATTGCAGCCGGGTTGCGAGGTATCGACGTCTTGTTCGAAGACCGCCCATCCATCGAACCCCGCCGCGCCGAGTTGGTGGATGACACCGGTGAGGTTCACTCCACCTTCACCGAGTTCACAGAACACTCCCATGCGGATGGCATCGAGGTAGGCGACTTTTTGTCGCCTCACGGCTTCCAGCACTGATGGCCGCACATCCTTCAAATGAAGATGCCTGATTCGAGTCCCGTAAACCTCGGCGCACTTTACCGGGTCGCCTCCGCCATAGAAATAGTGTCCCGTGTCCAGACACAGGCCTAGCAACTGAGGGTCCGTCATGGCAAGCAGGCGATCGGTTTCACCTGGTGTTTCGATGAAGGTTCCACAGTGGTGATGGAAAACGGGAGATAGTCCGAGTGCGCTTGCCGCGCGCGCGATGCGGGTGAGCAAACGGGCAGCGCCATCCCACGCCTCCGCGCGCATTCCATCGCGTTCCTCATCGACGCTGCCGGCGACGGCCATGCGTGCCGGATCCATTGCATCCGCAAGCACCAGGTACGGAGCGCCGGCCTGCGCGAGCAGGCGTGCCACCTCCATGGCCGATTGCACGGCGGCTTCGTGCTGCTCCGCGTGCGCCAGTGGCAACGGAACGAAAGCGCCGAGCAGGGACAGACCTCTCTTCGCCAGTTCGCGCTTCAGCTCTGCCGGGTCGACCGGCAAGAAACCGTAAGGCCCGAGCTCAGTGCCCCTGTAGCCAGCCTGTACCATCTCGTCGAGGACTTCGCCATAGCTCTTCTGCCCGCTCCAACCCTCGACTTCCATAACGCCCCAGCTTACCGGGGCGGTTGCAACTCGGATCGACATGCAACTCCTTTTTTATTTCAGCGATGGCCGCGGATTTTCGCTTGCGGCAAGCGCGTGATGGCTACGGCGTGACGACGACTTTCACCGTCTTGCCCGCGCGCATCGCATTCAACCCGTCGCCCACCTGCGCCAGTTTGAGACGGTGCGTGATGAGCTTTTCGAGCGGCAAGAGGTTGGATTCGAGCATGCGCACCACTTTCGGGAAGGCCGTTCGCTGGATGTAACTGCCGATGATGCTGATTTCGTACCGCGTAATCTCGTTCTGCTTCACCACACCCGTGGCGTGCTGGTTCATCCCGAACAGCACAACACGCCCGCCACGCCGGACAGCGGCGATGCAATCCGTGAGCGATGCGCCGGTGGCGTCTACCGCGATGTCCGCGCCGATTCCGGTGGCGCTCTTGATGGCAGCAGCCGCGTCTTCGGACCGCGGATCGATGGCCGCACTCACCCCGACATCTTCAGCTACCTTGCGACGGAACTCTACTGGCTCGACGATAAATGTCTTGCCTGCACCCGCGGCTTTGTACAGCATGAGGAAAAACAAACCGATCGGCCCCCCACCGTAGATGGCGACGCTTTCGCCGGGCGTTAGCGGCGCCTTCTCCAGCGCATTGAATACGCAGGAGAGCGGCTCGGCAAGAGTGGCATGGTGCGGCGGAACGTCAGCGCTGATTTTGTGTAGCGCGAGAGCAGGAGCGACATTGTACTCGGCGAGGCCGCCGTGGATGAAGATCCCGAGCGTGGTCATGTTCACGCACATATTGGACATGCCAAGGCGGCAATATTCGCAAAGGCCGCAGGTGACGTTGGGATCGATGACCACCCGATCCCCGGGTTTCAGGTGATGCACTGCAGTTCCGGCGTCGACGACGGTGGCGGTATATTCGTGGCCCAGAATGCTGCCCGGAGTGGCGGGATGCCCTGGTGGTACGGACAGGATGTGAAGATCGGTTCCGCAGATGCTCGCGGCATTTACCTTCAGGAGCACGTCATCGTCTTTTTGAATCTTCGGTATCGGGAACGCCTCGAGACCCCACTCGCCGGGCGCACGAAACACGAGAGCTTCCATGGTTTGCGGCATTTCGTGCTCCTAGAATTTCCGCGACCACTCTTTGGGCCAGCGTTCGATGACGACTTTCTTGTCGGTGTAGAATTCGACGGCGTCGCGCCCCTGTGCGTGAAGCACGCCGAAGAAGCTGCCCTTCCATCCGCTGAAGGGGAAGTACGCCATGGGGGCAGCCACCCCGATATTCACGCCCACGTTGCCGGTGGAAATCTGATTGCGGAACTTTCGCGCGGCGGCGCCGCTGGTGGTAAAGATCGACGACGCGTTGCCATACGGACTGCGCGTGATGATCTCGATGGCCTCATCGACGTTGGAGGCGCGAATCACGCTGAGTACGGGTCCGAAGATCTCCGTCTCCGTCAGTTCGCTCGCCGCGGGGACGCCGTCGAGAACCGTGGGACCAACGAAGTTGCCGTGCTCGTATCCGGCGATCCTCGCGCCGCGCCCATCGAGCGTGGGTTTGGCGCCCTCAGCCGCTCCCTTGGCGATCAGGCCCTCAATGCGCTGCTTGCTTGCCGGATTGATGACCGGACCCATTTGCACGCCGTCTCCAAGACCGCTTCCTACTTTGAGCGAAGCCGCGAGATCCGTTATCGATTTACGGAACCACTCGTGCGCATCGCCCACCGTGACGGCGACGGAGACGGCCAGGCACCGCTGCCCGGCGCATCCGTACGCGCTATCGGAGACAATCTGCGTGGTGGTTTCACGATCGGCATCCGGCAGTATCACCACATGGTTTTTGGCGCCGCCCTGGCATTGCACGCGCTTCCCATTGGCAGCGGCGCGGCCGTATAAATAGCGTGCTACCGGCGAGGAACCGACAAAGCTGATGGCCTGCACAGCGGGATGATCGAGCAGTGCATCTACGGCCGCCTTGCCGCCATTGACCAGGTTTAGAACTCCTTTGGGTACGCCGGCCTGGTGAATCAGTTCGAAGACCCGCACCATACTGAACGGTACTCGCTCCGATGGCTTCAGTATGAAAGTATTGCCGCAGGCGATGGCGTATGGCAGGAACCAGAGCGGGATCATCGCCGGAAAGTTGAACGGCGTGATGGCGGCGACAACACCGAGCGGCTGGCGGAACATGGATTCATCGATGCCGCGGGCGACATCTTCGAGGTTGTAGCCCTGCATCAAGATTGGAATGCCGCACGCCACTTCGACGTTCTCGATGCCGCGCCGCAGTTCGCCGCGGGCCTCGGCCAGCGTCTTCCCGTTCTCGATGGTGATGGTGCGCGCGATATCTTCGAAATTCTCGTCCAGAAGCTGCTTGAGGCGGAACAGATATTGGATCCGGTCCGCGGGCGGAACGGCACGCCAGTCCGCGAATGCAGCCGACGCGGCGTCGACAGCGGCGGCGACATCTTCGGCGGCCCCTGCGGGCGTGTGTCCGATGACCTCGCCGGTAGCGGGATTCAGTATGTCCGTACCGCTCGGAGAGGAAGAGCGGCGCCATTCGCCGCCCACGTAATCTCGCACTTCGTCGATGGCAATCATCCGGGTCACCTCGCAGGCGCGGCGATTTCGTGGCGCCGTTCCCTCTTCACTGCCTGCTCATACTGCGCGCGCGCCTGCCGGATGCTCTCAATGGCGGATACCTCGGCGATCGGCACATCCCACCAGGATTCATAACCGGGCACGCGCATCTCTTTGTCGACTTCGATGACAATCACGCTGGTACGGTCGTGACGCTGCATATTTTGCAGAGCGCGCTCGAACTCATCGTGCGTTGTGGCGCGCACGGCGCAAGCCCCCAGCCCCGTGCACATAGCGACGAAGTCGACGGGAACATACTGGCCGTCGAGCTGGCCCGTCTCGCCGCGGCGGAAACGATAATCTGTTCCGAACCCGTGCGAGCCGATGGCGCGGGAGAGCCCGCCGATACTCGAGAAGCCGTGGTTGTCGAGCAGGATGATGCTGAGCTTGTAGCCTTCCTGAATCGACGTCGTGATCTCGGACGACATCATCAGGAACGATCCGTCGCCCACCATCACGTAGACCTCGCGCGAAGGGTCAGCCATCTTCACCCCGAGCCCGCCGGCGATCTCATAGCCCATGCACGAGTAGCCGTACTCCATGTGATAGCCTTTCGGCTGCTTTGTCCGCCAGAGCTTGTGCAGGTCGCCCGGCAAGCTTCCCGCCGCGCACACCACAACGTCTTCCGGCCGCGAGAAGCGATTCACCGCGCCGATGATTTCGCCTTGACTGACCGGCGGGCCATGGCGCAAACCGAACAGACGATCGGTCTCTTGCTCCCAACGGTGCTTCCACTGGGTGATTGAGGATGCGTATTCCTCATTCACGCGATAGGTGGAGAGAGCGGTCTCCAGTTGCCCCACGGCAGCGCGCGCGTCGGCAATGAGCGGCACCCCGCCGTGCTTCAGCGCGTCGGTTTCATTCACATTGATGTTGATGAAGCGCACGTTCGGATTCTGGAAAGCGGTCTTGGAGGCCGTAGTAAAGTCGCCGAGGCGCGTTCCGATGGCGATCACGAGATCGGCCTCGCGCGCCGCGATATTCGCGCCGGGCGTGCCGGTGACTCCGATGGCGCCCAGGTTCTGCGCATGATCGAAGGGCAGCGATCCTTTGCCGGCCTGCGTCTCACCAACCGGAATCCCAGTGCGCGCCGCCAGTTGCGACAGCGCCTCGGTAGCCTCGCTGTAGATCACGCCGCCGCCCGCCACGATGAGGGGCCGCTTCGCTGCGCGGATCATCTCCGCCGCGCGCGAGACCATGGAACGTTCCGGTTCCGGTCGTGCGATGTGCCACACGCGCTTCTCGAACATTTCCGCCGGGTAGTCCCAAGCTTCGGACTGCACGTCTTGCGGCAGCGCCAGCGTGACCGCGCCGGTTTGCGCCGGCGAAGTCAGCACGCGCATGGCTTCGACCACGGAGCAGGGAAGTTGATCCGGCCGGTTGATGCGATCCCAGTAGCGCGATACGGGCTTGAACGCGTCGTTTACCGAAACATCCTGGCTGTGCTCGGACTCCAGTTGCTGCAGCACCGGAGCGACGTTCCGCCGCGCGAAGATATCACCAGGAAGCAATAGCACCGGGATCCGATTGATGGTGGCGGTCGCGGCGCCGGTAATCATATTAGTGGCGCCGGGCCCGATCGAAGACGTGCAGGCGAATGTGCTTAGACGGTTTTGGGCCTTGGCAAATGCCGCGGCGATGTGAACCGCGGCCTGTTCGTTACGGCAAAGGTAGTAGCGGAAATCCGGATTCTGCTGCAGAGCCTGGCCCATCCCGGCGATGTTGCCGTGACCGAAGATGCCCCAGACGCCCGCAAAAAACCGGTTCTCCCGCCCATCGCGTTCCACATACTGGTTCTTGAGAAAACCCACCAGAGCTTGCGCCATCGTGACGCGCTGTGTCTTCATACGCACTCCTCCCTCACCGCCGGAAGTATCGCGACAGGTAATCCAGGTCGCGTCCCCGGTTCGCAGAGAACGAATTCAGTGCTTCGTCCACCGACCATCCATTGTGAATGATTCCGCCCGCGGCTGCGGCCACCGCGAACGGATCTTCGTCCCCAGGGTAGAGAACGTTCCTTCCGACCAATGCGCCTCGAACATTCGGGCCCGCCGCGAGAGCCGACGCCATTTGGTTGAAGAACGGCGCCGGGTCTCCCGCCGACTCGCCGCCGAGCAGCAGAATGGGTAGCGTGGTCGCGTGCGCGACAGCTTCGTATCCGTCGCAATACGGAAGTTTCAGCCACAGATACCGGCTGCTATCGCCCAGAGCGGAAGCCACGCCTGCGATCCGCGCCAGAGCTTCACAAGTCTTCACAACCGCGTAGCCTTTGTCGGTCTTTGTGATTGGTAAGGGCTCGAGGAACACCGGCAGGTGCAATGCATTCGCTTCCGTGATGGCTTGCGCGCTCGCCAGCATGGTCTTGAGCGAACCGGGTTCGTCGTCGGCGATGCGCAGCAGGATCTTCGCTCCGTCCAGTCGCCACGTGTTGCAGGTAGCGGGCGTTGGCCCGGTAATCGGATCGTCCATTTCCCATGAGGCACCCGCCAGCCCGCCCCGATTGAGGCTGGCTATCAGCACCTTGCCATCCAGCAGCGCCGCGCCGCCGGCTTCGCGGACGAAGCCGTCGATGGCGAAAAGATCCTCGAGGATATCCATCGTCGCCATCAGCCCGTCGACCTTGTCGCTGATCAGCACGCGCAGAATCCTCGCCAGATAATCACGGCGATCGGCCATGGCCACGGCGTCGTTGCCAACCTTGGTCACGCGCCGCGCCGGGTGGTCCGCCGCGAGGATGTTCAGCTTGCCGTCGGGCGCAAGACTGTCCCGTCGCTTGCGGCCAACAGCCATGCGCAACGCGTATTCGGGATCGGCGACCCGGGTATCGACCAGGCGCGCGACGATTGCATCAGGAAGAAATTGGCTATGGCAAAACATTCGTACGATCTTACACAGCCGGACGCTGAACACTTACGCTGCGCTGCTCCCGGATGATTTGTTCCACCTCGGCGAGCGTCGGCATGGCCTCCGAGCAGCTCAAACGGCTCACCACGATGGCGGCCGCGGCATTTCCATAATGCAGGCACTCGACCACCGGCATTGCCCGCAGCAGCCCGTAAAGAAAGCCGGAGGCGAATCCGTCCCCGGCGCCGATCGTCGAGACTACCGGCACGGAATAGGGCTCGAGGAACACCGGCTCGTCACTGGTCCACACGCGCGTGCCCTTGTCTCCCAATTTCGATACCAGCATCGGGACACCTGCGTGACATAGTTTCTCGATCGCCTGATCGAGACGGGATGCACCGGCGACAATCATGAGCTCGAGTTCGTTGCCGATGACGACATCGACAAATGGCAGCGCCAGCCGTACGGCGAGCCCTGCTTCCTCGGGATTTCTCCACGACATGGCGCGGTAATCCACGTCCAGCACCACGCGGCAACCCGCTTGGCGCGCGCGCTCCAAAGCCCGGTAAGTGGACTCGCGCGACGGGGACGCGCATAGCGATGTTCCGTTCGTAATGAACATGCGGCTTGAGGCGATGTAAGTCAAGTCGTCGCCGTTCACTTCCAGCTTTGTATCCACGGGATCGTGCCGATAAAACACCTGAGGAAAGCGATCCGGTGGCGACACCTCGGTCAGGCACAAAGACGGCAGGTACCCCGGCGCGGCCTTTATGTGGCTGGTGTCCACGTTCTGCGATTTCAGAAAATCGATCAGAAACTCGCTCAAACTGTCTGTGCCGAGCGAGGCAACGATGCCCACGTTGGCTCCCAGCCGCGACAAGCCGACCGCCATGTTCGCGCTCGATCCTCCGAGATACCGCGAGAAGCGCCGCACTTGCGGGAGCGGGACGTTGGGCTCCTCGGAGTACAAATCGTAGCCAATCCTGCCTAAAACCGTGATGTCCATGGCGGTGATCTTATCGAACCAGCGGAAGCCGCGGATCTTTCTGGCTCCACGTCCCGCGCACCCAGGCTAAATCCGGATCGTCGGACGCGGCCATCGACCGGGCCGAGCCTGCCAGCACGTTGAGGTAGTAGCAATCGTAGCCATGCGCCGCCACCACAGGATGGTAGCCATCCGGAATGAGCACGACTTCGTTATCGCGAACAGTGAGGGTCTCGTTCCGCCTGCCATCCCGCGTGTAGACCCGCTGAATGGCGAATCCTTCGGGCTGCGAAATCTTGTAGAAGTAAATCTCGTCCAGATCCACTTCGCCGGGCGGGTTGTGCACATCGTGCTTGTGCGGAGGATAAGAAGACCAGTTTCCGCTGGGTGTGTAGACTTCCACCACGAGCAAGCGATCAGCGGGGAAGTCGGGCTTCATGATGTGGTTGATCTGCCGAGTGGCATTTCCGCCTCCCCGGATTTCCACTTCGACTGAAGAAGGCTCGATGATAGCCGCCGGGAACTTCCGGCTGGCGCGTGCGCCGCACACGGCGACTTCACACGAGGCGGTGAGCGCCTCGATTTCGATCTGCTCGGTGCCCACCGGAACATAAAGCGTATGTGGCATTCCGGCGAAAACGTTGGCGCGAGCGCCCAGGCGTTCCCAACTCTGCGCGCCGGCGCGAATCGTCGCCTGCCCGCCCAGCATCACTAAGGCGAGTTCCTCGCCGGGTTGTGAGACCACCTGTTTTTGACCCTTCTCCAGATGGACCAGGCGGAGAGAGATGGTCTGCCATCCCGCGCGTTCCTGTGTCACGCAAACGACCTCGCCGGTCGTGGCAGACGGCTTCAACAGCAGCGGACTCATGACCTTCCTCTCCTCAGTGGCATCTCCAGATTGTCAGAATACTATACGTGGTGTGTCGTTTCGTAAGTCTTAACCGCCTGTCCCCGGTTTTGTAGCGCAGGGCTACCCCAGCTGGCGGCTCTGCTCGCGTATATCGAGAGCAAGTAGGAGAGCGAGAAGGTAAGACCGCACACCGGCTCCGAATCTCCCGTTTAATGAATCGCCACCGGAGTATGATGGATGGTCGAATCTACCATGGCGCAGCTTTCTACTGAACCTGTCGCGCAACCACCCACGAAAAAACCGTTTGTCGCGCAGCGGCTCGTTTCTCTTGACGCATTTCGCGGCGCGACGATGGCTCTCATGGTCCTGGTCAATACTCCCGGCGACGGGGACCACGTATACGGACCGCTCCGGCACGCGGAATGGAACGGCTGGACTCCCACCGACGTGGTCTTTCCATCGTTTCTGTGGATCGTTGGTGTCGCCATGACCCTCTCGCTCGACCGTCGCATGGCGACCGGAGCATCACGCACCCAACTTTTTACGCAGGCATTTCGGAGAGCGCTGATTCTCTATGTGCTGGGACTAGTGGTCTACGCGTACCCCGCCTTCAGTCTGTCCACGCAGCGCCTTCTCGGAGTCTTGCAGCGCATCGCCATTTGTTATCTGATCGCTGTGGCGATTTACCTGAATACCAAAATTCGCGGCCAGATCATCTGGATTGTTTCTCTCCTGGCTGGCTACTGGCTGTTGATGGCGCTGGTCCCGGTTCCTGGATACGGTTCCGGCCGTCTGGACGTCGAGGGCAACTTCGCTCACTATATCGATCGGATCGTGCTCGGGGCACACAATTACGCCCAGACGAGAACCTGGGATCCGGAAGGCATCGTCAGCACGCTCCCCGCAATTGCAACGGTGCTGTTCGGTATCATGGCGGGCCATATCCTGCGCCTCGAGCGCACATTTGGGGAGCGGACCACCTGGCTGTTTTTCGCCGGAAGTGTTTTGATCGCAGCAGGCTTGATCTGTAACACATGGCTGCCGATCAACAAGAAACTGTGGACGAGTTCGTTCTCCCTTTTCATGGCGGGACTGGACTTCGTGATGTTGGCGATCATGGTATGGTGCGTCGACGCGCTCGGCTATAGACGTCTCATGAAGCCGCTCGTCATCATGGGCATGAACGCCATCACGGTGTACCTGGCGTCTGAACTTCTGGACGAATTGTTCAACGCGGTGCGCTTTTCTTCAGGCGGACAGTCCGTCTCGCTGCGCGATTGGCTCTTTCATACCCTGTTCGGCTGGCTTTGGTCTCCGATCAACGCATCGTTACTCTATGCCGTCGCTTACACGCTGCTGATGTTTGGAATCGCATATGTGATGTACCGCCGCGGCTGGTTCCTTCGTGTCTGAAATTCACGCGATCTTACCAGCGCCCGTGCGAAAGGAATACATTAAGACTCATGACTGCCTCTTATAACCGGCGTCAACTCTTGGGGGCGGCTGCCGCAACCACCGCGCTACGGATGGCCGCGCAATCCCCGGTTCGAAAAAAGATGCGCCTCGGCGTGATCACGGGCATATCCAACAATCCCGAACCCGCCATCAAACACGTGCACGACCTCGGGTTCCCGACCTGCCAGTTGGTCATCGAGGCGTTCGATGACGGTACCGTCGCGAAGCTGCGCGATGCCTTGGCCAAACACGGCGTCGAGGCAACTGCCGCGGTTGCAGTGGGCCCGCCTCCCGAGACCTATGACTTCTATCAAGGACCGCTGACGATCGGCCTGGTGCCGCGCCAGTATCGAGAGGTGCGCACCACGCGCATCAAGCAGGTCTCGGACTTTGCCAAGAAAGCCGGCATTCCCGGCGTGCAAACGCATTGCGGATTTCTTCCTGAAAACCCCAACGAGCCGCTCTACGCGGAAGCGGTCAAAGCCATCCGCACCGTGGCCGAGTATTGCAAACACAACGGCCAGACGTTCCGTTGCGAGACCGGGCAGGAGACGCCCATCACGCTGGTCCGCGCCATCAAAGATGTGGGTCTGGGCAATGTCGGCGTCAATTTCGATGTGGCCAACCTGATCCTCTACGGCAAGGCGAATCCGCTGGACGCCGTGGAGTTGCTCGCACCGTATATCATGGGCATACACGCCAAAGACGGACTCTATCCGACCGATCCCAAGCAGCTCGGCCGCGAGGTTCCGATCGGCCAGGGCAAGGTGAACTTCCCGGCGCTGATCGCGCTGCTGAAGAAGGTCGGTTATCAGAACGCTGTCACGATCGAGCGCGAGATCGAAGGCGCGGAGCAGGCCAAAGACATCCTCGCGGCGAAGGCGTATTTAGAGAAGTTGATTGGCTAAAGGAGACAGGGCAATGAGCGACGAAAACATCGGCCGGCGCGGGTTCTTGCAGGCAGCGGCTGGCACGGCGGCATTCACGATTCTGAAGCCGCAACTGGTGCGCGGCATGCAGGCGAACTCGGCGGTGCGCGTAGGGCTGCTGGGCTGTGGAGGCCGCGGCACCACCCACGCCGAGACGATTCTGCACGATACCGATGCCCGCCTGATCGCGGTGGCGGACATGTTTCAGGACCGGCTGGACGCCGCCAAGCAGAAGATCGACAAGCTGTCCGCGGCCAAAGGACAATCTGGCGTCGCCCAGACGTTTGTCGGGCCGAAGGCGTACCAGCAGATCATCGAGTCCAAAGAAGTGGACGCTGTTGTGATCGCGACGCCCCCATATTTCCATGTCGAGCACCTGGCGGCCGCCGTGGCCGCGGGCAAGCACGTCTATTGCGAAAAACCCGTGGCCCTCGACGTCCCGGGAACCAGGCGAGTGCTCGAAATCGGCAAAAAGGCGGAGGGCAAGCTGAGCCTGGATGTCGGCTTCCAGATCCGCATGGCGCCGCCATATGCCGAGCTGGTGAAGCGCATTCATGCGGGCGCGCTGGGCGAGATCGTTTCCGGCGAGGTCCATTACTTTTGTCCCGCCATAGATCCCAATTTTCCGAACCTTTCGGGGACGCTCGGACGCCTGCGCAACTGGCTGCAGGACCGGATGCTCTCCGGCGACATCATTGTCGAGCAGAATATTCATGTCATCGACATCTGCAATTGGGTGCTGCAGGGACATCCGGTGAAGGCCGTGGGCCGGAATGGAAGGATCGGCCGCAACCGTCCCGGTGACACCTGTTCCTCGCACTACAATGTTGTGTTTCAGTATCCGAACGATGTCCACGTGAGCTTCAGCTCCACGCAGTTCGGCAAAGGGCAGTTCGATGCGAACGAGCGCTTCTATGGAACGCGGGGTTCGTCGCAATCGCCTTACTCCGGACCGTTGGGCGTCTGGGGTGAGGAACAGTGGATCTTCGGAGGCGACAAGCCGGCGGCGGAAGCCGGGCAATTCTCGGCCAGCGGCGCGTTCTCGGACAATCTCGCGCAGGCAGATTCCGAGAAGCAGAAGGCGTTCATCGGCAGCATCACCAGTGGCAAGTTCCACAATCAGGCCGCCGCGGGCGTGGAGTCCGCCCTGTCGGCCATGCTGGGCCGGCAAGCGGCGTATCAAGGCCATGAGTTGACCTGGGACGAGCTGCTGCGCTCGAACGAGCACTGGGACGGCGGCATCGACCTCGACAAGCTGGCATAGTGGGCAGAGAATTTCCGGCGCCACTCAGAACAACTCAAAGCCACCGTTTCCTTACGGTCGCGGCTCAGAGTGCGCTCGTTGCATTCAGTGTTGTTGCCGAGCCGCGCGTGTAAGCGAGCGGTGTCCGAAGCATTCTTTCAACAAGCTCCTGGGGAACGCAGACGATGAACGAGGAAGTGCTTCGCCTGGCGCGCATTATCTGGG
>JBGPKX010000110.1:0-15722 GCA_041486185.1 Bryobacteraceae bacterium | reverse complement strand
GTATCGCCGCTCCAGATAATAGTCGCGCTCCGCCTCCGGGATTTTGTCCGGCGAGCGTTTGTCGCCCTTGGCTTTCGGCACCCAGATGCGGCCGTCGTTGCGCAGCGATTCGCTCATCAGCGTGAGCTTCGATTGGTAATCGCCCGATACCGGAATGCACGTGGGGTGAATCTGCGTGAAGCAAGGATTGGCGAATGCCGCCCCGTGCTTATACGCACGCCAGATGGCGGTGCAGTTGGAGCCGCGCGCGTTGGTCGAAAGGTAATAAACATTGCCATAGCCGCCGGTAGCCAGCACCACTGCGTCGGCCAGGTGCGATTCGATTTTGCCGGTGATCAGGTCGCGCGTGACAATGCCGCGCGCTTTGCCGTCGATCACCACCACGCTTAGCATTTCGTTGCGCGGGAACATCTTCACCTTCCCTTCGGCCACCTGCCGCTCCAGCGCCTGATAGGCCCCCAGCAGCAGTTGCTGTCCCGTCTGGCCGCGCGCATAGAACGTGCGCGAAACCTGCGCGCCGCCAAAAGAGCGGTTGGCCAGCGTTCCGCCGTATTCGCGCGCGAACGGAACGCCTTGCGCCACGCACTGGTCGATGATGTTCACGCTGATCTGTGCCAGCCGGTAAACGTTGGCTTCACGCGAGCGGAAATCACCGCCCTTTACCGTGTCGTAGAACAGACGATAGATGCTGTCGCCATCGTTTTGATAATTCTTGGCCGCGTTGATGCCGCCTTGCGCGGCGATGGAGTGCGCGCGCCGCGGGCTGTCCTGAAAACAAAAACAGCCGACGTTGTACCCCAGCTCGCCCAGCGTGGCCGACGCCGACGCTCCCGCCAGGCCCGAGCCCACCACGATGATGTTGTATTTCCGCTTGTTCGCCGGGTTGACCAGTTTCATGTCGAATCTGGCCCTGTCCCAGGCTTTTTCGATCGGCCCCGAGGGCACCTGCGAATGGAGTTCCATCAGAGGTTTGAGCCCACCAGGCCCGTCATCACCGCGATGGGAATCGAGATAAATCCCGCCCCCAGCAGGATTGCCACCCAGGCAGCCGCGCGCTTCACGAGCGGCGTATAGCGGGGATGGCTGAAGCCCAGGCTCTGGAACATGCTCCACAGCCCGTGGTAGAGATGCGTGCCCAGCAGCAGCATGGCGAAGATGTAGAACGCCGAGACCGGAATGCGCCGAAAGCTATACACCAGGTTCTCGTAAGCGTGCAGCTCGCGGTACTGCATGGTGTTCGCGGCGCCCGTGGTGAGATCCAGGATGTGATAGATCACAAACGCCGCGATGATGGGCCCGCTCCACATCATGGTGCGCGAAGCGTAGCTGGACCCGATGGCTTGCTTCTTTGCGTACCGTTCCGGCCGCGCTTCCTGTTTCAGACGCGCGAGCTGGATAGACGCCACGATGTGCATCACGACGCAAACCAGCAAAAGTACGCGCACCCCCCAGAGCAGCGGCGGCATGGAATGTAAGAATGCCGCGTACTTGTCCATCTGCTCCTGCCCGAGATACACCTGCATGTTTCCGGCCAGGTGGCCAACGAGATAGCCGAACAGGACCACGCCTGTCGCCGCCATCACGACTTTTTTCCCGATGGACGCCTGATAAAACCGGATCGTTTTGTGTAACTGGCTATCAATCGCGACGGTGCTCATGGCTGATTTCTTGGATGCAGGGCAGAGTGCGGGCGCATCGTGCGCTCCTCGAAGACTCTACATGTCCATGCTGAAATTTCAGTATACAATCACGCGACCACGCCAGTCAGCTTTCCACGCAGAGCAAGCACCGCTCGCGAAGAGCCACTATTGATCTTCGCCGCGAATCAACGCGAATGAACGCGAATTCCGAGTGGCGCATTATGCCGCGCCCCATTTTTGGCGACGTTTAAATTCGCGTTCATCTGCGTTCATTCGCGACCCATTTGATTTTGTCGTCGGATTTGCCTACCTCCTATAATGGTTCCGATGTCCTCCGTCGCGGAATTCGTTCCGCCAGAAGTAATTTCCAGGTACGAGCCCGTCATCGGCCTTGAAGTGCACGTGCAACTCGCCACGGCGAGCAAGATCTTCTGCGGCTGCCCCAACAGCTTTGGCGCGCCACCCAATACCAACGTCTGCCCGGTGTGTCTGGGTCTGCCCGGCGCGCTCCCGGTGCTGAGCCGCGAGGCCGTCGAGATGGCCATGCGCGCCGGCATGGCGCTGAATTGCGCGATCCGCCCGCTATCCCGTTTCGCGCGGAAGAATTATTTTTATCCCGACCTGCCCAAGGGCTATCAGATCTCTCAATACGACGAGCCCATCGCCGAGCACGGCTGGGTGGATGTCTCGGTCGACGGCACGCACAAACGCATCGGCATCACGCGCGTCCATATGGAAGACGACGCCGGCAAAAGCGTTCACGAGGGTTTCAGCGATTCCGACCGCTACTCCTACGTCGATCTCAACCGCTGCGGCACGCCGCTCATCGAAATCGTGACCGAGCCCGACATGCGCAGTTCCGACGAGGCGTACGCCTTTCTGACCGAGCTGAAGCAGATGATGCAGTTCGTCGAGGTCTCCGCCTGTGACATGGAGAAGGGACAGCTCCGCTGCGACGCCAACGTTTCGGTGCGTCTGAAGGGCGCGGAGAAATTCGGCACCAAAGCCGAAGTGAAGAACCTGAACTCGTTCCGATTCTTGAAAATGGCGCTGGACTACGAAATCGCCCGGCAGGTGGCGCTCATCGAGTCGGGCGGCCGTGTCGAACAGGAAACTCGCCACTACAACCCCGATAGCGGCGAGACCATCGGCATGCGCAGCAAGGAGCACGCGCACGACTACCGCTACTTTCCCGAGCCGGACCTGGTGCCGCTGCGCATCAGCGATGCCTGGCGCGACCGCGTGCGCGCCGCCATGCCAGAGCTGCCGGCCCGGAAGCGGGAGCGTTTTGTCGAACAGTACGGCCTGCCGGAATACGACGCCAACTGGCTCACTGCCGACCGCGCGGTCAGCGAGTATTTCGAAGAAGCTGCCAGGATTGCAGGCGACCCGAAGACCGCGGCCAATTGGGTGATGGGAGACCTTGCGGCGGCGTTGAAGGCGGCCGCCAAGTCGATCGGCGAATCGCCCATCACGGCGAACCATCTCGGCGAGCTGATTCAACTGACTCGCAACGGCGCGATCAGCGGCAAACAGGGCAAAGAGGTGTTTGCCAAAATGTTTTCCACTGGCGACGCGCCGGCGGCCATCATCGAGCGCGAAGGACTTAAGCAGATCAGCGACGCGGGAGCGATCGAGAAAATCGTCGACGAAGTGATCGCGGCCAACCCCAAGCAAGTCGAGCAATATCGCGGCGGCAAGACGACCGTTCTGGGATTCTTTGTCGGTCAGGTCATGAAAGCTTCGCGCGGCCAGGCAAACCCCGCAGCCCTGAATGAAGTGCTGCGTCGCAGGTTAGGTTAGCGCGTCACCCCTGGAAGAGTTGGGCAGGCACGAATCTCATCCTACTTTGATACCGGCTGCACTGATATCCTATGAACGCCCAAGGTGAGCCATGAGATATTCGCCCATTCCCAGACGGATTTTGGCTGTAGTCCTCTCCACCGTACTCTTGTGGATGAATACCGGCTGCACGGTCCGCAAGGTGAAGCAACTGGACACCGGCAGTGTAGCTCAGCCGCAACAGGAACACATCGTGGGCGTCACCACCAAGACCGGCCAGGAAATCGGATTCGACCCACCTGGAGGCGTCGTCAATCAGGGTACGATTGTCGCAAAAGTGCAGCAGGCGCCCTACAGCATCGCACTCCAGGATGTGCAGCGCCTCTGGGTCGAGCGGCGAGAAACGTCGATTGCGCGCACCGTTGGGCTCTCCCTTCTAATCGCGGCCGCGGCGTTCGGCACGTTGATTGCAATCGTGGCGGCGACTAAGCAATCCTGTCCATTCGTCTACTCGTGGGATGGCACACAGTACGTCTTCGACGCCGAGCCTTACGGGGGCGCCATCACACGAGGGTTGGAGCGGGACGACTACTCGGAACTGGAGCATCTGCGCGAACAGAACGGGCTTTACCGCCTGCTTCTGACCAACGAAGTGGATGAGACGCAGTTCACGAACTTCATGGAGTTGTGGGTAGTCGACCACAAGCCGGGCACGCGCGTGGTGGCCGACGAGCACGGCAATCTTTATGGGCTTACTGGCATCCAGACGCTTACCGCGGCGCACGACCGTTACGGCAACGATCTGCGTCCATGGCTTGCCTCGACCGACCGGAAGATCTGGGAGCCGGATGCCATCGCCGGCCCGGACGGCAGTCTGCGACAGGAAGTCACCCTCGCATTCCCCAAGCCCGAAGGAGCCACCAAAGCCAACCTGATCGCGAACGCCGCGACCGGGTTGTGGGGCTCCTACATGATTAAGAAGATTGTCGAGCTGCGCGGCCGGGAAGCTGCCACGTGGCTCGCGTCGCTCGATCGCGATCCAGCCGCGGCGCAAGCCGTGCATGCCTGGGCCGAGCGCGAGGAAACCTACCGGCTACGGATTGAGGTCGAGGAGCCAACGGGCTGGGAGTTGCGCGGCACGCTGCTCGGCGGCGGGCCTTTGCTGTCGGAAGACCGGGTGATTCCACTCGACGTGAGCCGTGTGCGGGGAGATCGGCTGCGCATCCGGCTACGCCCACCGGTGGGCTTCTGGGCGTTCAATTCTTTCACCGTGGCCTACGGACTGGCTCAAGAAGTCAAGATCGACCGTGTCCCTGCGCAGTCGGCCAGAACATCAGATGGCAAAGATGTCCTGCCGGACCTGGCCGTAAGCGACGATCGCTACTACCAGATGCCGAGCACGACGGACCGCGCCGAGATCCGTTTCCCGGCCCCTCCCAAGCGATCGGGGATGGATCGCACCGTCCTGTTGCACAGCCGCGGCTGGTATCAACTGCATCTTCGCGAGGACGGCGAGCCGGACCGTGCGGCACTTGCGAAAATAATGATCACGCCAGACGCCGCCGTGCGTTTTGCGGCGGACCGGTTCGCCGAGTGGAGGACTGGATCGATGCGCTGAGCACCGGACTGCGGGCCTCCGACGCAATCTCATGGCGCTTGCGCATTTGTGATATATGGCGGCAAGGAGGAATCATGGCTGAGAGGAATTCAAGCTAAATGCTCAAAGAAGGCGACAAAGCCCCCGACATCAAGCTCCAGACCGATACGGACGAACCTTTCCAGCTTTCCAAACTCAAAGGCGAAAAGGTCGTCCTCTACTTCTTCCCCCGCGCGGACACGCCTGGTTGAACCATCGAAGCGCACGAGTTTCGTGACGCCATCAAGCAGTTCAACAAAAAGGACGCCGTCGTGCTCGGCATTTCGCCCGACACCCCGGCGGCGCAGGCGAAGTTCAAAGCCAAGCACGGCCTTCCGTTCACGCTGCTCTGCGACGTAGAAAAGAAAGCTGCTGTCGCCTACGACGTCTACAAAGAGAAAAACATGTACGGAAAAAAGGTGATGGGCATCGTGCGCACCACGTTCCTGATCGGCGAGGACGGCAAGATCGAGAAAATCTTCACGAGAGTGAAGCCCGAAGGCCACGCCCAACAGGTGCTTTCAGCTCTTTAACTCTACGATCGTCGCGCCCGCTCCGCCTTCGTTCTGCGGCGCCGGGTAATACTTCTCGACGTGCGGGCTTTCGGCCAGCAGCTTGGCGATGGCTTTGCGCAGCACGCCCATGCCGTGGCCGTGCACGATGCGCACGCGGCTGGCGGTGGCCATTACTGCGCTATCCAGAAACTTTTCCACGCGCGCACACGCTTCCTCGGCGTGTTCGCCGATGACGTTGATTTCCTGCGCCGCGGGATTGAGCTGTGGCGCCGGATGGAAGCTGACATTCTTCGGTAGCTTGCCGCCCCCATCCGCCGCGGGCAACACTTCCAGAACATCCTCCACCGGTACCTGCATCTTCATGAAGCCCGCTTCCACTTCTATGCGGTCCTCGCCCAGCACGCGCCGCACACGCGCCGGCTCGCGAATCCCTTTGAGACGCACCCGCGCGCCCTCTTCGATTTTCAGCCGCTGCCCCAGCTCGCCTTGACGCGCGTCATCTTTTGTGGCCAGCACCGTGGTCTCGAACTCTTCCCGCAGCTCGCGCTTGGCTTTGGCGACGCTGCGCTGCGCCTGCTCCATAGCTTTCTTGCGCTCGGCGGTCTGCTGCATGCGCTCGATCGTTTCCCGCGCCTGCGATTCGAAGTTGGCCAGCACCAGCTCGCATCGCCGCTCCAGCTCCTTCAGCTTGGCCGATTCGCGCTTTTCCCACTCGCGCGCCAGCTCTTTCTCGCGCGCCGCCAGTTCCACCTGCATCTCGGCCAGCCGCCTCTCACGCGCCGAGGCCTCTTCCACCCGGCGGTGCAGCTCGCTCAGGAACCGCGAGATGTCGCGCTCGCGATCGCTCATGGATTCACGCGCCCGCCGGATGATGGATTCCGGCATTCCCAGCCGCGACGCAATATCCAGCCCCGCCGATTTACCCGGCAGCCCCACGTGGAGCTTATAAGTGGGCGCAAGCGTCTCGTCATCGAAGCCCATGGACGCGTTGAGCACGCCCTCCGTGTTCGCTCCGTATATCTTGAGTGCCACCAGATGTGTGGACGCCAGCGTGAACGCGCCCGACGCGCGGAAGTGATCGATCACGGCTACGCCCAGCGCGCCGCCTTCTTCCGGATCGGTGGCCGAGCCGATCTCGTCGAGCAGCACCAGCGAATCCGGCGTCACATCCAGGAGCATTTCGCGGATATGCGAAATATGCGCCGAAAACGTGCTGAGGCTCTGCGCGATCGACTGATAGTCGCCGATGTCGGCCAGCACCTGCCCGACGATGGGAAACTCCGCTTCGCTGCACGGGACCGGCAGCCCCGCCTGCGCCATCAGCGCCAGCAGGCCGGCGGTTTTGAGCGCCACCGTCTTTCCGCCGGTGTTCGGCCCGCTGATGAGCAGCGTGCGGCATGCGGCATTCAGTTCCAGACTGATGGGCACGGCGGTTTTTCGTTCCCGCCGCAGAACATCCTCCAGCAGCGGATGCCGCGCGTGTTTCAGCCACAGCCGCGGCGCGTTTTCCGGGCTGAAACGCGGCCGCACGCAATCGAACTCCGCCGCGAACTTGGCTTTCGCGAAAATCAGCTCCAGCTCGCCCATGGTGACCAGCGTGCTGAGAATGGAGTCCGCATAGCCACGCAGGCGTTCCGTAAGTTCGCGCAGGATGCGGTGCACCTCACGCATTTCTTCTTCCGTGAGGCGCACCAGTTCGTTGTTGAGGTCGATGGTTTCGAGCGGCTCGACGAAAAGCGTGTGGCCGCTCGAGCTGGCGCCGTGAATCACGCCGTCAATCTTGCGCCGCTGTCCGGCGATCACCGGAACCACGAAGCGCTCGTTGCGGATGGTGACGAATTCTTCCTGCAGGACGCCTTCTTCGTGGTGCGCGCGCAGAAAACGTTCGAGCGAGTCCTGTACGGATTTCTTCTGTCTCTCGATGTCGCGCCGCAGCCGCCCCAACGCGACGCTGGCGTAATCGGGGATGGTCCCGTCGGGCTCGATCTTGCCCGCGAGATCGTTGAGCAGCGTTCGGAATTCACCGATCGCCTGCGCGCGCCTGCCCAGCCGCGGGAACCGCTCGGCCACGCTTTGCAGGATGGATCGCGCATCGGCCGCGCTGTCGAGAAATCCCAGCACGTCCGAGATTTCTTTCGGTTCGAGAGCGGCCCCTTCGATGCGCAGCTTGTGCACCGATGCCGTGATGTCGGGGATCGAGCTGAAATTGATGCGGATGGCCGCCCCGCGCGTTGCCGGTTGCGGCTTGCTTGCCGCGCGCAGATATTCAGTCGCCTCCTCCGCCTCCGCCAGTTCTTCTTCGAGGCGCGCGCGATCCGTGCGCGGCTGGACTTTCGAAAGCTCCGCCCGGCCCAGCGGGCTGGCCATGTAACGCGCCAGCAGCTCGCGCAGCGATTCGAACTCCAGAACATCCGCGCTGGTGTGGTTCATCGAGGTGGAATCGGCATTCATGCCCCTGCCCGTTCCCGAAAAGCCTTCTCGATAACCGGCAGCGTCCCCTCCGTGATCTGATACCGTGCCAGCGCCTGCCGCGGCACCCATGCGACGCGGCTTACATCGTCCGCCGCCTGGAGCGCGCCGCCGGTCACCCGGCAAAGATAATCGATCAGCACGTAGTGATACTCCGCCTTGCCCTTCCCGTCGCGCATGATTCGCTCGAAGATCGTGATCACACGCACGGGCTCCACCACGAGTCCGGTCTCTTCCAGTACCTCGCGCCGGATGCCTTCCTCCAGGTGTTCCCCGGTTTCGAGCACACCTCCCGGCAGCGACCAGTAGCCCTTCAAGGGAGATTTTCCGCGTTCCACCAGCAGCACGCTGTTCCGCTTCAGGATGATGGCGCCCACGCCCAGGATGGGCCGCGCTGGATACCGCCGCCTGCCTCTCAGAATGCGGCGCTTAATACTGCAACGCCCCTTTCACATCGCGCCGCACGCGGTAGAGCGACGTTCTCGCGGTGATGTATAGCGTCTGGAAGTCGGAGTCGCCAAACGTGCAGTTCGCGGGAGCCTCCGGGAGTCCGATGGTCTCGATGTGCTTGCCTTGCGCGTCGTAAATGATCACGCCGTTCGCGGTGACGTAAATGTTCCCCTTGTCATCCACGCGGATGCCATCGGGCACGCCGTCGATATCGGAGATCACCACGCGCTCGTTCGAAACCTCTCCCCCGCGGTCCACGTCGTAAGCGCGCACGTTATGGTCGTCGGAATTGGCGACGTAAAGGATGTGGCCGTTCCCTGAAAGCGCGATCCCGTTGGGCCGGCCCGCCGGTTTGGCGATGAGCCGCAGCTCGCCTTTGGGCGCGATGTGATACACGCCGTAGAAATCCAGCTCGCGCGTGTCCGCCTGATTGCCGAACGCCGGATCGGTAAAAAAAATGTGGCCGTCCCTGCGCACCACGATATCGTTGGGCGCATTGAAGCGCTTGCCCTCCCATTTGTCGGCAAGTACTTGCATCTCGCCCTTTTTATCCATCCGCACCACACGCCGCGTCCGGCTCTCGCAGGTATAAAAGCGGCCTTGCGCGTCGAAGCAATTTCCGTTGGCCCCGTTCGAATTCTCGCGGAACACCGTGGGCTTCTGCCCCGGTACATACTTCATGATCTTGTCGTTGGGAACATCGCTGAACAGCAGAAAGCCCTCGCGCGACCACGCGGGCCCCTCGGTGAATCGAAAACCGCTCGACACGCGGTCCACCAGCATGTCGGGCGATTCCTGCGCGAACGTCAACGGCGCGAGCGAACCGAGCAGCGAGACACTAAACTGGCGGCGAGTGAAGCGCATAGCCTCTACTTCGTGGAGAGCTGAATTTCGTTGACGACTTTTTTGACGCCGCTCACTTTTTTGGCGAGTCTTTCCGCCTTTTGTTTCTGCCTCTCGGTTTCAACTTTGCCGCGCAGCGTGACCACGCCTTCCTTCACTTCGATATCCAGCGCGCCGCCCTTGACGTCGGGATCGTTCGCCAGTTTCCGCTTCACGTGGTCGTAAATCGAATCGTCGGACCGTTGCTTGTCGGCGAGGAACAACTGCTGCGTCGGATACAGAGCCGCCCGCGTGCTCCCGTTCAGCGCCGCGCCCATGGCCAGGGCCGCTAAGAAAATTCCGCTTGCGAGTTTATATTTCATCCTTCCCGGCCATTGTACGCCAGTCGAGCGCATCCAAGAAGGCTGGCTTCTCGCGCCACGCCGGCTTCACCTTCACGTGCAGGTCGAGAAATATCTTCTTGCCGAAGAATCGTTCCATCTCTTCGCGCGCCAGCGTTCCAATGCGCTTGAGCATGGCGCCGCCCGCGCCGATGACGATCCCTTTCTGGCCATCCTTCTCCACGTATATAGTCGCGAAGATGCGGATGAGCCCGGCCGATTCTTCCCATTGGTCCACCAGCACGGCTATCGAGTGCGGCACTTCCTGCCGTGTTTCATGGAGAATCTTCTCGCGCACTAATTCGGCCGCCAGAAATCGCTCCGGCTGGTCGGTCATGTGATCCGGCGGAAAGTAAACCGGACCCTCGGGCAGCCGCGCCACAATGATCTCGCGAAGCCGGTCCAGATTCTCGCCGGTCGCGGCCGATACCGGTAAGTACTCGGCGAAATCGTGGAGCTTCCGGTAGTGTTCGATCAGCGTGAGCAGGCGCGCCTTCTCCTTGAGCAGGTCGATCTTGTTCAGCGCGAGCAGGGTAGGTGTCGCGGTTTTCTTTAGCAGATCGATGGCGTGGGCATCGGCGTGCGTGAACTCGCGCGACGCGTCCACCAGAAACAACAGCAGGTCGCGGTCTTCGAGCGCCGCCCGCACGGTCTCCATCATGCGTTTGTTGATGGCCGAATCGGCTCTGTGAATCCCCGGCGTATCGACGAATATAATCTGCGCGTGGCTGGTGGTCACGACGCCCTGAATGGTCGTGCGCGTGGTCTGCGGTTTATCGGCCACGATGGCGATCTTCGACCCCACCAGCGCGTTGAGCAGCGTTGATTTTCCCGCGTTAGGCCGGCCCAGAATGGAGACGAATCCCGAGCGGAAACCCGCCGCCGTCTCATTCATCGGAGTCGCTTCACTCATGCGCCACCGCCTGGGACCTGCGCACCCGCACCTGCGCCACGCGCAGTTCGTCGCTCGCCAGCACGTCAATGTGCAGTCCGTCGCGCTCCACTGATTCTCCCGCCTTCGGCACGCGTCCCAGCCACTCCGTCACCAGGCCGCCCACCGTGGTCGATTCGATCTCCCCCTGCGGGCGGAATTCGAACAGGTCCGCGAGCCTCGCCACGTCGAAGTTGCCGGAGACGATGTAGCCGCCCGCGCCATCCTCCTTCACGTCGGAATCCGGCTCATGCTCGTCGCGGATTTCACCGAGGATCACTTCGACCAGGTCTTCCATGGTCGCGAGGCCGGCCGTGTTGCCGTACTCGTCCACAACGACCACCATGTGCGTGTTGTCCTGTTGCATCTCGCGCATCAGATCGTTCACCGGCTTGCTTTCGGGGACGAAGCGGATGGGCCGCATCAGCTCGCGCACCGTGCGCCGCACGCGCTCGTCTTCTTCCAGCTCGAACATGTCGCGCACATGCACAAAGCCGATGATCTGGTCGATCGATCCTTCGTACACGGGAATGCGCGAGTATTGTTCGTTGATGACGAGCTGTCGTAGTTCTTCGAGCGTGGCATCCACCGAGATGGCGACGATATTTGGACGCGGCGTCATCACCTCGCGCACTACCTTGTCGCCGAACTCCACCACCGATTGAATCAGCTTGCGGTCCTGCTCCTCGATCAAACCTTCTTCTCTGCCGGCCTCGATCAGCGCTTCGATGTTCTCCGCCGGCGTGGCCGCTTCCTCGGCACCGTTCTTTTCGTCGGCAATTTCAATCAGCGAATAGAAAAACAGGAAAACTGCCGTGGCGGGTTTCATAGCCAGGGCCAGAGCGCGCAGCAGCGGGGTCAGGGGAACCAGCCAGTGGCCCTTCGAACGTCTGTAGGAAATCTGTGGAACGCCGTAGCTCGCCACCAGCATCAGCAGCACAGCCATGACACAAGCTTCCAGAAAAACCTGCACGGTCAGCGGACGCGTAAGAAAGTCGGCCAGCACCAGCACTCCCAGAATTACCAGCGTCGCGTGTTTGAGCAAAGAAAAAGCCAGCGCGCCCTCGTCGGTTTCGAATCCGATCTTCTCCTCGACCACGCTCTTGAAAAACTCGAGCGACGGCAGATCGCGCGTGCGCAGCCGCTGGCTCTCCAGATAAAGCAATTGTACGGAGCTGACCAGCGCCACCAGCAGCGTGGCCAATATTGTGATCGCCAGCAACGCCCAGCTCATGCGTCCACCCGCTCGATCAATCCGGTGGGCAGCCCGAGCTTCTTGCGCCAGGCCGTCTCGCCGCGCGCCATGGCCCCATCGTCGCGCTCATGATCCATGCCTAGCAGGTGCAACACACCGTGCAGCATGAGAATGCAGATCTCGTCATGAATCGAGTGCCTAAACTCCCGCGCCTGCGCGCGCGCCCTGTCCCCGGATATCGCGACCTCACCCAACGAACCTAGGACAGGCATGCCTGCCCGTCCATTCTTTCGATCCGCCTCTCCTCCCGCCGGAAACGACAACACGTCCGTGGCGTAATCCTTCCCCCGAAACTCCCGATTCAACCGCCGCAGTTCCGCATCGTTCGTGATCAGACACTGAAACTCGCGCCCGCCGGCCACGTGTCGCCGCAATGTGCGCGCGAACTCCTCGAGCTGCCCGCGGCGCATGCCGGATGGAGCGCGGCGCGTCAATACCAGTGGTTCGTGGACAGGCATGGGACGCCCTCAGGCGTTGGGAGGTTCGGGCGCGTTTTCCGCCGCGCGGCTCGGAAGGGCAGCGCTCGCAGACACGGCGCCGTCAGGGGAAGCGGAACCCGCCGCACCCGCCGGGGCTTCCACCGCGTTGTCGGCCAGCCGCAGCGTGAGCTGCCGCCCGGCACCTACCAGCTCATTGTATTTCTCGTAGGCTTTCACAATGCGCTGCACCAGGGTGTGCCGCACCACGTCGCGTTCGTCGAAATTGACAAAACTGATGCCTTCCACGCCGCGCAGCACGTCCAGCGCATCCAATAAGCCGCTGCGCCTGCCCGCCGGCAGATCGATCTGCGTGATATCCCCGTTCACCACCATCTTGGAGCCGAAGCCCTGGCGCGTCAGCACCATCTTCATCTGCTCCGGCGTCGAGTTCTGGGCCTCGTCGAGGATGATGAAGCTGTCGTTGAGCGTGCGCCCGCGCATGAACGCGATCGGTGCGACCTCGATGATCGCCCGCTCCAGCAGCTTTTCCACCTTTTCGGGATCGAGCATATCGTGCAGCGCATCGTATAGCGGACGCAAATATGGGTCGACCTTTTCCTGCAAGGTTCCCGGCAGAAACCCCAGGCGTTCCCCGGCTTCCACCGCCGGACGCGTGAGGATAATGCGGCTCACGCGTTTCGACAGCAGCGCCGAAATGGCCATGGCAACCGCCAGGTAAGTCTTCCCCGTGCCCGCCGGGCCGACGCCGATCACCAGATCGTTCCTCTCGATGGCTTCTATGTAGCGCCGCTGGTTTACTGTCTTGGGGGCGAGCACCTTCTTGCCAAATGTGCGCTGCCGCCCGCTCGAGACCAGCGCGCGCAAGCTGACGGCCGGATCCTCCGTGCAGACCCGCAGGTAACTGTTCAGATCGCCGTTATTGAAGACGTGCCCCTCGCGCACCAGCGCCACGTAGTCTTCGAGTATGTTTTCCGCGCGCGAAACGCTGGCCGGCTCGCCTTCGATCTCAAGCGAGTCGTCGATCAGCTGCGTGCTGACCTTGAGCCCGGATTCGAGGAGGCGGATATTTTCGTCCCGGGTGCCGAATAGGCTTTCAATTCCGCGGACTATGGGAACGCTGACTTTCATTTAGAGGGTCTCTCGATGCCTCCGTTAGACATGGACGGCCGTGCGCACGGCGGGCAGGTTCCGGTTTACGCACGAAAAAGACCGATAAACGGCGGAGAAAAACAAGGCGTGACACCCGCGATTGCGGGCCGAATTGCATACCATCTGAACGGTATTATATCAGAGCGCTTTGGAGTCGCTCAACGCGTTCCGACATGCGTGCCGGAAGCCTGCCGAAAGCTGCCAGTAGCGATGCCAGGTATGCGAGCGGGTGGGCAGATACCGTGCGCCTGCCACAGACTTTCACCGTCAACGGCTCGGCCCCTGGTAGGCTTCCTGAGCGCTAATCGGCGCACGCGGCATGATGGAGGAAACTTCTTCGGTGGCCCTGCGGATGGCCTCCACGGCCTGGGCTTGATCGAGGGTTTGATCGAGCTGATCTGGCGTTTGTTCTCCCGATACGAGCTCAGCCCGTGGCTAAAGCATTCCAGCCAGCGTTTCCTTGATCTGGTTGGCCGTGAAGGGTTTTCGGACGAACCCGCGAGCGCCCAGTTGAACCGCCTCCAATACCTTGGCCTGGCTGCCCTCGGTACTGATCATCAGAACCGGCACATTCTTCCATTGATCGTTGGCCTTGAGCTCACCCAGAAATTCCAGGCCATCCATATTGGGCATGTTGATGTCCGAAAGGATGAGACCGACAACTTGCTGTTTGAGGGTCTCGATGGCCTCTCGCCCGTCGGCGGCTTCCAACACCTTCCCCACTGGCAGATTGGTCTGTGTGAGAACCCGTTGAAGAATCTTTCTAATGACGGCCGAATCATCGACGATCAGTACATCCACAGGCATCCCATACTCTCCTGTCTATAACCATCGGCGGATGCGCCAGAAGCATTAGAGGTGCGGCGCAGGGTTTGCGTGGCAGCACCCGGAATGGGCGCTTGCGCCGGCTAGTACCGGCGCTCCCAGCGCGCCAGAAACGACTCGGAGGCAAAGCTTTCCATCTCGCGATCCCCAGCTATGCGCCAGTCCTCGAGCCGGCGCTCCCTCAGTTTTTCGAGCAGCCGGGCGCGGCGGTGCGCCTCCACGATGCGCCCGCGCTGTGCGGCGATGTTTTCACCGCATTGCGCGTCCTGGCGTTCCACCGCGGTTTTCTGCTTTTCGAGCCATGCGCGGTAACGGGCCAGCGCCTCGAGTTCGCTTCCATCCATCGGCCCGGCCGCGAGCAGATCGCTCTGCGCCCGTTCGCGCGCTTCCGTGATTTGCTGGCGGGCCGCATCCAGCCGGCTCCTCTCGGCGACCAGCGGCGCCAGGCGCGCCTCCTCGGCCCGCAGCTCCGTGCGCCGCCAGCCCAGCACGCGTTCCAGCGAAAATCGAAAACTCTGCATGCCTTCCCGACCCGGTCAGGCGAGCGACGCCGCGAGCGCATGCAACTGCTCGAGAGTCTCCGCCCGTGCAACGCTCACGTGCGCGTCCTGGCGCAGAAACCGCATCAGCCCTTCCCGGGTGCGGATGCTGGCATCCAGGCGCGGATTCGAGCCGGCCGCGTACGCGCCCAACTGCACCAGATCCTCGGACTGCTGGTAGACCGCCATGGCTTCGCGGACTCTGCGCACTGCCTCCTGCTGCTCGATGGTGGCCACGCGCGAGGTCAGACGGCTGACGGATTGCAGGATGTCGATGGCCGGGTAGTGTCCGGCGTCCCCCAGGCGGCGCGACAGCACGATGTGCCCATCCAGGATGCCGCGCACGGCGTCGCAGATGGGTTCGTTGAAATCGTCGCCCTCGACCAGCACCGTGAAGAACCCGGTGATCGAGCCGCGCAGGAAGTTTCCGGCGCGTTCGAAAACTTTGGGCAGCAAATGAAAAACTGATGGCGTGTAGCCCTTCTGGCTGGGTGGCTCGCCCGCCGCCAGGCCGATCTCGCGCTGCGCCATGGCCAGGCGGGTTACGGAATCGAGGACCAGCAGCACTTTGGACCCGCGATCGCGAAAATACTCGGCCACCGCCAGAGCCACGAAGGCGGCGCGCACGCGCAAGGGCGCCGGCTGGTCGGAGGTGGCCGTCACCAGCACCGCGCGCTGGCGGGCTTCATCGCCCAGTTCCTGTTCGATAAACGCGCGCACCTCGCGGTTGCGCTCCCCGATCATGGCGATCACCGTCACATCGGCGGCATGGTTGCGCGCCATGGCGGCCAGCAGCGTGCTCTTTCCCACGCCGCTGCCGCCGAAAATGCCCACGCGCTGACCCAGGCCGCAGGGCAGCAGGCTGTCG
>JBGPKX010000109.1:0-15803 GCA_041486185.1 Bryobacteraceae bacterium | reverse complement strand
GCCTTCCATTTCGAGCGGGTTCTGCGTAGCGAGGGCGAAGAACGGTGGCGCAAGCGCCATCGTTTGTCCGGCCACTGTGACACTCTTTTCCTGCATGGCTTCGAGCAGCGCGGATTGCGTCTTGGGCGGTGTGCGGTTGATCTCGTCGGCCAGCAGGATGTTGGCGAAGATGGGGCCTTTAACGAACGTCCAGGTGCGATGGCCGGTGGTCATGTCCTCTTCGATAATGTCGGTGCCGGTAATGTCGGATGGCATCAGGTCGGGGGTGAACTGGATGCGCTTGAACGCCAGGCCGAGCGTCTGCGCCAGTGTGCGCACGAGCAGTGTCTTGGCTGTGCCGGGTAAGCCGGTGATCAGACAATGGCCGCCGACAAAGAGCCCGATCATGATCTGCTCGAGCACCTCTTCCTGGCCGACGATGACGCGACGGACCTGCCGGACAATCTCCGCGTCCACTTCGCGAAATCGGGCGATACGGCTTTTCAAGTCTTCGGACTGCAGTTGCTCGGTGCTTAAAGTTGACATGCGCTTCTCATTTTCCTTGTTCCGATTGTGACAGTTCGAGCAGCATTTTCTGAGCGGGCCGGTATCCGGGCGCGGCTTCGAGCGCCAGTACCAGCTCGTCGCGGGCGCTGTCCGTCCGGTTGGCGCGGCGGTAAGCTTTCGCCAAATTGAAGTGTGCAGTCGCGGGATCGATGGGTTTGCCGGCGAGCACGGCCTGGTACTCGCGAATGGCGCCCTCCAGATTGTTTTGCGCAAACCAGAGATCGCCCAGGCGATGATGCAGTTCCTCGTCGATGGGGTTGATGTAGTTCAGCCGGTCAAGCGCCGCGGCGGCGTCAGCGGGGCGCCCTGCTTCCACCAGCAGCGTGGCGAGCTTCTTCAGGGCATCAGGACTCCGGCCGCCGATTTTGGCGTAATTTCCGAGTTCCTGGATGGCGGCGGCCTTGTTGTTTAGTGCCAGGTACGCGTCGGCGCGAAACTCGTAGAGATTACCCGGCTCCACGTAATCCGGATAGATATCACGGATAGCGTCGCTCTTCTCGATCACCTGCGGATAGTCGCCCGTCTTGGCCAGCGCGGCCACTTCCTTCAGCCCCTTGCGCCAGTCCTCAAAACCCTCGATGACAGTTTTGGTTTCAGCGTCGAGAGCCGCGAGAAACTTCTGATCAAACTCCTCGGGCTTCATGCCCAGCTCTTTCTCGATCACTTCCGCGGTCGTGGCGTTGGCCGCGAAATCGTGCATCATGGCCAGCAGCTTGGCGTAGCCCCACTCATGTGCGATGAATCCGCAGATGCGTCCTGCCTGAAAATACGACACCACCACTTGGCTCGGATACGTGGGATGCACGAAGCCGCGATCCAGTTCCGCCACCAGCAGCAATTTCTTGCGCTTGAGCGCGCCGATCACCTGCGGATCGATGCGATCACCCCATTCCGGCGAAGCCGCCGTCTCTTCGTACACCGCCATGCCTTCGGTGAACCAGCGGGGCACGCGATGCTTCGTCGCGGTGAGCACGTAGACGTGGCTTAGTTCGTGCCACATGGTAGTGGCCCAGTGGAACGTTCCGGCTTTGCGGCCCGATGGGCTGTCCATGGCAACCACGTAGCCGAACGTGACACCCAGCGCCCCCAAGCCCGGCAAGCCCATGGTACGCACGGCGAAGTCTTCGTGATCGGGGTACACCTCCACCTGCACCGGCTTATCGAGCTTCACGCCATACTTTTCTTCGTAGGTGGCAAGGGCGCGTTTCATTTCCAGCTCGAAATACGGCCGCAGCAGTTCGGCTTCTTTCTTACTCAGCTTCAGAATGGTATTGCCATTACGGTAGGTCACGAAGTTCTTGTAGCTGTCGAGCAAGGTCAGCGTGTTGACGGTGGCGGCATCGCGGTAGTGGTGCTCGTAACAATCTTCCAGTTGCGCTCTGGCTTCCTCCTCAAAGCCCAGGCGCATCAAGTTGATGCCAAGCTGCGAGTGCGCGCTCCACAAGTCGGGCTCGATCTCGATGGCTTTGCGGTAGAAGCGAATGCCTTCCTCATAGCGCCGGTTGAGGATGAGAAAGTGCGCGCCCAGCGCATACGCCTCGCCATAATGCGGGTTTAAAACGAGAATGCGCTCGATCCACGGAGTGTAGGACTTATCGTCTAGCCAGTCGATCGAGGCATGGATGGCCATGGCGTCCAACGCATTGGGCGAAATGGCGAGTACTTTGTCGGCTTCTTCGGCGGCCTTGCGAGGATCGTTGTCTTCCAGCGCCAGGCGCGCGAGCAGAACGCGCGCTTCGGTCAACTTGGGATCGGCCTCGAGCGCCTGATGCGCAAACTCCGCCGCCTGTGCTTCGAAGCCATCGGCTGCGACCAGCGCAAGTCCCAGCAGAGCGCCGGGGTGATCCTTCTTGATGACGAGGGCTTCTTCAAACAGCTTGCCCGCGTCCGCGCTGTTGAACCGCTCCAGGAACAATCGCCCCCAGCGGACTTTGTAATCCGGATTCTTGGGCTGCGCCTTGACCAGATCGCGAAACGCGTTGTTGGCGGCGTCGTATTCGTGCAATTTCCACAGCGATTCCGCACGTTCGAGGGTCTGGGCGTTAAGGGCAACAACGGTGATGACCGCGGAGACAGCGAGGCACAGAAGTCTCCCCATCCCCCCCTCTCCCCCTCTCCCCCGTCTCACTTCTCCAGCTCCTCCTGCGTCTGCGCCAGTCCCAGCAGAAGAGCGGTGAGCTGCTTCTTATACTGGTCGGGCGTCATGGCGGCCTTGTTGTATTTCAGTTGATCGATCTGCTGTTCGAGCTGTTCTTTTTTCTCGAACAGTTTCCGTTTTTCGGGATTGTTGGCGATGGATGTTGCCGCGCCCAGCCACACCAGTGGAAACGCGGCCGCCCGCAAGCCCTCGCTGTTCTCGGGCGATGGCGTGCGCACACCCTCGCCTTTACCCGTGTCTTCGAGCAGCGCGTGTTCCGTGGCCAGCCGCTTCTGCGATTCGTAATACTCGGTGATCTTGCGCTGCGCGTAATGAAAGGCCTCCAGCGCCGAGATGCTCTCGTTCTTATCCGTGTCCGCCGCGGGGTCGCGCAGCGCCTCCACCCAGAAACGCGGGAACACAGTTGCATTGCGCTCGGCGCCTGTTTTGGTGGCGGTGATGACGACGCGGTTGGGCTTGCGCAGCGCATTCATCGCGCCGCCGCTGGCGCTGGTCATGTTGACCACAAGCTGCCGCGCGGCGGGCACACGGTCGAGCAGCGCGGCCAGATCGGCGCCGGAGAGATCCGGACCCGGCAGGTTGATTTTGTAGTCCACGCCGTCGTAGCTGCCGTGGCCGATGAGCATGACCACCAACGCGTCCTGCGGCGTGGCCGCCTGCGCGACCTTTTCAAGGGCAGCCCGCACATTGGCGCGAGTGGCCGCCGGACCCTTGAGAGTCTCTACCTTGGCGTCACCTCCGCCCGATTTCAGAATGGATTCAATCTCCCCAGCCCAGAGACCGAAGCGCTGCTCGTAATCCGGTTCGCCGCCGAGCCCGGCGACAGTAAGGTAGTAGGTCGCGGCGTGGAGCGACTCTGACGCGAAGAGCATTGCAGCAAGGCAGATCAGAACCGCAGGTGGCGAGATGGGGAGACGTGGAGAGGGGGAGATGGGGAGACAGGGGGACAGTTGCCGCGGGCCGTTTCTCCCACTCTCCCACTCTCTCACTCCCCCCATCCCGTTTCTCACACCACCCCCCACTTCCTTCGCAGCAGCCACTCCGACGCGCGCAGCAGCAGCGCCGCCAGGAAAACCGCGGGCATGTCCCAGAGGTCCTTGGTTTCGCGCGTGGTGATACCGGCCTCGGAGTATGCGATATCCTCGACCAGGCGCGACGTCCGGTTCGCCGGATAATAAGACCCGCCGGTCTGTTCAGCGAGTTTTTCCAGCAGCTCGCGGTTTTGCGTGGTGCGAAAATTCTCCGCGACGCCATCTTCGCGGCGGAACACCAGCACATCGCGGCCGGCCTCCTGCTGTCCCTGCCGTACTACGACTTCGGCCATGTACGATCCTGGCTTGTCCGCGCTCCATTCGGTCGTGTAAACGCCTTCTTCGAGCGGTTGCGGCATGAGCGAAATGTTGTCCGCGACGCCGCCAGGACCCACGATGTGGGCCTCGACAGTCGCATTCGAGATCGGATGGAAGCCTTTGTCACGCACTTCCACGCGAAACGGCACGCGGCTTTCGTCCGACAGGATCGGGTGCGGCGTGGATGCCGCCACGCGGCCCGGCGTATCCGCCACCAGCCAGCGCAGCAGTTGTTGCCAGAACATCTCGTGCGTCTTGTCTGTCAGGGGCTGCATCATCTGCCAGCGCCAGCTTCCGCTCGTAGCGAAGACGGCTGTGCGCCCGCGGCCGTAGCGTTGCGTGACCAGCAGCGGCAGATGACGCTTCCCGCCGGCGCTCATTTCGAGCAGCGTTAAAGCGCCGGGTTTGGGTTCGCCGACCTGCTGATAATCCGCCAGGGGCGGCATTTTCTTCCAGCGCTCGGCGTTCGGGCTCGGGTCTTCCTGCAGTCTGGAAATGACGCTGTCGCTCCCCTGCGCAGTCAGCTCCGCCGTGGCGGGGTCGCGGTGAAACGTGTCTTTCGTCTCTGGAATGCGCACTGGGAGCAGTTCGGCGAGCGGAGAGTGCGCCCAGCCGCCATCGCTCAACGCCGCGCGTCCGGCTAGAAACAGAACCCCGCCGCCACGGCGGTCGACGAACTCGCGAATCAGCTCCTGCTGTTGCGGCGTAAAATATCCCGCTTCCGTGCTGCCGATGATCAGCCCGTCAAAGGCGAACAGGTCCTCGGGCTTCGAGGGGAATCCGTCTTGCAGTTCTTTGCAATCCTCGATGCACTGGCGATAAATCTTGTTCTGCGTGGTGCGCACGAGCGAGTCGAGCTGCAGGCTGCGGTCGTCTTCGATGCCGCGATGGATGAATTTGTATTCCCACCGGGGCTCGCCCTCGAAATATAGGATGCGTGGCTTGGCGGAGGTCACATTGACCAGACGGGTGATCCGGTTGTTGTTGACATTCTCCTCGCCGGCAAGGGGCTCGATGGCGAATTGAAAGCTGCGCGGCGAGGCCAGGCCCGCGTTGAATAGCAGAGCTTCGGTCTGCGGCGCCGCGTCCGCTTTAAAAGTGATTTCGCGCGAGGCCAGCAGCCGGTCGCCCTCGCGAACCACGAGGCGCCCTTTTTCCCGCGTGCACCCGAACTGCCGGAACGTGACCTCCGCGCTCAATCGTGAATCCGCCAACGCCCGCGACGGCAAGGAGACGTCGGAAACCTCGACATCGCGCGCAAGGCGCTCGCGGCCGAAACCGATGGTATGCACGGGGACGTGCGCGCGGCGGATCTGCGCGATGGTATCGAGGTCGATGCCACCGGAATTATCCGAGCCATCGCTCAGCAGCACCACCGCGCCGAGCGGCAGTGTCGAACCTTCGGCCAGCGCCTGCTCGAGGCTCAAGCCGATGCGCGTGGCGGGCGCGGAGCCACTCATCTGATCCAGCTTCTGGATGCGCTCCAGGTTTTTTCCAAAACGGTAAAGTCGGACCTGAAACTTCTTTTCGAGGCTCGCCAGCAGGCCGCCGTTGAGCAGCTTTTCGACTTGCGCCAAACGCGTGGTTCCATTTTCCGGAGCAGCCATGCTGCGCGAATCGTCCACCAACACGGCAACCACGTTCTGCTGCGGCCTTAGCGTGGCGATGCTTATGGCCGGATGCCACAGCAGGAACAATACCAGCGCCACAAGCGCCGTCTCCAGCAGCCACACCATGACGGGGCGCACGCCGGAAAGCAGTCCGCGATGGCGCGAGATATGCCAGGCCAGCGCTCCGGCGGCGGCCAGGACGGCCACCGCGAGCAACCATGCCGGCCACGGAGCGAGAAATACAAATTGACCGCGGGAGAAAACCGCTGCCGGATATTTGAAGAGAAACTCGAACATCGAAATGGAAGACCTGAACCGACGCCGCTAGAGCGTCATCGCATAGACCGTATCTTGGATACTGGAGCCACCTTCTTGATACGTACGCGCGTTGCCAAAGGTAACGGGACGGAGTACGCCAATGATTTTCGCGAGGCCGGGCCAGGCGGCGCTGCCATTCACGTTCTTGAAAGCATGCTCCCGAAAACCGGCTTGCACGCGGATGACTCTCCGGAATCGAGACATAGCGGCAAGCGTGAAAAACGTGAAGCGGAGGTGCATGGGGAAAGCCCTCGTCTGCTTCCCAGAATATCACGCAGCCACGAGCGTCTTGAGATTTCGCCCGCAGATCATGCTTCCGGCGTGCTTGTCACCGCCCGGTCCGGGCCAGTGCGTTTCCAGGCTGATGTAGCCTGTGTAGCCGTCGGCCACGAGCGCCCGGATCTGCCCTTTCCAATCGATCCCGCATTCGCCTAGCGGGCCGAAAGTGGGCTTGTGATCGCTGACAAAACAATCTTTCGCGTGCACGTGGACGATCCGTTTGACGGGCAGGCGCCGGTAGCCCTCGGGAAACGGGTTCTCACCCGAGACCAGCGCATTGCAGGGGTCCCAGACCACCTGGAGATTCGGGTGGTCAATAGCGGCGAGCACGCGCGCCGTTTCGGCGGCGGTCGCGATATTGCAGGCCTGCTCGTTCTCGAGGCCGATGATCAGATCGTGCTTGGCTGCCTTCTCCGCGAGACCCCTCAGCGCGATAACCACGCGGTCAAAGCATTTTTCCGGCTCGACCGTTCGCCAGTAGGAGAAGACCCGTACGATGCGGGCGCCGGTCCGCTTGGCGATCTCGAATGCCCGTTCGGTGAGCCGCGGCTGATCCGCGAACGTGTAGGTGGAGGCGAAGATGTCCTGCTGGAACCGGGAATCGACCTCCGGCGCATCCGGCAGTACGCACTTGAGCAGCGGCGAGGCGATGGCGATGATCTTGAGCCCTTTGTCCGTGACGATCTTCCTGGCGCGGTCCAGTTCATCGTCAGTCAGATCGATGATGTTCTTGCCGAACACCAAGCGCAGCTCCGCCGCGGTCATGCCGATCTGGCTCATGGACTCGACGGCGATCGAGATGTCGGGAGAGAACTCGTCGGTGATGGCGGCGATGGGAAAAAGTTGGGGCATGAGAACCGATTCTAGCTGACGTGTTGCCTAGGATGTGGAGTCCAAGATCTCGACAATCGCGTTCTTGAGCGTGGGCAGGTCTGTCTGAATAGCCTGCCAGACAATCTCGAGGTCCACGCCGAGGTAATCATGTACTAGTGGCCTGTCGCAGCGACAACGTGAGCATGACCGCTCCCTTATGGTTGCGGCTCAGCAAGGCACATTCCGAGCCGCGCGCGTTAGTAAGCGTTTTTTCCGATGCTGACGAATTTATTGCGACACTCCACAGGCGATTGCGAAAGTCAGCGACCTTACGCCACTCTACCGTTGGATAGCGCGCCTTGAGTCCGTCGGAAAGGCGTTGCGTAGATTCACTCAGGACCTGGAGGTTTCGAACTACGGCGTCCTGGAGCAGGTCCGATTCAAGAATTCGCTCTTCCCCACACTCGCACCGCGTTCTATCCTGCGAATGCATTCCCGGATGTGAGTCAGGTAGACGCCGTCATCCTTCACAATGGGACAGCCTCACGCAGCACCTTATCGCGCAGCAATGGATGCAGAGCCCTCTCAGTCAGCACATCTACAGGTCGTCCCAGCAAATCCTGAAGTTCCAAAGCCATCCCGGAAGGGAACCAAAAGCTGGTCTTGCCGACGACGTCGATAAGGAGGTCGATGTCGCTAGCCTCCGAGCCTTCTCCCCGCGCCACGGAACCAAACACACGGATATTACCTGCACCGTGCCGTCTGGCGATCTGTTCGATTTCCTGCCTCCTGACTCGCAGGATCTCCACCGCGCTCATGATCCGTGCCCCGCTGCGTACATCCTACAACTTCATCCGCTCCAGCTTCCGGTACAGCGTTTTCCGTTCGATACCCAGGATCTGCGCGGCACGGCTCTTGTTTCCGTCTGTCGCGGCGAGCACGCGGCGGATCTGCTCGGTCTCGGCTTCGGCCAGCGTCTCCACGGCGTGGTCGTGCGATTCCATGGAGTCGAGCGCGTCATGCACGGCTTCGCTGTCGATGCGGTCGTTGGGCGCCAGGATGGTCAGCCGCTCGATGAGATGCTGCAACTGGCGGACGTTGCCGGGCCACGCATGCTCCTGCATAGCTTTCACGCCGCTCTCGGTGAGCTTCACATCGCGGCTGTAGCGCTGGTTGTACTTGTTGACGAAAAAACGCGCCAGCAGCGGAATGTCGCCGCGGCGGTCGCGCAGGGGAGGGATGACGATGCGCACCACGTTCATGCGGAACCAGAGATCTTCGCGAAATTTGCCTTCTTCGACCAGCTTCTGCAGGCTGCGGTTGGTAGCCGCGATGACGCGCACGTCCACCTGCTTGGAGCGCGATGCGCCCAGCGGCCGGACTTCGCGCTCCTGCATGAAGCGCAGCAGCTTCAATTGAAATCCCGGGTCGATGTCGCCGATCTCATCCAGGAAAACGGTCCCGTGGTGCGCGGCTTCGAACACGCCGACGCGGTCGCGATCGGCGCCGGTGTATGCGCCCTTGAGCGCGCCGAACAGTTCACTTTCGAGCAGCGTGGGCGCGACGGACGCGCAGTCCACCGGAACAAAGACCTGCGCCGCGCGCGGGCTGTTGCGGTGGATCATGCGGGCCACCAGTTCCTTGCCGGTGCCGGTTTCACCTTCGATCAACACCGTGGCGTCGGTCGGCGCCGCGCGCGAAACGGTCTTGTAAATCTCGACCATCGCGCCCGAACTGCCGATCATCTCGGTCTCGGGCAACTCCTCGGGCGCGACCTCGTCGGTCTCTTCGATGTGCGACGCCTCGGCCCGTTTGACCGTTTCCAACATGCGGTCGAGATCGAAGGGCTTGGCAATATAGTCGAACGCGCCGCCACGCGTGGCGGCCATCACGGTCTCCATCGTGCCGCGCGCCGTCATGAGGATGACGGAGCAGGACGGGTCCTTCCGTCGCGCTGCTTCGAGCACATCCAGCCCCGTGCGGCCGTCGATGTAAATGTCGGAGATTACGATGGGATAGGTATTCTGCCTCAAGCGATCCAAGGCCTCATCGGAAGACGACACGGCGTCCACGGCGTAGCCTTCGAGTTCGAGAAAGTTCACGATGGTGGTGCGAACGCCAGCGTCATCTTCGACGATGAGTAATCGTTGCATTCTCAATTTGCCGCGAGCGGTTTCTGAGCCACCGCATGCGCCACCGGTAATATCAGGGTAAAACAAGAACCCTTTCCTGGGGCACTGGTTACATCTATCCTTCCGCCGTGCTGCAAGACGATCTGCTCGACGATCGATAAACCGATGCCTGTGCCCGCCTCACCCGACTGCTCGGCTTTCCGGGTTCGATAAAACTTCTGAAAGATCTTGCGAACTTCTTTTTGGTCCATGCCGATGCCCTGGTCCTCCACCGAGACCTGGTAGTGCTCTCCATCACGTCCGCCGGACACCGTCACAGCCGTCTTGCTCGGGGAGTAATTGATTGCATTGTTGAGCACATTGTAGAACGCGTACTCCATCAGCTCGCGATCGCCGGTAAGCACTTCATCGCCGAGTTTGTCTATGCTGATGCGAATCTGCTTGCGTTCGGCCAATGGCGCCGTGCGTTCCACGCAACCCTCCATCACCTCACGCACGGAAAAGCTCTCCTTTTTGAGTTCCATTTGGCCCGCGGAAAGCCGTTCGACGTTGAGAAACATTTCGATCATGCGGGCCAGCCGCTTGGATTCGGAGTTGATGAGCTGGGCAATCTGCTTGCGTTTCTCATCGGTGAGGGCGTAACGGCTCATCAATTCGCTCGATCCCTGGATGGCGGTGAGCGGGGTGCGCATCTCGTGCGTTACAAAATGCATGGCGTGCTGATAACGGTCGCGTTCGGCTTCCGACTTCACCATGCGGCGGCGAACGTAGAGATGCTGCCACGCCGCGGCGGTCACCAAGGTGAGCCATGCGGTCGAGACGCCCGGCGAAAACGGAAACACAGTGTTCTTAGTAAATGCCGCGTAGGGCACGGCGTGTGCCGCCGCCAGAATGACCGCCGCGATTCCGTACGCCCACCAGCCCGGCACAAACGCGAAGGTAATACCCGCCGCTGCTGCCAGCAAGAAGCAGAAGGCCACGACGGACCCCTTGGGCGCATCCGTCAGGAACTGGTGCTGGGCAATGGTCTCGTATGCGTTAGCGTGAACTTCGACGCCCGACATCGGGATGGGGGAGTTCGGCGTCGGCCAGCGGTCCTTCATTTCAGTCTGGGCGGTCACGCCCGCGAAAACGACCTTGCCCGCAAATCGCCGGGCGAGCGTGGGGTCGTCGAGTAATTGCTTGAGAGAGACGGATGGGATTTTCTCTGGCGGCAGAAATCGGATGCGCATGGTGCGGCCGGTGGCGTTTTCGGCTGGTATCGTCACGCTCCCGATTTCCAAATCGCGCGGGGTCTCCACAATCGCCGCGTCGTGGCTCACCCGAAAGGCTTCCAGCGCGAGCGCCCAGCGGCGGTCGTGACCGGCGGCTTTTTCGAGCGCCAGGGCGCGGCCCACGCCATCCGGATCGAGATCGAGATGAACGTGGCCCACGGCCGCGGCCCAGCGGCTGAAGCGCTGCAGCGGATCATCCCAGCCGCCCTTGGCCATCAGATCGCACGGCAGGATCAAATTGTGCGTGGCACGGAACGCGGCCTCCAGCGCATCGTCGGCCTTCGCATCGGCGGTGTTATCGGCGGGCAACACGTCAATCGCCACCGCCTTGGGCCCGGCTGACGCGATGCGCTGCAGCCCTTCGGCCAGGGCTTTGCGGAGGCCCAGGCGGCCGTTGAACGCCGATAGGGAAGGTTCGTCGATGGCGAGCACAACAGACTCGGTCTGCCACGGCTGCGGCGGGTGCAGTTGGAAGATCGAGTCGTAGACGTCGTTGTCGATCCTGGTGCCGAGAGGCGTCCAGCTTGCCGCAAGCGCGATTACGAAGGCCGCGGCCAGCAGGCCGGTGTAAGCGAAGCTGCGCCTGCTCGGAAGAAACATGGCCTCAATGGCTTCCAGCGGCGGGGTCCGGCCGCCCCACCAGCTTTTCAATCTCGCCGGGCTCGCGCGGAAGAGCGGCGCTCAGCACTTTCGCGCCGTGTTCCGTGACCAGCACCACGTCCTCTATGCGCACGCCGAGGTTCTCTTCCCGGATGTAGATACCAGGCTCAACCGTGATCACCATCCCGGCTTCCAGCGGCGCGCTGGGATCGGAGGCATCGTGCACATCCAGGCCGACATGATGCCCGATGCCGTGCGTGAAATATTTTCCCAGCCGCTCTCCGTGCAGGTCCTTACCATGCGAGTTGATGTAATCGTACGCGACCTTGTAGAGAGTGTTGGGCGCGGTCTTGCTCAGCGTCATGCCCGGCTTGACGGCGGCGATGGTGGCCTTCTGCGCGCCGAGCACGATGTCATAGATCTCCCGCTGCCGGGGCGTGAACTTGCCGGCGACTGGAATGGTGCGCGTGATATCGGAGGCGTAGCCCGCGCACTCCGCGGCCACGTCCATCAGTAATACCTCGCCCGCGTCCATGCGCCGCGAGTTCCGCGAGTAATGCAGATAGACAGAGTTGGGCCCGGAGCCCACTATCGGCGCGTATGCGCTGCGCTCGCATCCGGCGTCCGCATAGGTCTCCGTCATGACTGCGGCGATCTGATACTCGTAGAGGCCTTGTGCGGCCCGCCGCCATGCGGCCCGATGCGCTTCGAGTGTAACGTCGGTTGCGTGCTGGATGAGCGCGATCTCTTCGGGCGATTTGGACATGCGCAGTCTGGCTATGGCCGGCCCCGCGTTCGCAATGTCGCGCAGGGGCGCCAGTTGCTTGAGCCGCGCCGCAGCGGGCTGGTCCGCCAGGGTGTAGATGCGAGCGTACGCTTGCAGGATGTCGCGCATCTCGCTTTCGAATCTCTCCGCGGGCATCACCGCCTCGAATCCGGTGATCTCGCGAACATTTTGGTCCTCGGGCCCGATTTTTCGCCCGGTCCACTTTTCCTGGTCGGGATTCCGCTGGGGCAGGAAAAGGATCTCGCGCGGGAACCGTTCTTTCGCGGCAAAGCCTGGAGCCTGGGCGTCGTCGGGCAATGGAGCCAGCACTAGAATCGCGCCGGGTTCCTGCCAGCCGGTCAAGTAATAAAAGTTCGATTCCTGGAAGAATCCGGTACGCAGATCTTCATCCTGCTCTCCGCGGCCGAACAGCACGATCACACCATCGCGCAGCGATTTTCGCAGCTCCATGCGGCGTGCGCGGCATTGCCCCTGGGTGTGCGGATCGGCGACGCCCGCAGGGGAAGCGCCGGTGAGTCCCAAAGAAAATATGGCTACCGCGAGACCGTAAAGTGGCCGCATTTTCCCCAAGTATAGCGATATTAAAATGCCGATTCCAAAGGCTTACGTGGGTGCCCTGGGCAGAACGGGGTGCAAGGAGCGACGAGCAGCATGCCGTCTTCGAAGAGGAAGTCGACGATGACGTCCGGGCGTGGTTCCATCGTTGCCTTTTATTCTACGCGAGCGTTGTGAGCCGACGATCCCATATTGCCAGCTGACGGCGTTCCGGGTCTGAAAGAGTAAAGAGAGCGAGATGGGCGTTAGACGACAAATGGCGTATGCCAGCCGAACTGAGCACGATTCCCAAAACGTTTTCGCGACTACAAAAAGAGATCCGGCCGAGCAGGTCAGCGCTTTATTCGCTGTAGGGGCCTTCCCGTTGCCTGCTGGGCGGCTTCTTATCGCTGCGGCTGAACCATCGCCCGATATGAACAACGAGCGCAATGGCAGCCAATACGAACACGAAATGTATAAGCGCCACTAACGCTATTTCGGGAGGACGGTGCTCTACCCATTCCCACCAAGTCAGCAAAGCCGCTCCCTCAACAGCGACGAAGAGTTTCCGTGTCGCCCGCAGCCCTCCCCAGAAACCCTCGTGCGCAGGGGAACTGGACATCGAGGATTGCGCCTTCGGCAAGGACGGGCCTGACGGTCGCCTTATGCCGGTCGAAAACCGATCACAGCATCAAACGGCGACCGTGCGGGAGGAGCGGACTCTGCTCCATGGAGTATTGGAACTGGCCGCGAAAACAAAAGCCACCCTGGACATCAGAGTGGCTTTTGCGGATCCAAAGATCGACTTTAGCGAGCGAGGAGTTTGCGTCCCCGCGCGGCCAGTAGCGCCAAACTACCGGCAAAGAGCAGAAGCGAGCTTGGCTCGGGGACAGGGGTGCCTACTGCGCTGAACTCCGGCTCGACGTTGTTCTGGTTGGATGCGAGAGTGCTTTCAGTGAACTTGTAGAACGAATACGACTGGCTGAAGCTGAAGTCTGCGATATAGCCGACTGTGCCGGACGGTCCGGCGCCAGGGGTCAGCACGTTGTTCACGGTCAGGGGCCCGGTGCCGCTGAACGTTTTGATCGTGAAAGGCGCAACGAGCTCATTCACGTCCGTTACATCGAACAGAGGGGTGTAGTTGATGCCGTCGTTGCTGCCGGCGATCGCATACTGGTATCCGTCGTACTGGGCCTCAGGATGATCTATGTTCGAGAACACGCGGATCATCGATACTGGGTTGGCGAACTGCACGATGACCGGGTCGAGACTATCGTTCCCAAAAATGCGCAAACCAGCATTTATATCGGCTACCGTAGGCGTATGGGGGGCAGGTATCTCCCCAAAGGGGCCCGCGATGAACTCACCGAACGTAAGGCCGCTAGTAAAGTCGGATAGGGTAGGGTCACTAGTGTAGATAATGCTCGCCTGACTCATCGGCGTGAGTCCCACAACCAAACCAAGAGCCAACAACGAAATCCAGAGACTTTGTCTCACGATTCAATCCTCCTCTCGTACCATTCCGGACGTGCGGACAGGCAAGGACTGGCACGCTGCGAATATTCCGAATATCACGCAATTTGCCAGCCAAGATAATCCGCAGTTAGAATCTGCAATTTAGGGAGTTTAGGTTGCAAAATTTCAAGACTTAATGACAATTTCTGGTTCTAATCACCAAAATGAGGGTTCGTTGACGGCCACTGAGTGCTCGAATGGTCAAAATATTCAAACCATTGAGAGTGCAGGTTATTCATTGACGCTCGGCATGAAGGACAATCCGTGGGCAGCCTGCCGACATATATGACCGGGCCTGGTCAACCAAAAATTGCTGTTGCAGATGCCCTCTGATTCCGCTCAGCATGGTGCTCCACGAACTTGCTCAGCGCGCGCCGCAGCGAGGCTGTCTCGGCAGTTATTCCTGCATAATCGAGCGCACTCACCTTTCCGCGAACGCGTCTACCAAGCTCAATACAAAAGCTATAGAGAGTCTTAAGTCCGGCGCCATCACGCTTCCGCAGTTCGAGTTCGTGCCCTCTCGCGCGTTGACGCCCAGGCTACAAGCGCAGCTTGAGGTGTCTCTCGCCGACTTCCAAAAGTACCTCATGAAACTGGGATTCACAGGTACACGCGGCAAACAGTATTCGTCAGAATCCCTCCTGGGACGGTGGCGAAAATAGGAGAGGATGAGGGAGTCGCTCTTTGGGATGGCACGACGAACTCAATTGTCGTCGCGCGTTCGTTCTTCTATGACACAGTCTCCGGTGTTGCGCCAGTTGCCTCACCAATTCCTAAATGCTCCCAACGCACCGTCATCCTCGGCATACTACGCGATTGAGTCTGGTTTGGCAACGTACTTTCCGTGCAGTTTTGGAAACCATCCAATGATCGGCGACAAGGCATCTGGCGCTGGGAAGCTTTCCCCCACAGGACTTGAGAAAGCGCAGTCGATTTAGCGAGATCCAACTGAAGAAATGGGCACAGAAACGCGGGTGCGAGCCGTGTTCCAGCAGCGCGGCTTGCGCCTTTGAATCACCACACAAAGGCCTAGCGTGAGGAAACGGGGAATTACGGACCATGTGCGGGAACTGATCTCCTAAAAGAGCGTATGCTTCTCGATTACGAATCGCCGAAGCCACTGTGGGCCAATCTCGAAGCGACTCGCACCTTTAGCCAAGCCCAGGAGAAGCAAGAGCGCGATCAAACCAATAAAACCGAGCACAATCACCTCGGCTTCACCATATCACGAAACCTTCAAAGTCCACGCCAAGACCCCGCTACGTACTTTCACCTAGTGATCTGAACAATTGTGCAGGGGGCGTATGCGGGTTCCCAACACTGGCGACTGTGTCGTCCGGCCACGAGTAGCGCCCTGGCAATCTATTCCAAGCGATAAAGCGGCATCATCTATAGATCAGCAGATGGCGTGCATTCCCGGCGAGCTGGCGGTTGGGATGAGTACTTGGCAAGGCGCGCGAACCGGAAGCAAATCGGCGCGCTGGCAGAATGACGAACCTACCTCCACGTGGACATCGGTAAGGACAGGCGTCTCGCTGAGGTGAATACGCTGCTAAGCAGTTGAAAAAATTGGTCGGGGCGCGCGGATTTGAACCGCGGACCCCCTGCGCCCAAGGCAGGTGCGCTACCAGGCTGCGCTACGCCCCGACATTTGAAGCTCTTTTGATCTTAAACCACTTCCACAATTTGCCATACTGTCCGGCCTGCCCAAATCGAGCCAAAAACCCTCCGACCGTGGCAAAACCGGGAAAAACCCCCGATCAGTTGGGCCTCTCCGTGTCAAAACCCGGCTGGCCCTCGTTCGCCTTCCGATTCAGCTTTTGCAGCACCTCCGGTTTCATCTGCAGTTTCATTTGCGAGTACTTCTTAAACACCTTCGCATCCGCCT
>JBGPKX010000108.1:0-15886 GCA_041486185.1 Bryobacteraceae bacterium | reverse complement strand
TGGAGTCGGGGACAGAAGCTGTGATGAAGACTTGCGCAGCCGCTTGCTCCACTGGCAACGCGGGAATGGTCTCTTGATTTTGCAGGTACGTAGCTAAGGCGTGACGCTGAGTCCAGTTGCGCTAGTGAGAGCAAGCCAGCGTTGGCCGGGCATGCCCGGCCCGCGAGGCCTCAACATTGCCCGGCGCAAACGCTAAGGGATGACCGGAAGCAGGATATAGGATTCGCGGCCCGTGGCGTGATGGACTTCGTTTTCGGCTACCACCCAGCGTGCCTCATCGTAGTTGCGGCCACCGGTGTTGAGATTGCGATCCAAGCGCGGAAAATTGCTGCTCGAAATCTCCAGCCGGATCCGGTGGCCGGCAGGAAAATAGTTGCTGGTGGAATGCAGATCGATCTGCAACCGGCAGGCTTCGCCGGGTTTCATCCAGACCGAATGATCGAAGCCATCGCGGTAGCGCGCGCGCAGGATCCCGTCCTGCAGGTTGAAGGCCTTGCCATCGGGGTAAACATCCACGAGCTTCGCAGTGAAATCCGTATCTTTGGCGTTCGAGGAGACGTACAAAACTGCCTGAATGGGACCGGTGAGCTCAATTCCCTTCTCCAGGGCGAGTGTGCTGTACACCAGCACGTCGGGCCGCTGCTCGACGGCCGACTGATCCTGCGCGCCCGCGGAGTGGGTCGGAACCGGGTTTTCGGGATTATAGCTGAAGCGGTCGGAAGCCTCGCTCCGCGGCGCCTGCACGCTCAACAAGCCAGTGCCGGCGCGCGTGTTGGCATGACCGTCGCTGTGCAAGTAATACTTCGTGAACGTGGTCCGTTTCAGCGGCCATTCATTCTCTTCGCGCCATCGGTTGGCGCCCATGACGTAAATCCGGACCTTCGGCTCGCGCGTCACGCCGTTGTCCGCACCTTTCAGCCAGTGGTCAAACCAGCGCACATAAAGATCGTCGAAGGGAAATCGAGCGTCACCCATATCGCGCTTGCCCACGACGGTATGTTCGGTTGCGGACTCCCAGCCGCAGTGTGTCGACGGCGCGATGACGACAAACTGATTCTCGCGCGCGCCTTCGCTCTCGCCGTTCCGTCGCATCAGGTTGAACAACTCGAACGTCTCGTTTACCACGGAGTCGTACCAGGAGCAGACCTGTAATCCCGGCGTGTTGAAGCGATGTTTTGCATTAACGTAGCCGATGTGATCCCACCAGGGATCCAGGGGCTCGTGCGACACGAAATCTTCGAAGTCAGTGGGCGGGCCGCCAGCTTTTTTCAGCATGTCGACGAGGGGCAGGGTGAGAAACATGTGCTCAAGGTCGACCTTTGGGTCTGGGGGATTCGAATTGACTTTGCTACCCCATTTGAGAAACCAGGGCGCTGCTTCGGCCAGGCCAACCGCACCTCCTTCGCGGAGGTCGGCGAAACGATAGGCGCCGCCTCCCGCCTGGGGAATCATAGCCGTGTGATGTGAATTCCGAACTTTGGCGAGCTCGAGCTGATCTTCGGCCAGGTACGAACATCCGTAGGTGCCGATCTTGCCGGTGGACCAGGTCTGCGCCGCGATCCAGTCGAGCGTGTCTGAACCATCGCTGGTGTCATTGGCGGAAAGGGCGAAGTGTCCTTCGGAATCGAATTTACCGCGGACATCCTGCACGGCTACTACATAACCCTGCCCGGCGAACATTTGGGCGGCGCTCGTCCGGCTCTGGCGGGTGTAAGGAGTGCGGATCAAGATGGCGGGAAGCTTGGCGGCGGCGCCTTGAGGAACATAGAGGTCGGTGGCGAGCTTAGTGCCGTCGCGCATGGGCACGCGAACGTTGACCTCGACGCGGACTCCGTATCGCGGCGCAACCGCACCGGCCGAAGACGACGCGGTGGTCGCCACAAGCGCCACCGTTATGATGATGAACGTCATGTAACGCAATTTGCCCCCGGTCTTCACGTAGATTCTCCAGGTTGAGATTGAATCCAAAACAGCGGGCGATGGTAACACGAGAACGAGAGCCTTTACAAATGACCGCCGACAGCCGTGCTATGCCGGAGATTGGCCGCACCGGTTTGGCCGCACCTGCAAATGGTACAGGCGGTTCTTGGGCAGACCTCAATAGTGGGCTTCTTTCGCGCTCTCGCCGGGTTACTTTTTTAGTTGACCCAACCGAGTCTCTACAGGTGACATTTGCGATGACCCCATTCGCCAGCTTGACAAGTAGTCCGCCTTCTCTGCTATCCTCCCGCAGTGCGCCCGGAGAGAAGTGAACTTGTGGCCTAACGGCAGATCGCGGAATACTGCGGCGGCGGCCCAGGCGCGCGTGACTCGCAACGATGTGGCTGCGCGCGCCGGCGTGGCCCCGTCCACAGTCTCTTACGTCATCAATAACGGCCCGCGTTCCGTTTCCGTGGAAGCTCGGGAGCGAGTCCTGAAAGCCATTGCCGAACTGGGCTATCATCCGAGCGACGTTGCCCGGAGTCTACGCACTCGGCGGACACTGACGATTGGGTTGGTGATTCCCGACATCACGAATCCGTTCTACGGCGAGATGGTCCAGGCGGTTGAGGAAATCAGTCTTCAGCACGGTTACACGGTAATCCTGGGACATTCCAGCCATCTTCCGGAGCGTGAGCTTCGCTATGCGCAGGTTTTGCGATCCAAGCAGGTGGATGGTGTGATATTTCTGCCGGTGACGCCGGATCTTGAGGCTGTGCACGCGTTAACAAGAGCCGGCATAGAGGTCGTGATCCTCGAGCGGGATGTGCCGGGATACCCGTGCATCGTGGCGGATGAGCACTCCGGGGGTTGCCTGGCAACCCGGCATTTGCTGGAATTGGGTCACCGCAGAATCGGTTGCATTGTACTGGCGGGGGATTCGACCAGCAGCGTAGCCCGTGCCGAGGGTTATCGCACAGCGCTCCAGGAAGCAGGGGTCTCGCCGAAAGAGGATTGGATCGTAGAGAGCGAATACGGGTATCTGGCCGGCGAAGTGGCAGCGCACCAGTTGTTGAAATTGACCGAGCGGCCGACGGCGGTGGTGGCACACAACGATTTGATTGCCATCGGAGCGATGAAGGCGTTCGTGGAGGCCGGGCTCAACGTCCCAGCCGACATTTCTGTGGTAGGATTTGACGACATCGCCGCAGCTTCGTATGTGCAGCCTTCCTTGACGACGATCGCCTATCCGAAGCGCCAGATGGGACGAGCGGGCATTGAGATGTTACTGAGTTTACTGAGTTCCGAAGAAGGAGTGCCGACCCGGACGCTGAAGCTGGCGGTGGATCTGGTAGTGCGGGCGTCCACCGGTCCACCGAGGTAAATTTTTTTGTGGCAGTTGCGACACGTGTCGCGCGATAGCGGCCGGCGTGTCGAAGATTCTGACGAGCCACGTACGGGGATTTTACTAATGAACGTGCCAAGGGCAAAAGCGACTATTCGCGTCGCCTCGGCTCCAGTGAGTTGGGGAGTCATGGAAGAAACCGAAACCAGCGTCTGGCCTGCGCCGGGACAGGTGTTGGCGGAGATCTCGGCGGCGGGCTATGACGGAACCGAACTCGGGCCATACGGCTATTACCCCACCGAAGCCCAAGAGCTAAAGCCAACGTTGGCCGGTCACGGGCTTACTTTGACATCGGCGTTCGTCCCCTTGCGCTGGTTCCAGCGAGACCGTTTGACGGGCGACATCGAGGCTCTCCTGCATGTGGCCAGGTTGCTCGCGGCACTGGATTGTCCATACATCGTGGTGGCGGACGGAATGGCGCAGCCGGGCGAACCAACTCCGGATGAGGCGGCGTGGAGGACTGTAGCCATGGCAATGGAAAACGTTGCCCGGCAAGTGCAGCGGCTGGGGCTGCAGATGGTTGTCCATCTGGAGGCCGGCAGTCATCTGGCGACCCCGGATGAACTGGCGCGCCTTTGCGCGTTGACCGACCCGGCGCTGGTCGGCATCTGCCTCGACACGGGGCACTATGCCTACAGCTTTGGCGATCCGCGAGACGCAGTCCGGCAATACGGGCGGCGCATCCGATATGTCCACCTCAAGGATGTCGACTCGAGGGTGCGCGAGCGAGTGGTGCGGGATGGCCTCGATTTCTATGCCGCCGTCAGATCCGGCGTCTTTACGCCGCTAGGCCGAGGCTGTGCCGACATTGCCGGTGTAGTCTCCGATTTGTTGTCGATGGGTTACGAGGGATGGCTGGTTACGGAACAGGATCTGTTAATGCCGGTGGATGAAGGCCGAGCCCCAATTGACAATGCCAGACAGAGCCGGGAGTTTCTGCGCAACCTTGGACTCTGACGGTAACTTCCAGATTAGGATGGCGCCGGGCCCGCACCAGACGGATTCGCCGGCGGGCGCCGGAATTTATTTTTAAGTTTCGCTAAGGAGCGAAGGGATGGCACGGTTACGTGTTGGCGTCGTTGGGTGTGGGACCGTCGCGCAGATCATGTGGCTGCCGAATCTCCGGCAGTTGGATGAACAGTTTGAACTTAGAGCGATCTGTGATCTGTCGCCAGGCTTGACGGAATCTCTAGGCGGGTATTACAACGTGTCCCGGCGTTTTCAGGATTACCGCGATCTGGTTGCCGAAGACCTGGATGCCGTGATTGTGCTGACCCCCGGTTCACACGCCGCTCCGGCCATTGCCGCCCTGGAAGCGGGCAAACATGTGATTGTGGAAAAGCCGATGTGCTTCACGCTACGGGAAGCTGACGCCATGATTGCTGCTTCAAAGCGCTCTGGACGCCGGCTGATGGTGGCTTACATGAAGCGTTATGATCCCGGTTACCGTTATGGCCGTGAGTTAGTTCGCTCCATGCGTGGACTCCGGTACATCCAGATCAATGTCCTGCATCCGTCGGAAGGCCAGTATTTCGCGCACCATCGGATTAAGCGCTTCAATGACGTTCCCCAAGCCACGGTTGCAGCCCTTCAGTGCGAGGCGGACCAGTTGGCCGTAGAAGCGGTCGGTCCCGTTTCAGAGCGGTTGCGGTTCCTGTACGCGGATGTCTTTCTCGGCAGCATGATTCATGACGTAAATGCGCTGCGCGGCATACTTGGCTGTCCGGATCGATCCATGTTCACGACGCTATGGCCAGATGACACCACCTATCCGACCATCACGACTGTGCTTGCCTACAAAGACGGTCCACGGGCGGTCTTCACCTGGTCTTATCTCAGTGAACTGCGCGACTACTTCGAGGAACTGGCGTTTCTGGGAGAGGAATCCCGTGTGCGTATTCAGTTCCCTTCGCCTTTCTTGAGACATTTCCCTACACCCGTCGAGGTTCAGGGAATGACCGACGGCATCGAGTGGCGTAAACGTGTGAACGTCTCCTATGCCGAAGCGTTCAAGGAGGAGCTCTTGCATTTCCATGAGTGCGTCAACCACGATCGAGAGCCGCTCACCGATGCCTCCGATGGGCGCGAGGACATCGCCTTCCTGCAGAAGATCATCGCTGCCGCTGCTCCCGAGGGCCTGGGAGGGGAGGCCGTGCGATGAAAGTAGGACTCTTCACTGACGGCCTGATGCATCTTGGTTTCACCGAGGCTCTGGCTAAGGCCGCCAGCCTGGGTGTGCAGACCATTGAGATTGGAACAGGCAATTTCTCACCAGCGCCGCACTGCGATCTCACCTCCTTGTTGAGCAGTTCGACGGCGCGTGACGAATTTCTGCAAGCCATCCGTACACAGCACCTCGAACTCGCGGCGTTGAATTGCAGCGGAAATCCGATTCACCCGAACAAAGATTTCGCCCGGCAGGCGGCTCAAGTAACTCGCCAGACGCTGCAGTTGGCCGGAATGCTCGGAGTTGAGCGAGTTGTCTGTATGAGTGGCTGCCCCGGGACTCCGGAAGGCGGCCGGTATCCCAATTGGGTCGTGGCCTCATGGCCGGAGGATTTCCTGGAACTCCTGCAGTGGCAATGGGAGGAACAAGTCATCCCTTTTTGGAGTGAGATGGCGGAGTTAGCCAAGGCCGAAGGCGTTCACCAGCTCTGTTTCGAATTGCATCCCGGCATGTGCGTTTACAATGTTTCTTCCTTTCAGCGGTTGCGGGGGGCCATTGGAACGGTCATCGCGGCCAACCTGGATCCCAGTCATTTCTTCTTCCAGGGAATGGATCCTCTGGCGGTCATCCGAGTTCTGGGCGACGCGATCGGTTATGTTCATGCCAAAGATGCGCGGGTGGAACCGTACAACCTCGCGGTGCAAGGATCACTGGACTTGCAGCCCGGAAAACCCGTGCGTGAACTTGTGTGGGCATATCGCACACTGGGATACGGCCACGGAACACTGTTCTGGGCGGACTTTGTTTCGGCGCTGCGATCGGTGGGCTACGATGGAGTGCTGTCGATCGAGCATGAAGATCCTTTGATGGATGCTGAAGAAGCCATCGGCCGTGCGGTGGGACTGTTAAAGAATACGGTTTTCTTCGGACCGCCATCGGTTGTTCCCGGCGCTCCGCCGCCGTATTGAGAAGCGCGCGACGGCATTTTAGAAAATCGACCGGACTCGCAGAATGATTCGCAGGCAATTCCTGAAGAAGTCGCTGGGAGTGGCAGCGGCCGCGACGGCAGCTCACTCTCTATCCAGTTGCGGCGGCAAGAAAGACGCAAGCGGGCGCGGCCAGATCACTTTTGGCAGCTATGCCGATCCTGCTCTGGATATCTTGAAAGAGGTCATTCTCCCGGAGTTCGAGAAAGTCACCGGTATTCGCACCGAATGGGTCGAGGCCGATTTTTCAGGCTGGTACCAGAAAGCTTTAAACGACGGGCAGACCAAGGCCGGCGCGTTTGATATTTATGTGATGGACGATTTGTGGGTCCCTCGTTTCGCGGGGGCAGGTTACCTCGCGAACTTGGACGAGATGGGCTTTCAGACCGACCAGGACTTCGTCCCTTCCGCGCTGGACCTGGGTTATTGGCCGCCGAAGACCGGGCTGCGCCAGCCGGGTATTGATCCCAAAGCAAAGTCTACGTTGTACTCGCTTCCACTCATTAGCGATGTGCAACTCTTCTTCTATCGCAACGATATCTTCCGGAACGCCGCTCCCGCCACGTGGGAAGAAGTCTTGCGGATGGCGCGCCAGAAATCCGATCCAACCAAGCGCCAGTACGGCTGGGTTACGCGCGGGGTCAAAGGCAACCCCATTGTGAATTCGTTTTTCGTGCTCCTGCACGATTTCGGCGGTGACATATTCGGAGAAAACTGGAAAGTAGTTTTGAATAGTCCTCAGGCCGTCGAGGCTTTGGAATTTTACTTAGGTCTGCTCACTTATGCGCCGCCAGGGGTAGCCGAGTTTGATTCGGACCAGGAAGGCGCGACTTTGTTACAGGGGAATGCCTTTGCCGCTACGATGTGGACGGGCTGGTGTCCGCAGACCGACGATCCGACAAAGTCGAGAGTCGTAGGTAAGATCAATTTCGATGTTCCCCCGAAGAATCGGAACCAGGTCGCCAAGCTGGGCTTGTTCATGGCAGGCATTGCAGCTTCTGCTCCGCATAGGTCGGAGGCTTTGGAATTCCTCAAGTGGTTCAGCAGTCCCGCATCGCAACTCCGGTTTGCGCGAGCCGGAGGAACACCCTTCAGGACCAGCGCATTTAAGGATGAGGAGGCTCGAAAGAAATCTCGCTGGTTAGACGCTATTCTGAGAGCCCTCACGTTGGGAGTTCCTTCGCCGCGGACTTCTGACTGGTCCAAAGTGGAGGACATTCTGGGCACGGAGCTGAACAGGGCGCTGCTCGAAAAAGGAAAAGCCAAGGAGCACCTGGACGCGGCCGCGGCGGAAGCGACTGCTTTCCTCAAGAGCGCGGGTTATCCCGTCGGATAGACCATGTCGGCGCCAGCGAAGCCCATCGCAGAGACACTTGGCCTTCGCGGCGGATGGCGTGGGAAATGGCTGCCATGGGCGCTCATCGCTCCCATGGTGTTGTTTGCGCTGGCCCTGACGGTGTTGCCCCTGTGTTACTCCTTGCTGACCAGTTTCCAGGAATACCGTCTCGGTCAACCTCCCGCCTTTGTGGGGCTGCAGAACTACCAGCACCTCCTGCACGATCTCAATTTTCGCGGGTCACTGGGAACCACGCTTATTTTTACGATCGCAGCAACCGGCGCCGAGTTCGTGCTCGGACTGGCCCTGGCGCTGCTCCTCAAAGAGGAATTCCGTTTTCAGGGCATCATTCGTTCCAGCCTGATTGTCCCAATGGTGATCGCGCCAGTCGTCGTCGGGATCATCTGGCGATTGCTCTACAACGCCGATGTCGGACTGTTCAGTTTTGCAGTCCAGGCGTTAACGGGAAAGAGCTTGAGCGTGCTCTCCAGCACTACTCTGGCCCTGCCCGCGTTGATTCTGGTCGACATTTGGGAATGGACGCCATTCATGTTTCTTCTCTTGCTGGCCGGAATCCAGTCGTTGCCGCAGGAACCGTTTGAGGCCGCCCGAGTGGACGGCGCCGGCGCGTGGAACATCTTTCTCCATTTGACCTTGCCGATGCTGCAACCCGTTATTGTTGTGGCTCTCCTGATCCGCGCTCTCGATGCCTTCACTGTCTTCGATCAGGTCTTCGTCCTGACTCAAGGCGGGCCGGGCACCGCCACTGAGGTCGCCACCTTGATGATCTATAAGTCGGCTTTCCGCTTCTCGCAATTCGGTTATGGCGCATCGATGGCCATAGCACTGCTGGTCCTGGTCATGTTCTTCTCGGCGGCGGTGACTCGCGCATTCAAAGGGAAAGCGTAATGCCGCGATTGTCGTCAGCGGTGCGGAGAAGATTGTGGTTTCTCACCCGCCTGTCTTTGATCGTCGTGGCGCTGATCGTCACCTTATTGCCGGTCTATTGGATGGTGAACACTTCATTCAAGAATCAAGTCGAGGTATTTACTTCACCTCCCACTTTTTGGCCGCAAAATCCGACGATGGACAACTATGTCAGTCTCTTCGTCCGTCGTCATCTGGGAAGCTACCTGCTCAACAGCCTGATCATCGTGGGAAGCGCGGTCGTATTGTCCCTGGCTATCGGCTCGCTGGCGGCCTACTCTCTAGCACGTTTTGTGAAGGGCCAACTCCGCGAGAGCCTCAACTTCTGGGTCCTGGCGCCACGCATGATCCCTCCTGTCGCCCTGGTTGTCCCGTTGTTCCTGATTCTGCAGCATCTCGGCCTGATCAATAAGCAGTTGGGCCTCATCCTGGTGTACACGGCATTCAATCTGCCGTTCGTGGCCTGGATGATGCGTTCCTTCTTTCTAGAGATTCCCATGGACCTCGAGGAAGCAGCGATGGTTGACGGAGCAACGCGGCTACGCTCGTTTCGCGACATTGTGCTTCCGCTGGCGGCGCCGGGATTGGTGGCGACCTCGATTTTTGCACTCATCATTACTTTCAATGAGTTTTTCTTTGCTCTCATCCTGACCTCAACGCCGGCAGCCGCAACTTTACCTGTAGGGACGGCGGCGCTGATCGGCAAGACTCAAACGCTTTACGGCGAAATGGCTGCCGCGGGAGTGGTGGCGGCCGTTCCACTGGTGATTTTTGCCTTGCTGGTCCAGCGCCATCTAGTGCGCGGACTGACCATGGGTGCGGTGAAATAGTCTTCGCGGATCTCGGCTTGATCGATTTGAATGCGAAGCAGCCGCGAGCGTGAGAATCCGTCACTCTGTGCGCAGGGCGTGCATCGGGTCGATAGAAGCCGCGCGAGCCGCGGGAATCAGGGCAGCCACGAAGGAACAGACACCGAGCGCACCGATGGCGATCGAAAGAGCGACCGGATCCCACGTGACGACACCGTAAAGCTGCGACGACAATAGCTGGCCTGCGCCGATCGACAGAGGGATGCCCAGCAGCAGTCCCAAGAGAACGGTTTTGAAAGCTCCACGCAAGACCAACTGGACGACGCTGGCGCGGCCCGCACCTAGCGCCATACGGACGCCGATTTCACCCGTTCGCTGGGCGACGGAATAGGCGGTGACACCGTACAATCCGACGGCCGCCAGCAGTAGAGCCACCACGCCGAACAAACCGGCGAGCGTGGCGACGGCGCGCTCCTGATCGAAGTTCATATCGATCTGTAGCTGCATGGTGCGCACATTGTTAATCGTGAGACCGGGATCAGACTCAGCGATTGCCTTTCGGATCAGCGGTTCAAGAGCGCCTGGTTGGCCGCGCGCAACCAGCAGGGCCCCGCCGATGAAATGCGATCGGTTTTCGATCTTCTGTATCAGCTCGTCTGAATACTTGACGTGCTGCGTCAGCGGGACAAAGAACATGGGACGGACCGGCCGGCTGGGCTGCGTGTACTTGGCGTCGCGCACGACACCGATGATGCGGAAGGTGCCGGCATTAGCCGGCATGTCGATGCCGAAGTGTTGGTCTAAAGGATTTGCGTTCGGAAAGAAGCGGCGCACGAAGGCCTGATTCACAACCGTTACGGGCGCGGATAGGGCGTCAGCGTCCGTAAAGGATCGGCCGAGGACGATGGGCTGACCGGCAGTCTCGAGGTATCCGGAGCTGACGCGATCCCAGGAAGAGACCGAGTTTTCGCTGAGCGCGGGCGCCGGCCGGCCGGCAACGTAGATGAGTTCGCCCCAGTTGTCGGTGAAGGGATTGTAGAGCGCAAGGTCGGCGCGCTCGACACCTGGAATGCGCCTAAGCCGATCCTGCATATCGCGGTAAAGAGCGTCGAGGCGCTCGGCGGTATACGTCGCCGCCGGTGGATTCAAGCTGACAACGATGCGGTTGGCGGCCTGTAGCCCAAAGTCTTGATGCTCGAGGTTACTCAGGCTGCGCGTGAGCATCGCAGCACCCGCCACAAGAACTACCGAGATTGTAGCCTGAACGACCAGCAGGCCCTTGCGGGAAAGGGACGAACTGTCGCGCGTGCTGCGATTACTCCCGCGCAGAGCTTCCACGGGGTTGGTCTTTGTAGCGAACCAGGCTGGGCCGCAACCAAACAGAACTCCTGTAATCAGCGATAGGGCAAAAGCAAAGCCCAGAACGGGAGCCGAGGGAATGACGCTAATCGGGAGGAAGTGAGCGTCATGAAATGCCAGAACGAGTAGCAGGCGCTCGGCGCCCGCAGCCACAGCGATGCCAGCAATACCTCCGCAGACCGCCAGCAGGATGCTTTCGACCAGCGATTGAGAAATGATACGGCTGCGCGAAGCTCCGATGGCCAGACGGATCGATGTCTGACTTCGGCGCGCCATGCCTCGGGCGAGGAGGAGGTTGGCAATGTTCGCGCAGGCGATGAGCAGGACCAGGCAGCAAACACTGAGCAGGATCTGAAGGCTGCGGCCATAATACTCCTTCATCTCCTCGACTCCGCCACCCGCGGGAACGATATTGATGTGCTGCTTAGGGAGCATGCGGTTGATGTCCGGCATCCAGGCAGTCGGATAGCCGCTATCGTTCTGCATCCACCGGCGGAGCACGGCCGTGAGACGCCCGGACATCCCGGCCACGCTCGCGCCCGGGCGGAGCCTGCCAATAACACGGAGCCAGGCGGAGACCGACTGCCGTAAGAGCGAGTCGTGGCCGGTGATAAGAGGCTCCTGCTCGACGGGCAACCAAAGGTCTGGCGGATCGCCCCGCAAGGTTTCACCGAAGAAGCCAGGTGGGGAAATGCCCACTATCGTGAACGGATGTCCGCCAATGGTGAAGGTGGAGCCAATGGTGGACGGATCCGCTCCATAGTCCCCCCGCCATGAGCGATAGCTGAGCACGGCCACCGGGACTGCCGACGGCCGATCGTCGGAAGGATCGAACAATCGGCCGGCGAAAGGGCGAATGCCTAACGTAGCGAAGTAGTTTCCGGTGACGAACTCGCCGCGCAAAGATCGCGCGCTCCGATCCACCTGCTGGCGGAGCACACTGAACTGCCAGGTGGTGGCCTGGAACGCCGCCACCTGTTCAAATTCAGGGGCCGCGGCTTTCAGTTGCTCGAAAAGGGGAAACGAATACATCCCCCAGTTGTCCTGTGGACCGCCCTCGACACAGCAATCGTTGCCCTCTCCAATGCGGTAAAGACTGGCTGGATCTGCGACCGGCAGCGAGCGCAGCATCACCGCGTGGATCATAGAAAAGATGGCCGTCGTGCCCCCAATGCCGACCGCTAACGTCAAGATCGCAGTGATCGTGAAGACAGGCGAGCGGCGAAACTGCCGGACAGCATAGCGGAGATCACCTGATAGGTTTTGCATAGAGCTTTCGTAATCGATACGTATGAGCGAGCCTCGGTGTTCCCTTGCAATTCGAGATTTCGGGGATTTTCGACGCAGGAAGATCCGTGGACTTGCGAGTCCCTATCCGGCCGTGCCCACCAATCGCAGCCGAACTATTCCTGCACTGGCGCTGTGCCGCGCTGGGCAAGCCTCACCGAGAGTGATCAACGTCGTGCACCAAGCGTACTCTCATGCCATCGCCGAACTGAAGTCCCATGGCGCACTGCGCAAACCCTGCCGATGCCCGCGGTCAGCGTACCTGAACAACATCGTCGAACAGGACCAACGCTTCATTAAGAAGAGAAGGCTAGCGAAGGGCGACACATGGGGCCGGCGAGCATTCGTTCACAAACTGTTCGGCATCGCTAGGTGAGCGCACGGCGACTCATCGCCCACCTGCACGGCTGATTGCGGCTGTTTGCGACAGAACCGAACTGTTTCGAACTCATGCTCCACGCTGCCTTTCTTGACGAGCGGAGTTCAGAACGAGTAGCGCAGAGCGAATTGGAGGATCCTCGGGTCCGCTGCGCTGAGTATCTGGCCAAATGTGGAGTGAGTCAGCGTGCGGTCCGGTCGGCCGAAATTTGCGTGATTGAACACGTTGAAAGCCTCCGCGCGGAAATCTATGCGTTGCGTCTCGGCGAAATGGCCAAACTTCAGCGGGAATGATTTGGTCAGCGCAAAGTCGAAGTTCGCGGTTCCGGGTTGACGGATAATATCGCGTCCGGAACTACCGAATGTTCCAGGAGCGTTGAACGCGAAAGCCGCGGTGTTGAACCATTCGTTCAACTGTGCGGCCTTCGAGCGGCCACCTGCCAGATCCGCATTTCCGATCAAGTCGGCGCGGTCGACTCCGTTTCCGCTGTAAGAGTAATCCAGGCCGGATAACACCGAGAATGGGAAACCGGCGCGCAACGTGAGGACACCGCTCGACTGCCAAGGTACGTTCGACTAGATCATCTTACCCTGCGCGAATCGGCGTGCACCGCACCGTAGCAACATGATAGATTCGCTCCCATGAAACTGCGTCTTCAACGCGGCGTCCTGTTCCTGTGCACGGCGAGCGCGCTTGCCGCGGGCACTGCCTCGATAACGATTCCGTCGATCTCCGGCGCGCTCACGATCGACGGCAAACCGGATGAGCCTGCATGGCAAGGCGCGCGCGTTCTCCCTTTGGCCTCCTCCGAATTCGGAGCTCCCTTCCCGGCCGGCGGCGAGGCACGCGTCGCCACCCACGGTGCGTACCTCTGCCTGAGCGCTCGTATTCCGGAACCAGATCGCGCCGTGGCTCATTCAACGCGCCGCAACCCCGACTGGTGGTCCGAGGACCTCATCACCTGGAACATTCGCGTGCAGGATACAGCCGTGCGGCGCCATCTGAGCCTCTCACTCTCCGTGAATCCGGTTGGCGCCTATCGTCTTCTGGGCGCAGCCGGAGTTGCCTCACTCGAGGAAGCCGGAGGGCTGTTGGTCGCGACGAGTTTGGGTTCAGGTGAATGGACCGTCGAAGCCGCAATCCCGCTGGAACGCCTCGCGCAGATCGGATTCCTCGACGTTCAACGCGTGCGCGCTCCCCGGCCCGACGCTCCAGAGCTGCGCTGGTATTGGCCCACCGCCAATGAGCGCGCCACGTTCCAGCTCGCTGCGCTCACGCACGATCCCGCTCCGGAGTTTCGTCGGACCGAGCGTCGCCCGAGCAGTTCAACTTCGAGCCAACCGGCCAGTACACTCAACTGGATACCGAAGAACGCGTGGACCGACGAGCAACGCCATCAGCTCCAGACACCTCGCATGGTCGAAAACTCCCTCCGCGCGCGCATGTCTGTGATCGCGGATGAGGAGAAACGCGAGTGGCAGAAGGTCGATTCACGCGAGGCCTGGGAGCGCTTCCGCGATCCGCGCCTGGCTGCCCTGCGAAAATGGATTGGGCCCTGGCCCGAGCGCACGCCTCCGCGCGTAGCGGTAACGCACCGCGCAAATTACGGCGATGGCTTTGTGGTCGAGAACCTCGTGTACGAAAGCCGCCCGCATCTGTTGGTGATGGCCAACCTGTACCTTCCCGAGAATCCATCCGGCAAGATCCCGGCGATTGTGGTCGTTCACAGCCATCACGCGCCAAAGACGCAGTCCGAATTGCAAGACCTCGGAATGACGTGGGCGCGCTCAGGAGCCGCTGTGCTGGTCATGGATCAGCTCTGCGCGGGTGAGCGGTCTCAATCGCAGCCCTGGTACCGCGAGAGCTACTATGGGCGCTACGCGCTGGGCAATCAGCTTCTGCTCGCCGGCGAGAGCCTGATGAAGTGGATGATCTGGGATTTGATGCGCGGTATAGACGTTCTGCTGGAGCGGCCGTACATCGATCCCCAGCGCATCATCATGCTCGGTGCGGTGGCTGGCGGTGGCGACCCTGCCGCCCTCACCGCCGTTCTCGATCCGCGCGTCGCCGCCGTGATCCCGTTTAACTTCGGCGAGGCCGGCCCCGAAGAGCATTACACCGAAGGCCCGCGCGGATATCCATTCGACACCGCGTGGCCCGGCTGGGGAGAATGGGAGACTACGCGCTGCCTGCCGCGCAGCTCGGTCGATCAGTTCTTTCCCTGGTTCCTGTGTGCGGCGGTCGCGCCGCGGCCGTTCTTATACTCATTCGAAATCGGCTGGCCTGACGACGTCGACCACGAACCCGCCTGGGCGCGCTACAAGAAGGTGTTCGAGTTCTACGGAGCCCGAAATCGTCTGGATGAAGTGGACGGCTTCGGGCCATATCCTGGTCCGGGCGAGTGCACCAACGTCGGTGCGTTACTGCGGCGGCGCATTTACCCCATCCTGACGCGCTGGTTGAACGTCCCTACTCCCGAGGTCGAGTACCACAAGCCGCTCCCGGATTCTGAATTGATGTGTCTGACTCCATCGGTCGCGGCAGAGAGAGGGCCCAAGACTGCGAGTGCTATCGCGTTGGAACTGGCGCGGCATCGGCTCGCTAGCGCGCACTCAAGAGATACTTCCGCGAGCGAGCTGCGTGCGTCGCTCAAGGAGACGCTGGGTGACATCGAGCCTTTGGCGAGGCCATCGGCTCAGTTGCTCTGGGAGAAGTCGGGCACTGAGGCCGCCGTCGAGGCGCTCGCCATCGAAACTGCCCCCGGCGTCACTCTGCCCGTGCTTCTCCTGAAGCCGCCGCACCCAACGGCCAAGCGCGTACCCGCAGTCCTCGCCGTTGCCGAGGGCGGGAAAGGGCGCTTCCTCGCCGAGCGTAGCGCCGAAGTGAATGCACTCCTCCGCAACGGCATTGCGATTTGCCTTCCGGATGTCCGCGGGACAGGCGAGGTGGCAACGACGTCATCGCGCGAGCCGGGCGCGATGGGTTTGCCGGCAACGGAACTCATGCTCGGCGAAACCATGCTCGGGGCGCGCCTCAAGGATGTCCGCATGGTTTTCCACTATCTGGCTTCGCGGCCCGACGTCGACGCCGGGCACATCGCGCTCTGGGGAGATTCATTCGCGGAGACGAATCCGGATGATTTCGCGTTCGATCAAAGCGAGATGCAGGAGCCGGGCCCTTACGCGCAGCATCGGGCCGAACCAATGGGTGCCCTGGTTGCGCTTCTGGCTGGTCTGTATGAGGACCGCGTCGCTGCCATCGCTGCGAGGGGTGGCCTGGTTTCTTTCCTCTCAGTGCTCGAAGACCGTTTT
>JBGPKX010000107.1:0-15941 GCA_041486185.1 Bryobacteraceae bacterium | reverse complement strand
CTTCGGCTTTCTCGCGCGGCGTGGAGGCGTGCGCCTGGTCATAGATACCACGCGCCAGACTGGCAAGATTAGAGCTATCTACCTGGCCCTTCACGAGGACCCGCGGAGAATAGACCTGAGCGCGCACCACTGCGACCAGCAGAAGTAGGAGGGCGATTTGTTTCATCCTGCTCTGAACAATACTGGCAGATTTTGCGGTGGAAAGCGTCCTACTCTTTGCGCACCAGGCCTTCGACCAGCTCGATGCGGACGCGGTCGGGCCCCTCGATGAACGCATACTTTACTTTGCCGTGGAAGGCGGTCTCGATTTCCTGCGTCACTTTCACGCCGTCCTTGCGCATTTTCTCCAGGGCATCGTGGAGATTGTCGAAGCTGAAGCCGATGTGATCCACCACGCGGCCTGCGGTCGGATCGAACGCCGTGCGGTTCTTCCATTGTTCGGGATAGGCACGCGGCGCGAATTGCATCGGAAAAATGATGATGTTGATGTTATCCGACATGAGCGACATGCCGGGACCCACCTGATAGTCTTTGTAAAAGCTGGGCTCGCGCGACGGCGGCTCCTTGCCGCGGCGGGTAGCGCCGAAGTATTTCATGTACCACGCGCCGGTTCCGACCGGATCGGCGCTCAGCAGGTGCACGTGGCCGAGACGATGATGGGGCGCCGTGTTCAACTCGATGAGCGCGTGGTCCGGACCCTCCACGTAGGCGTAGAAGAAACCCGGAAAGTTGGCGAGATCGCTGATATCGGTGATGGGCGTTTCGAATTTCGTCCCGGAAGCGAACTGCTTCTCATACTCGGCTTTCATATCTTCGGCGCCCCAGCCGAAGTGCCAGATGCCGGACGTGATTGCCGACGGCGGTGCAGTGGGGACTTGGCTGAAGAGAATCCATGCCTTCTGCGCCCAGACACCGTCCCACTCGCCAGCGAATTTAGCTTTCTCGCAGTCGAATTTCGTGGTGTAGAAATTGATCGCCGCGGCGGGGTCGGTAGCGTTCAGGTGGATGTGATGAAAATGGGCCGGCGGCATCTGGGCGATGCTGTTACCAGCCAGTGCCAGAGCGGCGAGCGAAAATGCGGTGATCTTCAGCATGAGCTTTCGGGGTTCTGCGATGCACGTATGCTATCAGGTTCGCTGCAGACCGCTACTCTTCACTGGACAGGGATACCCAATAGGATGGCGGGATTCTCCTTGGACATGCGCTCGATCTCGCCAACACTGAAACCCTGGCCGCGCAGCGCGGCGAAGAATGCCTCGATGCCGTCTGGATGCAGGGGATTTCCGGCCTGACCCAGGTCGCTCGACAAGATACAGTGGTCCGGACCGACGGCGCGAATAGCGCGCACATAGTCCGGTACTTCGAAAGCTTTGTTGGGCCCGATCAGGGCGTTGTAGACGAACTCGATGTAGGCGCCGAGACGCGCCGCTTCACGCATCTGCTCGACGTTCATTCCAACCGGGGGCAGCATGGCGTGGGTCACCACGATGCTCGTCACACCCGCGCGTCGAGCCTCGCGAATCAGCATGAGATCCTCGGCCGCCGAAGAGTGACCTGTTGCGAGCGTTAGTTTGTTCCCGGCAATGAGAGCCAGCACTTCACGCACTTCAGGCAACAGCGCTCCATTTTTCGCGACCGCGACGAACGGCCGCGACTCCTTCGAGTAGCGCACCTGATTCTCGGCGTCGAAAGTGGGCATCCAGACCACGCGGCCCCAGCCGCCTTTGACGTGCGTCATGCGCTCAACAGCTGCGGGATTGACGCCACCGACGGTCCCATTGAGCGCGATTCCTCCAAAAAGCTCGATGCCCGGCACTACTTTGCGGACCAGGAAGGCCATCGATGCGGTCGGCTCGTAATGGTTTTTCAAAACCAGCGCGCGGATGCCCCGATCCCGCGCCAGTTTCGCCAGATCGACGGCATCGATGGAGCGCGGCACACTGTCCGGATCGCAATGTGCGTGAATATCCACGACACCGTTGAGCGTTTGGGCAGGCAGCAAGGTGCAGACCGACGCCAGTACGAGCAGGAGTTTAGACATGTGCTCATGGTAAAACAGCGCGGCCGCGCAGGTAGAATGAGGGTTGCCGACTTTTCGCCCACTGGTTTCGAATCCACACCTGCTCACCATCCTGAACAAATTCTGGCCGCGCAAACTGGACATGCGGCCGTACCCGGTTGAAACGCGCCTCTATCGCACCGAGCCGGATGTTCAGGTGCTGGTTCAGACCCAACGGCCGCCGGGCAGGTCGCGTGGAGAGATGATTCTTGTGCATGGGCTCGAGGGATCGGCCGAAGCCGGGTATATGCTCACCATGGCGAAAGCCGGCCTGGACGCGGGCTATGCCGTCAACCGCTTCAACAACCGGACGTGTGGTGGAACCGAGCACCTGTGCAACACGCTGTATCATTCCGGATTGACGGTCGACTTGCGCGCCGTCCTGCACCAGTTTCGCGACGAGGGCCGCACGCCGGTGCATCTGGTGGGCTACTCGCTCGGCGGCAATCTTGTCCTGAAACTCGCGGGAGAGTTGGGCGATGATGCCGGGCCGCTGGTTGCCAGCGTCTGCGCCTTTTCCGCGCCAATCGATCTGGCCGCGTGTTCACGGCGATTGGGTCAGCCCGCAAACCGCTTCTATGAGCGGCGCTTCCTGAAGCGGATGCGGAGGCGGGTGGCTGCCACGGGACGCTTTACCGCCGGCGAAATCAAGCACGCCCGGTCGCTATACGAGTTTGACGAGCGGTTCACCGGCCCGTCGTTCGGGTTTCGCGGCGCCGATCATTACTACGAAACGCAGTCCTCGCGGCAGTTTTTGGAGCGCATCCGTGTGCCGGCGCTTCTCGTCCAGGCCAAGGACGATTTCTTCATTCCATTTGAAGTATTCGAGCATCCGGCGGTCCGCGCCAACCCGCATGTACGCCTGCATGTCACCGAGCACGGCGGCCATTTTGCTTTTCTGTCGCGCACGCGCCTGCGTTTTTGGGCCGATGAGGCTGTCCTGGAATGGATCGAAAGCGTCAGCGTGCCGCGCAAAATGGAGGCTAGCGAACGGCGCTCAGGTACAGCTTGAGGTAAACCACGGGCAGCGCGAACAACGTACTGTCCACACGGTCGAGCCAGCCGCCATGCCCTGGCAGCAGTGTGCTGCTGTCTTTCACACCCGCGCCGCGTTTCAAAGCGGATTCGGCCAGATCGCCGGCCTGCCCGGCGAGATTCACGGCTACCGAAAGCAGCCCCGCTTCGATAAACGACACCGCCGGCAGCACACGCGTCAGGTAGAGAACGCCGAAAATGACGGAGCCCGCGAGTGACGCTAGAGTACCTTCCCAGGTCTTGTTGGGACTAATGTGCGGCGCGAGTTTATGACGGCCAAAGTTCTTGCCGGCGTAGTAGGCGCAAGCGTCGCCCAGCCAGCTCAGAATCAGCGCGTACGCCAGCCAGTGAGGGCTTTCGGCGCGCAGCAGAATCGCGAACTTCCACGAGCCGAAGATGTAAACGATCCCGAACAACAGAAACGCCGCTTGTGGCAGCGCTTTCCCGAGATCGGGCATACGCAGCACCAGAGCCAGCGCAATGAGGGCCAGCAGCGGGTATAGCAGGTACGCGTCCTGCGGCCTCATAGCCAGGACCAGCAGCCCCGCGCCGTAACCCAGCGGGCCAGGTTTCTCGATGCCGTATCCGGTCGCGATGCCCGCGTATTCGGAGTAGCAAATCAAGGCCACTAGCGCGGTCACAACCTGAAGCAGCCAGAAGGGGCCAAGGAAAACGACGTAAAGGATGAAAGGAATGAGGACAGCAGCGGTCAGCAGGCGCGTCATTGCGAGGAAACGATGGCTTCGATCAGTTGTTCCTCTCGTTCAGCGCGCGCTCCGTTCCAGCCGTTGCTAAGTCCGCCGTAGCGGCGATCCCGCTTTTGATAGTCCAGAATGGCTTTGAGCAACTCAGCGCGGTTGAAGTCCGGCCAGAGAGTCTCGGTCACATACAACTCCGAATATGCGATCTGCCACAGCAGAAAGTTGCTGATGCGCATTTCGCCGGACGTGCGGATCAGTAGATCGGGGTCCGGGCAATTGGCGGTGTAGAGGGCGGACGCGAACATTTCTTCATCCACGCGCAGAGAATCGAGGCGGCCTTCGCGGCGGGCGCCTTCAATGATGCTGTTGATAGCGTCCAGGATTTCAGAACGTCCGCTGTAGTTGATGGCCAGATTGACGAGCAGGCCGCGGTTGCCGGAGGTTGCCTCAACCACCGCCTCCAGCTCTCGGCGCACGGGGTCTGGAAGCGCATCCCACCGGCCGATGGCCTGCAGCCGAATATCATTCTGCTGCAGTTCCGGCAGTTCTTTTTTCAGATAAAAACGCAGGAGGCGCCAAAGAGTTTCGATTTCGGTTCGCGGGCGTTTCCAGTTCTCGACCGAAAAGGCGTACAGCGTCAGAACCTGGATTCCCAATCGGGCGCATGTCTCGACCGTGCTGCGCACCGGTCCCACTCCAGCGCTGTGTCCGGCCACACGCGGCAGGCTGCGGCGATTGGCCCAGCGGCCGTTGCCGTCCATTATGATGGCGATGTGTGCTGGCAATCGTGCAGGGTCAATGGCACTAGCCAGCTCCAGGTCCCGATCACCTGGCTGGAGCACTTCCAGCAAGTCTTTCATGAGATAACCCATATGGTACACCGCGGTTGCGAAGGGCTGCTACTCTTGAGCCTGAGTTTCGGCGGCGTCCCGTAACCATCTTAAAGTATTCTGACATGCTAAGGACTTTGTCTCGTCAAAACGCCATGACTTTTTCGCCGCCGGTCCTTGTCCGCGTCGCATATTACGTTGCGTTCGGCTCCGCGGTTTCGATCTTGTTCTCCATCGCGGTCTCGCAGAACCTGCTGGGGCTGGCGATCGCGGCTCTGTTGCTATCGGGTGCGAAACTGCGGCTGCCGCGGGTGGGGATCTTGTTGGCTCTTTTTCTGCTCGGCACTTTAATTTCTATGGCGCTCGCCGACAATCCTACCGCCGGGATGCCTCAGGTTCGAAAGATCTACGTGTTTCTTATGCTGCCGGTTGTGTACTCGACTATCCGCGACCGGATTTCCATCCGGCGGCTTTTCTTATGCTGGGGTGCCGTCGGCGCCGCCACGGCTGTTTGGGGCGTGGTGCAATTTTTGCAGAAAATGCGCCAGGCGCGGGCGCTCGGCGTGAATTTCTACGACTACTACACCGGCGAGAGGATCACCGGCGCGATGAGCCACTGGATGACCTTCGGCGGCGAAGAAATGTTCGTGCTGCTGATGCTGGGCGCATTTATTCTCTTCGGGCCGGTGCGGCGTCTCCAGAAACTCTGGCCGTGGCTCGCGTGTGCGGGGCTGATGGTTATCGCATTGCTGCTCGGTGAGACGCGCAGCATCTGGCTCGCTACTCTGGCCGCGGGCCTGTATCTGATTTGGTTTTGGAAGCGCAGCGTAGTCGCGCTTGTGCCGGTGGTACTGGCACTCGTCTTCTTTTTTGGGCCGCCGTCCGTTCATGACAGGTTCACGTCTTTCTTGCGTCCGAAGAAAAATGTCGATTCCAATGACTTTCGCATCGTGGCCTGGCGCACCGGGCTGCGCATGATCGAAAAGCACCCATGGTTCGGCGTGGGGCCCGAGGAGGTGCGTCTCGAATTCAACGACTACGTGCCGCCGGATATCCCCCGGCCGTTGCCGACCGGCTGGTATGGTCACCTCCATAACATTTATCTGCATTACGCCGCCGAGCGTGGTATCCCCACGATGCTGATCCTGATGTGGGCGCTGATTCAGGCGCTGGTCGATTTCTGGCGGGGCATCCGCAAACTGCCGCCGGGGCCAGGAGACGAGCGCTTCATCCTGCATGGCGCCACAGCGGTCGTCATCGCCACCATGGTTGCCGGATTTTTCGAATTGAACTTGGGCGATAGCGAAGTGCTGACCATGTTCCTGGTGGCGATCGCGTGCGGGTACTCGGCGCTCGCGACGGCTGGGCAAAAGGAAGCCGCGGTTGCCTGACACCTTGCGCGGCAGGGAAATCGCATTGGTCGGCGGCTCGGGTGGTATCGGTTCGACCGTGGCTGCAATGTTGTCAACAGAAGGCGCGCGACTGGTGGTCAGCTACCGGTCCAATCGCGAGCGTGCTGAGCGGCTGCGCGGAGTCGTGCAAATCGTTCAGGCTGATCTTGCGGTAGATGCCGACCGAAAACGCCTGCTCGATGCCTCACTCGCGTTGTATGGTCTTGTGGTATTCGCGGGCGACCCGGCTCGTGTTCCGGCTGGAGCGGACCCGCGAGAAGCCATGGACCGCTCGCACGAGGTGAACTATCTGGGTCCGATTTTGCTGGCTCGCGAAGCCGCCGAGCGCATGAAGGCCGCGGGGATGCCTGGCGCGATCGTGCTGATGGCCACCATGCAGGCAGTCGCGCTTTTTCCCGGATCGACGGCGTATGCGGCGCAAAAAGCCGCACTGGTCCACGCTGCTCGCATTCTGGCCAAAGAGTACCGGGGCGCGGCGAATATTCGCGTCAATGTCGTAAGTCCGGGCATCACGGCTGCCGGGATGGCGGAGGCCAGCATCACGAGCGGCAAGTATGACCGTTATCTGAAGGAAGGAATCATCCACCGCTTTGGCCACGCCGAGGATGTCGCGCGCGCGGTGCGATTTTTCCTGGAGCCGGACAATTACGTCACCGGACAGGTGCTATCGGTCGACGGCGGCATTACGCTATAGACCCTCGGGCTTGGTTCCGATGTACTCCCAACGCTGCAATGCAATGGGCACGTTGCCGTTGTTCCACAAGAAATCGTGGAACGCTTTCAAGTTGAACTTGTCGCCCTGATCGCGGCGCGCGTCGGACAGCATCTGCATGATCTGCAGCTTGCCGATCTGATAAGAGATCGCTTGGCCGGGCGTCGATGCGAAGAACACCGCCTCCGCGCGCGCGGTGCCTTCGTCCATGGGAACGGTTTTCTGCAAATATTCCGCCGCCTGCTTGACCGTGAACTGGCCCAGCGCCAGCTTTACATCGGCCACCACCCGTGCCGCGCGCAACCGCATGAAGCTGTAGATGATCTCGCGCGAGCGCGGGCTGTCGTCGAATAGCCCCGCCTGCAACGCCATTTCCTCAGCGTAGAAACCGATTCCCTCGTTTGCGCCGGAGTCGTAATAATGGCGGCGAATCGGGTCTTCGTGCGCCCAGGAGAGTGCCAGTTGATAGTAGTGCACGCCTTCGTGCACGATCAGAACTCGCGGATCGCGTGCCGTAGCCAGCGCAAAAAATCCCAGCTTGGGCGAAGGCTGCGGGATGTAGCTCGTGGCGTTCTCTTTCAGGCGGGTGGGCCCGGTGAGGTCATCTGTCACGCCCAGGTCGGGCAGCACTTCGAGATAAGCCGGCAACGGCAGATTCCAGTAGTGCTGCAGCCAAGCGGGAAACGTGAGGAATCCTTTCTCATCGAGGTGTTTTCGGACGGCTGCTTCATCGCGCTTCTGCCGCGCGATCTGCTCGGCCTGGTTTGCGGGAAGGGTAACCTCCGGCAGGCCGGCATTACGCTGCCGCTCGTAGCTTTCGAAGGCTACCGCACGATCCCATTCCTGTTCGCCCATGGCCAGCACCTGCTCGGGAGTGTATGGCATGAGGGCGACATTCTTGAGAAAAAACAAGTAGTCATGACGGCCCACGGAGCTCTTGGCGGGCATGGTTTTCAAGCGGTCATTGAGCCACCCGCTAAAGGACTCGAGCGCATCAATGGCCTTGACGGCCGCACCGTCGATCTCCCGGGCCACCGCTGGATCGAGTAGGGGCTTGATTTCCTGGGCGGCTTTGATCAGGCGTGGGCGGATGTCCTTCAACCTAGCGATCGCCGCTTCCGCGAAAGGGCGCACCGGGTCTTCCAGATTGACCTTGGCGTCTGCAACGACATGCGGAATCGCGCTCATGCGGTGCAGGATTTCTCCGCTGCGCCTGCCATCGAAGGGCGGCGGCTGCAACAGCCGGTCGTAGACTGCGCCCAGAGTCTGATCGACATAGAACGTTGGGTCGCGTTGCCAATTGCGCGTGACATACAATTCCCAACCCACGCGGGAGAGGGCCGACCCGATCAAGCGATAATCTACCTGCCTGGGAATAGACCATCGGCCGGCGTCCATCTCTTTCCAACGCTTCTCGAATCCGGCCAGCGCCTCTTTTTGTTGTGCGACCGATTGCGGCGACCAATCCGGAGTCCAATCTACCGGGCGATCGATACGCGCCATGTCGTCACCGCTGACGGGCTGGTGAATGGCCCGCCATTGCCAGAAATCGCGGGCGAGATCGTCGAGGGGATCGGCCGCGACAACGCCGCATAGCACGAGCGCAAGCGTCGCCAAGCGAACGCCACATCCGGCGCGGAGCATCAAATCGAGGCCTTTCGCGCCTCGCTGGCGATGTGGTCCGCGGCGCGATAAGCCAGCGCCTGAATGGTGCATGTCGGCTGGCAGCAGGCTGTGACCAGGCTGCTGCCATCGACCAGGAACAGGTTGGGGACGTCGTGAGCGCGATGGTAGCGGTCGACGACCGAGGTCTTCGAATCGTCACCCATGCGGCACGTACCCAGCAGGTGATTATGCGGCAACAGAGACTCATCAGCGGGGTCCGGCCAGAATTTTAGCGCACCGGCCGCTTGCAGGATTTCGACCTGGCGATCGAGCAGAAACTTCATCGTGCGCACATCATCGGCATGAAAATCGAATGTGACTCGGGTCGCCGGCAGGCCCCAGGCATCTTTGACCTCAGGATCGAGCGAAATGGTGTTGCGCTCCTGGGGCAGGCAGGTAGCGTGCGCGAGCAAGGTCAGCGTCCGCGTAAAATTCCTGGCGACCATCGATTTCCATTCGCTACCCCACCGCGGCGCGTCCTTCGGCAGCCCGGAGAGCGCGAAACTCGCGGGATAAAAATCGAACCGCGCGTCGATGCCTCCACCGCCGTGGAACCCCCGCTTCGGATCAGGCTCGTAGAAATCGTGTATGACGCGCGTGGTTTGCACGCTCTTGAATTCATTCAGCGGATGTTCAAAAACCCCAAAGGCCCCAAAACCGGCGTCAAACATCAGGTGCTTGCCCACCAGACCATTCACGTTGGACAGACCCTGCGGGAAGCGGCTGGATTTGGACATCAGCAGCAACCGCGGCGTCTCGCTTCCATTCGCGCAGACCACCACCGCCTTGGCGCGTTGAAAGACTTCGCGGCGTTGCGCATCGAAATAGACCGCGCCCGTGACCCGGCCGTTCGCACCGACCTCGATCTTGCGCGTATAAGAATCCGGACGAATCTCGCAGCGACCGGTCCGCTCGGCGAGCGGAATCACGGTGGCGAGCGTGCTCGATTTCGCGCGGACTTCGCACCCGAAATACTCGCAGAAGCCGCAATGCGCGCACGCACCGCGCCCGCGATAGGGCTGCGAGAGGATCGCCATGGGCGCCGGAAAGGGATGCAGACCGAGTTTCTTCGTTGCGCGTTCGAAAATAACGCCGGAAGATTTCACCGGCAGCGGCGGCAGCGGGTAGGGCTTGGAGCGCCACGCTTCAAACGGGTTCGCACCGGCAAGTCCCGAAATGCCCAATTCCTCTTCGGCCTTCGTGTAGTAGGGCTCGAGTTCCGCGTAAGTGATGGGCCAATCCGCCAGGCTGGTGCCGGCCACGCCGCCCCACTTGCTCCGCTGCTTGAAGTCAGATTCCCAAAGCCGCCAGTAGTTGGCCGTGAAGTGAACCGATCCGCCGCCTACTTGCCGCCCGTACTGGACCACCTTCTGGCCCGGCACCTTCGCTGTCTCCGCGTCGGACTTGCGGTACGTGTGCGGCTGCCGCTTCAGGTTGTTGGTCATGGCCGAGAGCCGGGTGTATTTGATTTCGTCGTGCTGGAAATCTTTCTCGCGTAGATAGGGGCCCTGTTCGAGGACGACCACGCTGAATCCGGCGGAGGAGAGTTCCTCGGCCATGATGCTGCCCGCCGCACCCGCGCCAATGATCAAGAAATCGACTTCTTCGGAAGGCCGGTATTGCTTCATGGCTCGCGCTCCGGCTTTCCAGGACCATCGTAATAGCCGAATGGCGGCTCGAATTGGAAGCGATCTTCGAAGCCGATCAGCTTCCAGCCCACCTGGTCGCGGTTTCCCCCGTAGCTGGGATTGCCGAAGAATCCCAGAATGCAGTGCGTGCGGACCTGTTCGAAGAACTCCGTCTTCTCGATGTCGTGAAGCAGGCGGATCTGCTCGTCCGCGCGCAAGGCCGCGATGCTCTTCGATCCGGGAAACAGCTCCGCTCGCTTCGACTGCGTTTCATCAAGTCCGCGAGTATAGAGTGCGCGCTTGTCTTGGTCGAACGTGGCAAGGGCGCGATCGATGAAGTAAATGACGCCTGCCTCGCGTGCTCCGGGCGACCCATCGCTGGGAATGATCTGGCTGGCGATGGCTTCGATTTCCTTCGCTTCTTCCGCGTTAAGAGTGCTGAGGGAAACCGGCTTGACGGAGCGCATGGCTTCGTGCGCGTGTTCTTGTGCGTCGAGAACCTCCGCCCAATGCGTTGTGAGAAGCGCTGAACTGGCGCCCAGCCACAGGCGGCGGGACATCTGGCGGTCTGGCATGATCGCCCTAGTCTAAATCAAATCCCAGGGTTTGCGAGCAGGGCGGGCGAGCAGCTTCGAGGCCTCGCCGTCATCGATGAACTCTTCGGTCTCGGCGTTCCAGTGCAACTTCTTGCCCGTCTTGAAGGCGATGTTGCCGAGGTGCGCGACCGTGGTCGAGCGGTGACCAATCTCCACCTCGGCGTTGGGCCTGCTGCGCGATCTCACGCACTCAATGAAGTTCGCCGCGTGCAGCCGCGTGGCGTCAGTGGTATTCATCTGCTTGCGTTCCAGTGGCTGCTCGGTGGAGGCGGGCCGCTTCGGTTCGGGATAGATCTCGTAGCCGATGCGGTCCGCATACAAGGCGCCATTGGTTCCGTAATAGGCCATGCCGTTGGGCCGGTCTTCGGCGCCCTTGGCGTTGTAGTACTTCATGCCGGCAGTGCGGCCGCCCACGCCGTGGCCGTTGAGCAGGCACGTTTCGTAGCTCATCACGAAGCCCGGGTATTCGTATGTCACCTGCAGCACGTCGGGAATTTCGCCTTCATCGCGGAGGCTGAAGCGGCCACCGCTGGCTGCCACCGTCTTGGGCGCGCTGACGCCCATTACCTGGTGTACCGTGTCAAGCCGGTGGGTACCGAAGTCTGTGATGTAGCCGCCCGAGTAGTCCCAGAACCAGCGGTACGTCACCAGGAAGCGCTTGCGGTTGAAGGGCACATAGGGCGCAGGGCCGAGATAGAAATCCCAGTCGAGGCCTGCAGGAGGCGCGGAATCCGGCTCGTGCCCGATGCCCTGCGGAAACATGTTGGCGTAATTCCAGACGCGCACCCAGTTCACTTTGCCTAGCGCGCCGCTTTGTACGATTTTCTCGACTTCCCGAAAGTGCGCAGAAGAGCGGTGCTGCGTGCCCGCCTGCACAATGCGGTTGTAGCGCCGCGCGGCATGGACCATGGCGCGGCCCTCGCGGACATTGTGCGCCAGCGGCTTCTCGACGTAGACATCTTTGCCCGCCTGGCAGGCCAGCACGGTGGGGATGGCGTGCCAGTGATCGGGCGTGGCGATGTGAACCGCGTCGATATCCTTCTGCTCGAGCAGCCGCCGGAAATCCTGATACGCGCGCGCGTTTGGACCGGCCCACTGCCTGGCGTGCTCGGCATTCGGCAGGTAGACGTCGGCCACCGCGCCGTACTCCACGCCGGGTGCTTCGCGCATGAGCCCCGCCACATACCGGCCGCGGCCGCCGCAGCCAATCAAGCCGACAACGACGCGATCATTGGCGCCAATCGCACGCTGGGCCGCCAGCGCCGTGACGGCGCCGCCGCTGAGGAAATGACGTCTCTGCATGTCATCGATTATCACTCCGTCGGGCAAGCCGGTGGCTGACGCGTGGCAGGACGGGTTCTGCGGTTTGTTGCAGCCGACTAAAACAGTAGCTTCAATCCAAACTGAATGTGCCTTGGATCTTGCGCCGACAGGATGCGCCCGAACGTAGGCGAGCCGACGAAGATATCGGGCAAACCAAAATTGGGATGGTTGAGCAGATTGAAACACTCCGCGCGGAATTGAAGCGAAGTTCTTTCGCGCAGCCTGATATTCTTCACCAGCGAAAAATCGAGGGTTTGAAAAGAAGGGCCATCGAGAATGTTGCGCCCGGAGTTGCCGAAGCTGCCGTATGGCGGAACGCTGAATGCAGCAGTGTTGAACCAAAGGTCCGGTGTCTGATGTGACAAGTGCGGGTTGCTTACCATGTTCGGACGGTCGTTGGCGCCAAAGCCCAAAATAGACTGGCCGGTGTTGCTGTTATCGAAATTCGACAGGAGCGCTACCGTGAACGGGCGACCGGTCTGGAACGTGAAAATACCGAACGTCTGCCAGCCGCTCAGCACCGCGCGCAACCAGGCTTGATCGAAGCGGTGCATGGGCAGATCGTAAGAGTAGCTCAGCGACAGCCGGTGCCGCACGTCGAAATTAGAGCGTCCGCGCTCGGCCCGCACGTCATAACTGTCCTGCGGAAAATTCGGATCGCCCGCGCTGGAAAAGAAGTTTGACGCGTCGTCCAGCGACTTCGACCAGGTGTACGAAGCCAGCACCGAGAGGCCCGTAGTCAGCCGCTGCTGAAAACGCGCTTGCAGGCTGTGATAAATCGAGTCGGCGCGCGATTCGAGAATATCGATATCGGCGAATTGCGGATCGGGCCGCAGATTCGGCTGTTGCGGGCTGGCGTACGGCTGGTTGATGTCGCGCGCAGCCAGCAGCTTAGTCCCCTTGGCACCCACATAGGCAATCTCCGCCACGCGATTTTTCCCGATCTGCTGCTGGATCCCGAAATTCCACTGTTGCACGTAAGGGGTGCGAAAGTTCCTCTGGAATGCAAGCGCCGAAGACGGTACCGGCACCGGAAACGACTGCGGAAACGGATCGTTCAACAGCAGCGGCAGTCCCTGAAGCGGGAAATATAGCTTGAAATCGAAATAGGGCGGGTTGAAGTACAGGCCCTCGCCGGTGGCCAGCGCTCCCTGATCGTAATCGATGCCGTAGCCGGCGCGAAACACGCGGCTGCGGTTTCCTGGCGACCATGCCACCCCCACGCGCGGCGCCCAGTTGTTGCGATCGGGTTCGTACCCGCTGCGCGGCACGCCGCCTGTTCCCACGCGAACCAGCGATTGCCTGCCGAGGTCAAACACATTGGCGCGGTTCTCCGCATCCACAGGGGGCGCGTTGTACTCGTAACGCAACCCCAGTGAAAGCGTCAGATCGGGCCGCACGCGATACGTGTCCTGCGCGAAGAAATAGTCGCTATGCGTCCGCAGGTGTTGCGGGTTGTCGAGCTGCGCGACGCCCGATACGGTCGGAATCCCCATCAGCATTTCGGCCAATGCGTTGCCGGTGATCAGGCCCAGAAAGTTGATGAAGCCGCGAGCTTGCTCGTCACGATAAGCGTTTTGCCGGAGGTCGCGGATGTCGGCGCCGAATTTGAACAAATGCCGTCCCCGATTGTAAGTTGCCTGGTCGGTAAACTGCAGGATGTTGGACGCGCTATGTTGCGGATTGTTGTATTCATCGCCCAGCGCCGAATAGCCGGTCACCGAAATCAGGCTCAGTCCGAAATCGCGCGCATTGGTAGAGAGGTCAGGCAGGCCCACGCCGTGATTGACGCTGGTGCCCATGTCCTGCTGGAACGATCCGGCGGAAACGCGATTGTACCCGGCACGGAATTCGTTGATCAGCACCGGCGAGAACACATGCGTTTCGCTGAGCATGACGTTCTGCGCGCGCCGCGGTACGTTGTCACCGTAACCGGGTACCACGGGAAATCCTGCGCCGGTAAAGGGCTCGAACAAGCTGCGATCGGCAAAGCTGTAGCGGAACGAAAGCTCGCTCGACCGCGTGAGGGAGTGATCCAGGCGAACGTCGAAATGGTCGTCGCGATCGCGCTCGGCCGGAGATGATACGAAGTTTTGGGCCGGAACCGCGCGGTTGGGCGCCGGATAAAGAGCGGCGATGGCGACTCCCACCGGGCTCAGCATAAAATCCGGAATCTTGTTCCCCGGAAACGGCTGCTGCGTGAACGGGTTGATTACCGGCGGATCGTTCGAGAAATCGCCCGCCCGCTCGGCCAGTGTCGGCACGTTACTCACCTGCGTGATGCCCTCCCGCACGCGCCGTCCTTCGTAGTCGGCGAAAAAGAACGTGCGATTCTTGCGCACCGGCCCGCCCAGCGATGCACCGAACTGATTGCGCTGGTATTGGGGCTTGGCTTCGGTCGCGGGTGCGAAGAAATTACGAGCATCCATCGCACCATTGCGGAAGAACTCATAAGCGCTTCCGTGCAACGCGTTAGTGCCCGACTTCAACACCACGTTCACCTGCCCGCCGGCGTTGCGCCCGAAGCTGGCGTCGTAAACGCTGGTCAGCACCTCGAATTCCTGAATCGCATCCACCGGCGGCGTGACGCCGAACGTATTGAGCTTCGGATCGCCGTTGTACATACCGTCAAGCAGGAAGTTGTTCGCATCCTCGCGCGCGCCGTTGATGTTAAGCGCGATATCGCCGCGCACCGATCCCGCCGAACCTGGCGCAGCCGGCGCCGCACCGGGGACTAGCAACGCCAGTTCGTAGAAGTTCCGCCCGTCGAGTGGAAGGCCTGTGATATTGCGATTCTCGATTACCGTGCCGAGCGCCGCCGAATCTGTCTTGAGCATGCCGCGCGTTGCCGTGACCACGATGGCTTCGGTGCGGTTGCCAGCCAGCAGTGGGACATCCACGCGCAGTTCCTGATCCAAGGCCAGCGTGAGCGTCTGGATATGCTTGCGGTATCCAGTGTGTTCAATCGTCAACTGATAGCTGCCGGCGGGAACCGCCGTGATCAGAAAATCGCCGTGCGCGTCCGCCACGGCAGTACGTTCCTTGTTAGTCGCTTCTTCGCTCAGCGTGATTGCGGCGTCACCCAACGGCTTGTGCGAGGCGTCTGTTACCGTCCCGCCAATCGAACCGCGTACCGACTGTGCAGGGCACTGCCATGCCCACAACAACAACAGACAAAGCGTGAAATGGATTGCGCGCATGAGACGAGTCAAATTCCTATACTATAGCCTGATCACAAATGCGTTTTCTTTTGTTGCTTCTCCTTCTGACGTGGAATCAAGCGCAAGGTGAGGACTGGCCGCAATATTTAGGACCTTCGCGTAACGGCGTTTATTCCGGGCCGGAACTGGGCACGGCGTGGGCTAAGTCCGGTCCAGCTGTCGTGTGGAAGATGGATGTAGGCCAAGGTTTCAGTGGCCCGGTAGTGGCCCGGGGCCGGGTCGTCCTGTTTCACCGCCGGGAGAACCGCGCGATTGTCGAATCGCTCGACGCAGGGACCGGTCGCCGCATCTGGTCCGCCGAATATCCCACGTTTTACCGAGATGACTTCGGTTTCGACGAAGGACCGCGAGGTACGCCGGCCGTTGCAGGCGAGAGAATTTACACTTTTGGGGCCGAAGGGGTGCTGCAGGCGCTGGATTTTGCAACGGGCAAGCGCATCTGGAGCGTGGACCTCAAACAAAAGTTCGGCTCGGACAAGGGATTCTTTGGCGCAGCCTGCTCGCCGCTCGTGGAAGGCGACCGCGTGCTGCTCAACGTGGGCGGCCCGAATGGCGCGGGCGTAGCTGCTTTCGACGCCGCCACCGGAAAGATACTATGGACTGCCACGAACGACGAAGCCGGTTACGCCGCACCTGTCGCGACAACCATAGGCGGCGTACGGCACGCGCTATTTTTCACGCGCAATGGACTGGTGGATATCGACCCCGCTACCGGCAAAGTCCGCTTCACCTTCCCCTGGCGCTCGCGCAGCCACGCAT
>JBGPKX010000106.1:0-16053 GCA_041486185.1 Bryobacteraceae bacterium | reverse complement strand
GATGCACGAACGGGGAAGCTGCTGTGGACTTTTCACGTGGTGCCGCGGCCGGGAGAGTTCGGCCACCACACCTGGGAAGGCGACTCGTGGAAGGACCGGGCCGCGATCAACGCGTGGTCGATCCTCACGGTGGATACGGAGCGGGGTATCGTCTTTCTGCCGCTGACGTCGCCCGCGACAGACTATTACGGCGGCGACCGCAAGGGCATGGGACTGTTCGGCGATTCGCTGGTGGCGCTCGATGCGCTGACCGGAAAACGGCTGTGGCATTTCCAGACCGTCCATCACAATCTTTGGGATTACGATATTCCGGCGCCGCCGAGCCTGGTGACGGTGAGGCGCGAGGGCAAGACGGTGGCCGCCGTGGCGCAGGTAACCAAGACCGGATTCACGTTTCTTTTCGACCGCGTGAGCGGCAAACCGCTGTTCGATATCGTGGAGCGGCCCGTACCCGCAAGCGAAGTGCCTGGCGAGCAGGCGTGGCCCACGCAGCCGGTTCCGGTGAAGCCGCCGCCGTATGCGCGGCAGAAAATGACAGCGGACGAACTGACCGACGTGACTCCGGAATCGCGCGCCTACTGCGCCAAGCTGATGGAGGGAGCAGTGCTCGGCGAGATTTTTACGCCCATCGGCTTGAAACCGACTGTGCTCTTTCCAGGGACTAACGGCGGGGCAAACTGGGGCGGCGCGTCCTGGGACCCAGAAACGCACACGCTCTACGTGAACTCGATGGATGTAGCCATGCTGCTACATATGGTGAATCGGCCGGAGGGATCGACGATCCCTTTTCGCCCGCGAGATTCCGGCTCGCCCAACGCGCGCTTCTGGGACCCGAAGCTGAACCCCTGCCAGAAACCGCCGTGGGCTTTTTTGACGGCCATCGATCTGGATAAAGGTGAATTTCGCTGGCGCTCGGTGCTGGGCGTAGTGGACGAGTTGATGGCGAAGGGCATCCCGCCGACCGGCGCGCCGAACCTGGGTGGATCGATCGTCACCGCGGGTGGGCTGGTTTTCATCGGCGCAACAAATGACTCCCGCTTTCGCGCGTTCGACAAAGACACCGGCAAGGAACTGTGGGTGACGAAACTGCCAGCCAGCGCCCACGCGACGCCCATGACGTTTGTGGGGCGTACAACCGGCAAGCAGTACATAGTAATCGCTGCCGGGGGAGGAAACAAATACAACAAAGGTTACTCAGACTCGCTGGTGGCTTTCTCTTTGCCTTAGCGTGGCCGGTATTCGCCGACGAGCCGGTTCACTTCAGCCATAAGCGGCATGCGGTGTTGAAGATGGAATGCCGATATTGCCACGCGACGGTTGAAACGGGCGAGAAGGCGTCGTTCCCGGCGGTGGCAAAATGCATGACCTGCCATCGCGCTATGAAAAAAGATAACCCGGAGATCCAGCGGCTGGCAGCGCTGGGGGACGAGGCCTCGCCGTTCCCGTCACGCCAGGTCTATACCGTTCAGGATTTTGTCATCTTCAGCCACGCCCGGCACCGCAAAGCGGGCATCGAATGCCGCAATTGCCACGGCGCGGTTTCCGAGCGCGACGTCATCGCCAAAGAAGTGCCCACGACCATGAAGAGCTGCGTGGATTGCCACAAAGCGCGGCACGCGGCGGTGGACTGTAACACTTGTCATGAGCTGGGCCAGTAGAATAGGCATTCGTGCCTGATTTCCTATGAAACGAAAACTCGCTCTCTTCATCACGACTCTTTATGTCTGCTGCGCCGCCGCTGCGCCGCCCCCTAAACTCGTAGTGGCCATCGCCGTCGATCAGTTCCGCTACGACTATCTGCTGCGCTTCCGCGCGGAGTACAAACAAGGCCTCGATCGCCTGCTCACGCGCGGCGCCGTGTTCAGCAACGCCTGTTACCAGCACTTTCCGACCGTCACCGCCATCGGCCACAGCACGTTTTTGAGCGGGGCAACGCCATCCATCAGCGGCATCGTGGCCAACGACTGGTTCGATCGCGAGTCCGGCAAGTCGGTCACGAGCGTTTCCGACGATTCGGTGAAGATTCTCGGGGGCGCCGGGGAAGGCGGGGCCTCGCCGCACCGGCTGTTGGTGAGCACGGTTGGAGACGAGCTGAAGATGTCCGATGGCGGCCGCTCGCGCGTGATCGGAATCTCGATGAAGGACCGCAGCGCCATCTTGCCTTCGGGCCACATGGCCGATGCCGCGTTTTGGTTCGATCATAAGACTGGCAGCTTTATCAGCAGCACTTACTATTTCAGCGAACTGCCCGCATGGGCGCGCGATTTCAACGCAACGCATCCGGCCGACCATTACAAAGGCGCGAAATGGATGAGCGGGAACTTCGACCAAACGGGTGAGAAGCTCTACAACGCGGTGTACGACAGCCCGTTCGGTAACGAACTGGTGGAGACGTTCGCCGAGCGTGCCGTGGAAGCCGAGAAGCTGGGCCAGCGCGGCGTGACTGACGTGCTCGCCATCAGTTTTTCGTCCAACGACGCCGTGGGCCACGCGCTGGGACCGGATTCGCCGGAGGTGCGTGACATTTCGGTGCGCACCGACCAGGTTCTGGGCAAGCTGTTTCAGTTTCTCGACAGCAAAGTAGGCATGCAAAACGTGGTGGTGGTGATGACGGCGGATCACGGCGTCTCGCCGGTTCCCGAAGTGAACCTGGGGCGCAAGATGCCGGGCGGGCGCATGCCACCGCGCATTGTGCGCGATACGGTGCAGGCCGCGCTCACCAGGAAGTATGGCGAGGGCAACTGGATCTCCAGCCCGGCGGAACACTCGCTCTATTTGAATCTGGAGCTCATCCAACAGAACAAGCTGAACCGTGCGGAGGTGAACCAGACGGCGGCCGAAGCGGCGATGGGCATCCCTCACGTGGCCCGTGTTTATACGCGCGAGCAACTCATTACGGGTGCGGTGCAAGAGGACCAGATCAGCCGGCGCGTGATGAACGGATTTTATGAGCGCCGCGGCGCGGATGTGTACCTGCTGCTCGAACCGTACTGGATGTTCTCGGCGCATGGCACCACGCATGGCACGACGTATAGCTACGATTCTCATGTGCCGGTGATCTTCATGGGGCCGGGGATAAAGGCGGGCCGGTTCGACGAGACCATCGCCGTGAACGACATTGCGCCGACGCTGGCCACGCTGCTGGCCATTGAAACGCCAAGCGGATCGGTGGGTCGGGTGCTTGGCGAAATCTTCACGAAGTAACGAAGTTCGAGCGACCGCGCACAAATCCACTCACCGGAATATAATCACGCCATCATGATGCCTCAACGCTTGGTATTTTCTCTCCTGATTACCGCCCACCTGGTGCGCCTCTCGGCGGATGGGCCGCCGCTGCGGTGGCTGCCACTTCCCAATCCGCAAATGGAAGTGGACGGGCTGCCGTGGTACGGCGAGAATGGCGGCGAATTTTTCCGGCTGCCGGCGAGTCTCAAAGACACGTACCGGAAGCCGGTATGGGAACTGGCCCAGTCGCCGAGCGGCGGCAGAATTCGTTTCCGGACGAATTCCACGGCGCTGGCGATTCGTCTGGAATATCCGGAGCCACCGGGCATGTCGAATATGCACGCTTTCGGGCAGACCGGAGTGGATCTTTACGCAGATGCCGTGTATCGCGGAACAGCAATCGCCGGCCGTGATGCCAAGCCCGGCAAGACGGCGGAGCACATTTATTTCAAGGAGCAGCCCGTCACGTACCGCGAGATCACGCTGTATCTGCCGCTTTACGCGCCGGTGAAGGTGCTGGGAATCGGCCTCGATCCGGAAGCGCGCGTCGAGCGCGCCAAGCCTTTCGTCATCGCCAAACCCCTCGTCTTTTATGGCACTTCGATCACACAGGGTGGATGCGCCAGCCGGTCCGGGATGAGCTATCAGGCCATTCTCGGACGGATGCTCAACGCGGACTTCGTCAATCTCGGATTTTCGGGGAACGGTTTGGGGGAACCGGAACTGGCGCGCGCCGTGGCCAGCATCGATGCTTCGTGTTTTGTGATGGACTTCGCACAGAACAATCCAACCGTGGAGTCCCTGACCCAGGCTTATGCGCCCTTTCTCGAAACCATCCGTGACAAGCATCCCGAGACGCCGATTCTGGTGATTACTCCCATCTACTCGGCCCACGAATCCTGGTCGCGCGATGCGAGGCTTGAGGGCATGCGGGAACTCATACGGCAGGTTGCAGCGCGGCGGATTGCGGCCGGCGACCGGCACATCGAAATCGTGGAAGGCACCGATCTGCTCGGCCCCTCGCGCGGCGACGGCCTGGTGGATGGCACGCATCCCAACGATCTTGGGTTTCAGTGGATGGCTGAGGGACTGGCGGCCAGAGCGGCAAAGATGATTGGAATCAAGTTGGAGCGCTAGTGCAGTGAGTCAGAGGTCCGCTGCGGAACCGCGGAAATCAGATCGCTTGCGCGAAGTTCCTGATCCGGCAAGAGGACGAGATTCCTGGCGTCATCGGACGGCCGCCGTGTGCTAACCTGTTTATCTAACAACGCTTCTCAAGGAGTTTAGGCAATGTCTCGAATCCCCGGGCTCAGGGTGCTTTTGGTGTGCTCGGCCCTGTCTTTTATGGCTGCCACGGCGGCCGCCCAAACGAAGCTGGCGGTGATTAGTCTGCAGCGCGCGGTTCTTGAATCCGCGGAAATCCAGAAGGTCTCGGCGGCCATGGAGGCCAAGTACAAACCGCGGCAGCAGGAGATCGAAAAGCTGCAGCGCGATGTGCAAGGCATTCAGCAGCAGTTGCAGGCCGGCGCCGGCAAGCTGACCCCGCAGGCGGAAGCCGATTTGACCGCGCAGGGACAGCGGAAGCAGCGTGACATCCAGCGCATGAATGAGGACCTGCAGAGCGACGTAACTGCTGAGCGCAACGAGGTGCTGGGCAAGAGCTCGCAGAAGATGGCTGAGGTGGTGAAAAAGCTGGCGGAAGACAAGGGCTACGACGTAGTGGTGGATATCACGAATACCGTGTATTACAAGCCGGCGCTGGACATTACCGCCGAGGCCTTGGCTGCGTTCAACAAAGCTTATCCCGCTACCAAGTGAGCCGCGGTGACCACCGATGGCCGGCTATCTCCTAAATTACGGGGCAGGCGAGGAGCAGAGGGAGAAGATTATCCGGCGGCTGCTTATTATAGCCGTGGTGGTGCTGGTGGCTGGTGGGATCCTGTATTTTTTCCTGAAAAATTTTCGGCAGGAGCAGCAGGCGCGCAGGTTTTTTGATCTGCTGGAGAAACACGATTACAAGCCGGCTTACGCCATGTGGGGCTGCACCGACGCCAAGCCGTGCCGGGACTACCCGCTCCAGAATTTCATGGACGATTGGGGACCGAAGAGTCCGCACGCGGATGCCGGCTCTTATCACATCAAGAAGAGCCGCTCGTGTGGATCTGGTGTAATTCTTACGGTGGATTTCGGCAAGAACCAGGAAGACAAACTCTGGGTGGAGCGGGGAGACCTGACCATCGGCTTTTCGCCCTGGCCGGGCTGTCCGCCAGGGCGATAGATAAATCGCGTGACGGCCCGACGGGTATGGTCATAAAATGAAGTAGGGCGAAAGACCAGCATGGCTTTAACCACGACGACAACTGGCGCGGGTCTGGAAGGCGTAGTCGCCGGAGAATCCGAGATTTGCTTCATCGACGGCGAAGAAGGGGTTCTCAGTTACCGGGGCTATAACATTCACACGCTGGCTGACCATGCCACGTTCGAGGAAGTGATTTTCCTGCTGTGGAACGGCCGCCTGCCGCGGCGCGAGGAACTGAGCCGGCTGAAGTCGGACCTGGTGGCGCATCGCGCCATCCCGAAGCCGGTGCAGGATTTTCTAGGTTCCGCGGGAAAAGCCGAGCCGATGGACGTGCTGCGCACGGCGGTATCGATGCTGAGCCTGTACGATCCCCTGGCGCGCGACCAGTCTCCGCAAGCCAATGCGGAGAAGGCCGTCAAGCTGATGGCGCAGACGCCGACCATTGTCGGGACTTTCGACCGGCTGCGCAATGGCCGGCCGCCGATTGAGGGCGATCCCAATCTCAGCTTCGCCGCCAACTTCCTTTATACGCTGACGGGAAAGCGTCCCGACGACTTGATGGAGCGCGCTTTCGACATTGCGCTCACGCTGCACGCGGATCATGAGCTGAACGCCTCTACGTTTGCGGCGCGCGTGACGGCCGCTACCCTCGCCGATATTTATTCTTCCATCACCTCGGCCATCGGCGCCCTGAAAGGCCCGTTGCATGGCGGCGCCAATCAGGAGGTGATCAAGATCCTGTTGGACGCCGGGACTCCCGAACGCGCGATGGCGAAAGTGAAGGACATGCTGGCGCAGAAGAAGAAGGTGCCGGGATTCGGACACCGCGTGTACCACACCGAAGATCCGCGCGCCACCCACTTGCGCGTGCTTTCCGAAGAACTGGGCCGGCGCACTGGCCACACGGAGATGTATCTCATGTCGCGCAGCGTAGAGGAAACCGTCAAACAAGAAAAGCACATCAACGCCAACGTGGATTTCTACTCCGCGTCCACTTACTATTCGCTCGGCATTCCCGTGGATCTGTTTACGCCGGTGTTCGCCATCAGCCGGATGTCGGGCTGGACGGCGCACGTGCTTGAGCAGTACCTCAACAACCGCCTCATCCGCCCGCGCGCCGAGTACAAAGGCAACCCGGTCGGCATGCGATGGATCCCAATGGTGGACCGCTAGCATGGACGAGCGCGCGTTCTATACCGAAGCGCAGGCGAACAAACCTGCGACCCTCCACTGTCCGTTCTGCAAGTCTTCCGAAACATACGAATTGCGCTGGATGGTGCGCAAGAAGAAGGATCGCATCCCGCCCGGCGCCGATGAGCGCGACCGCGCGCGCTTCCAGAAATCGCAAAGCTACATGGTCCTGCTGGATGACAAGGTGGCGTGCAAGAATCTGCGGTGCCGCAAGCGGTTCGATATTTCGGGCGTGAAGACGATGGCGTTCTTGAACGAGTGAGTAGGACAGGCATTCGTGCCTGTCCATTTGCTCATTCGGGCAGAAAACTTCTGTCGAGAATCCGCTCCGCTGAGAAAGGGCACTCGCCAGGAAACCTTGTGGCTGGCAGGGCTGTCTCTGCCACCGCCGCCTGCGGCGCGACCGGATAAACTTTGACCACTGACGCCGTGATCGTGCGCCTCAGGCTGGGGGAGTCCTCAAATAGACGGTCAAGTTCGGCCCGCTGAGTGAGGATGGTTGACTGCCCTCCCGGCGACCGCTTTCCTGACTGCCACTTCCACTTCAATAAATGGAGGATCAGCACAGTCAGCCGGCTGTGCAGCTCACGCTTGTCGCGCTTGCCCATGTCTTCAATCTCTTCGGCCACGTGCTCGATATCGACTTCATCCAAGCGGCCGGCGCGGAGAAGACGCGCAGTCTCGCTGGTCCAGACAGCGAAATCATCGTCGTAGAGGCTGGCGGTCGCGGGTTTCAGCGTCTTTGCGCCCATCGCAGTTTCCCTAACATTGTGGCACTACCGAGCTGGAAATGAACTCGCGCGCCTGGCTGACGCACGTGTCGAGAGGCTGATCGGTGTCGACAACCAGCTTGGGATGCGGAATCGGATCGAACGAAGCCTTGAGGCGCAGATAAAGGTCGAACGACCGGTTCGCGGCCGGGTGCTGTCCGAGAGACTGGTCGCGTTCCAGGCGCTTGCGGGCGGTTTCCTCAGAGCATGTGCACTCAATGATGCGCCAGGCGGTACCGAACTTTTGCGCGGCCTCGATGACGCCTTCGATCTGATAGCGCTGCGAAAAGGTCCGGCCATCGAAAAAGATCAGCGCGTTCGGATCTTGAGCGAGCATGTAGCCGGCGGTTTGCACCATCAGGGCCTGGCAGAAATCGTCCTGTTCGGCCGAGTACTCGATGCGCTCGGGAGGAAATAGCGCCGCGCGGATGACGTCCTTATCGAGTACCGCACCCCCGATCCACTGCGCGAGCGCGCGGCAGAGTGTGCTCTTTCCGGTGCCGGGCAGTCCGGCCATGATGACGATCATGGTTCAGGCTCGGAGCGCCGATCAATGATGATCTACGCGCGGGCGGATCTCCCGGGCGCGAAATTCCTTCAGCAGCGCGGCCATTCTCTCTACCACGGCCTCCACGAATTTCTGCCCTTTTTCGCGCGTGGCTTTGGTGGGGTCGCCTACCGTGCCGGTCTTCGAGTACCGGCTGAACCATTCCTGGAAGAAGACGGGCGACGGCGCGGAGAGGTCCCAGTAGAAGAATTCGGTCTTCTGAAAATTGATGTCCTTGGTGGCTTTCTCGAATTGCACCAGATCGCCACGCAGGTAGAGCAGCACCGACGTCTCCAGCTCGCAGCCGTGCGCCATGCCGCCGGGAAATTCGGATTCGCGCAGTTGTTTCAATAGGTCTTTCGGGATCAGGCTCCACCACGGCACCATGGCGCAGATGGCTTCGGTCTGGTTCGTGATGTTGCGCGCGGCGATATCCAGAAACGGCACGTTGCTGCCGTGGCCGTTCACCAGCAGGATCTTGCGGAATCCATGATGGGCCAGGCTCTTGCCGATGTCGGTGACGTAGTTGATAAAGGTGTCGCCTTCGATCGCGATCGTGCCCGGAAAATCGAGGTGATGCACGTTGAAGGCGTAATAGACCGAGGGCATCAGGATGGCTTCGGCCGGCATGCGTTCGACGGCCAGGCGCGACATCTCGGTAGCCGTGAGCACATCCGTGACGACCGGCAAGTGCGGGCCGTGCTGCTCGACCGTACCCACGGGCAGCACACACACGCGACTTTGGGCCACGGCTTCGCGAATCTCGGGCCAGGTGAATTCTTCGTATCGATACTTTTGGGGCATGTTCTAAGTCCGGCGGTAAACTCGGGGTAGGAGCAATTATGGCACATCTCAAAGATGGTTCCGGGACCCTTCGGCCGCGGACCGAAGTGCTCACGCGCGGTTTCGATCCCAGCCTGTCGTTCGGCTCGGCGCGGCCCGCCGTGTTTCGCAGCTCCACCTACGTTTTCGCCAGTCCGGAAGCCGCCGAGCGGGCGTTCTCCATTGCCGCTGGCCGGATTCCCGCCGAAGAGGGCAAACGCGCCGACCTCATCTATTCCCGCATCTCGCACCCCAACGCCGAAATTCTGGAAGATCAAATGGTGCCGCTCGAGCGCGGCGCGCGCGAAGCCGCTGTGTTCAATTCCGGGATGGCCGCCATCATGACGGCATTCTTCACGTTCGCGCGGCCGGCCAGCAGTATCGTCTACACCATCCCGCCTTATGGTGGCACGGTGCGTCTGATCCACGAATTTCTGGAACCATTCGGCGTCACCGGGATTGCAGTCGCCGCGGGTGATACGGCGGGTCTCGATGAGGCGATCCGCGCGGCGCGCAACCCGAGCATCGTGTTCATCGAGACGCCGGCGAATCCCACGATGATGATGACCGACATCCGGCGCGCGGCGGAAAGGGCGGCCGAGCACCATCCCAAACCCATGGTGATGGTGGATAACACATTCCTGGGACCGGCGTTTCAGCATCCGCTCCTATTGGGGGCGGACCTGGTGCTCTATTCGGCAACCAAGTATCTGTCGGGTTTTAGCGATATGCTGGCGGGCGCTGCGCTGGCCGCCGATCCCGAAATCATCCACCAGATGCGCAACCGCCGGGTGATGTTCGGCAACATCCTCCAACCGGACGAATGCTGGATGCTGGATGGCCGGCTGCCCACGGTCTCGCTGCGCATGAACCGCCAGAGCAAGAATGCCCAGCGCATCGCCGAACACCTCGCCGGCAGACCGCAGATCCGCCATATTTACTATCCCAGTCTGTTCGCCGATGACGAGCAGATTCGCATTCGCCAGGCGCAGTGCGACTATCCCGGCGGCATTTTCTCCATCGATTTCCACGGCGGCCGCGACGCCGCGTTCACGTTCCTGCGAAATCTGAAGATCACACGCGACGCCGTTTCGCTCGGAGGCGTCGAGAGCCTGGCGTGCCATCCGAAAACTACCACGCACTCGGGGCTATCGGCGGAAGAGATGAAAAAGGCGCAGATTGGCGATGGACTGGTGCGGATCTCGGTGGGCATTGAAGACTGGCGCGATCTGCTGGCGGATTTCGAGCAAGCCATCGAAAAAATCGTGGACTAGGCATTTGTGCCGGTTGGGCTACATGTTGTTTTTACCGGTAAGAGCTTGTTGAAAAACGTCTTTTTGGAGACCGCTTGCTGCGCGCCCGGCTCGGCAAGAGCGCTGGAATCAACCGATGCTTTCTGAGCCACGACCACAGGGAGTGGTCAGTAACAACAAGCTCTTAAAACTGGCCCTCTAACGATCCTTGGTGATCAGCGGAGGTGAGTCTAGATGCCGTTGGGACGACTGCTGCCAAAAGTCAGGCCAGAATCTCTTGGATGATCCGTGCCTCGTAGACCGAGGTCAGCTTCTCTTTCAAGCCGCTTTGATCGAACACCAGCTTCTGGTAGTCCAGTCCAAGCAGGTGCAGGATAGTCGCGTGCCAGTCGGTTACACTGACTTTGTTTTCCACGGCTTCGTAGCCGATGTCGTCGGTCGCGCCATAAACGATGCCGGGTTTCACGCCTGCGCCGGCCATCCACACGCTGAAGCCTTTCGGATTGTGGTCGCGCCCGGCGGCCGGTCCGGCGTCAGTCTGAGCGATAGGCATGCGGCCAAATTCCCCGCCCCAGATGACCAGCGTGCTGTCCAGCAGGCCGCGCTGCTTGAGATCCTGCAGCAGCGCCGCAACGGGTTTATCCGTTCGCAGGCTGGCTTCGCGCATGCCGCCTTCCAGGTTCGAATGGTTGTCCCAGATTTGCCCGTTGATGTAGAGCTGCACGAACCGCACGCCGCGCTCCACCAGCCGCCTCGCCATCAGACAGCGCCGGCCGTAGGAATCCGTGGGCTCCTGGCCGATGCCGTACATCTCGCGCGTGGCCGGGCTTTCCTTGGCCAGATCGAGCGCGTCGCTCGCTTCCATCTGCAACCGCGCCGCCAGTTCGTAGCTGGCGATGCGCGCATCGAGCTGAAGCTGGTTCGGATGGCTGCGCTTGTGAATGCGGTCGAGGCGCGCGATCAGGTCGCGCTCGGCGGTGAGTACTTCGGCGGGCTTCTCGTAATCCGGTTGCAAGTCGAGGATCGGCGAGCCCACCGACCGGAGCCGCGTGCCCTGATAAAGCGGCGGCAGAAAGCCGTTTTGCCAGTTCCAAGTAGCGTTGATCGGGAGGCCCAGCGGGTCGTCCAGCACCACATATGCGGGCAGATTCTGATTTTCCGAGCCCAGGCCGAACACCACCCACGATCCCATCGAAGGGCGCCCGGGCACGGGCCGGCCTGAGTGGATCATGAACAGTGCCTGCTCGTGATTGAAGTGCACGGTGTACATGGAGCGGATCAGCGCGATATCGTCCACGTGCCCGGCAACGTGCGGCGCCAGCTCCGAAACCCAGGCGCCCGACTTGCCGTATTGTTTAAACGTAAACGGGCTGCCCAGCAGCTTGCCCGAATGGTCCACGTTGGTCGCGCCGCCCGCCGTCTCGTAAGTCTCGCCGCTGTGTTTGTCGAGCCTGGGCTTGGGATCGAACAGGTCCACCTGGCTGGGGCCGCCATTCATGAAGAGGTGGATGACCGCTTTGGCTTTGGGCGCGAAGTGCGGCGCGCGCGGCTTCAGATCGTAGATTCGCCGGTGACCGTCGGGCAGATCGGTTTCCGCCGCCATCAGCGGGCGCAGGCTGCCGTACACGTCGCCGCTCAGCAGAGTGGCCAGCGCTGTTCCGTAAATGCCGTCCGACATGCGGTCGAAGAAGCCGCGGCGGGTGATCTTGGCTATCATGCCTTCCCTTATCATCGCTCAATCCACATACAAGAATGCGGCCGAGTTCACTAAAGCGTGGCAGAACGCGGCGAGTGCACGCTGGTTCGCGGACTGCGGCTCCGTTTTCGCCTCGACATCCTTGAAACGGCCCCAGGCCGCCAGGCTGAGGTTCACCTCTTCGGCCGACGGCGGGCGGCTCAAAGCCAGCCGGTAGCCGCGCTCGATTTGTTGGCGTGCGTCATCGCCCGTTTCTTTGCGGATTTTCTCGGCCAGGAACCCGGCCAGCTTTTCCACCATCGCGTTGTTCAGCAAATGCAGCGCCTGGATGGCTACGGTGGATGTGTTCCGCTCGAGGCAATTCGGGCTCATCGGCGGGAGGTCGAAACTCTCGAGCAGCGTCGCCGTCTCGGTTCGGCGCTGCGCGGTATAGACGCTGCGACGCCAGCCCTTCTCGGTGCCGATGGGTGTTACGAGTCCATCGTCGCGCACCTGCACCGGGTCGGGCGGACCGAAGCGCCGCTCGTCCAGTTGGCCGGAGATGGCGAGCAGCGTGTCATACACCAGTTCGGCTTCCATTCGTTTGAGCGGCATGCGCGAGAGCAGAACGTTATCCAGGTCGGCCTTGTCGAGCGCGGGCGTCGCGGTCGAGCTCTGGCGATAGGCACTCGACGTCATGATGAGCCGGTGCATGGCCTTCATGCTCCAGCCGCGTGCGGCGAATTCGGTAGCCCGCCAGTCGAGCAACTCCGGATTGCTGGGCGGCGAGCCGGTGTGCCCGAAGTTTCCCACGGTCTTGACGATGCCCGTCCCGAAATGATGCGCCCAGATCCGGTTCACCATGACGCGGGCCGTCAGTGGATTGTCCGGCCGCGTCAGCCACTTCGCGAACGCCAGCCGCCGGCCCGTTGACCGCGCGCCAGGCCACGGAGGAGCGGCCGCAAACGGCGTCTTGCCGTCGGTCAAAACCGCGGGCACTCCGGGGCGCATCAATGGCCCGGGATTGGCCGCTTCGCCGCGGCGAAGAATGTACGTTGGCGTGGGGCTTCCGCGATCCCAAAGCGCCCGAATCCTGGGTTCGGGATCCTTCTGCACTTCCAGCAGCTTGATCTGGCGCTCGTTTTCCTCGGCAGCCCTCCGGTACGCGGCGTCGGCGTTATTCAACTCTTGCGGCTCGATTTTGAGCAGCTTCTCAAATTTCTGCGCCAGATACTTCTGGACTTCGGTGCGCTGCCCGGCCGGAGTGTCGAGCGTCTTGCGCAGATCGTCGCGCAGGCCCTGCGGCAATTGCGCCAGGCGCTGATCGAGAATCTTCTTCTTCAACGGCGCCGCTTTTTCCTCGCGCGCGCCTTTCAGCTTTTCGATTTGCGCGTCCAGCTCGCTATCGCGCATTTCCCGTGCCTGCTGCTGTTCCATCAACTGCACGGGTGTGGCGCCGGGCGTGATGTACGGCAGGAAGCGAAGGGGCGTGATCCGCTTGGCGATTGGCTCCTTTTGCGGCATCATCCAGTCGTAGTAGTCGTATGCCCCTTTGAAGATGTCGACCATGCGGTAATAATCGCGCTGCGGGATCGGGTCGTACTTGTGGCTGTGACAGCGCGCGCAGCGGATGGTCAGTCCCATGATGCCGGAGCCCAGGATGTCCATTTCATCCGCGATCATGTCGAGCCGGTCCTCGACGGCGTTCGTCGCGCGGTCATTGGTCGAATCCGGGCCCATGCGCAGAAAGCCAGTGGCAACGATAATGTCCACCAGTTCCGGCGTGACGACGGCGGCGTGCTCATAGTCGGCCAGCTCATCACCGGCAATTTGTTCCACTAGAAACCGGTCGTATGGCTTATCGGCGTTGAACGAGCGGATGACGTAGTCGCGGTAGCGCCAGGCATCGGGCCGCACGTAATCCGCGGCGATCTTGCCGCCTTCGGAATCCGCGTAGCCGGCCAGGTCCAGCCAGTAGCGGCCCCAGCGCTCGCCGTAACGCGGCGAAGCCAGCAGCCGGTCGATCATCTTCTCGTAGGCATCGGGGTCGCGGTCGGCGAGGAAGGCTTGCGCGTCTTCAGGAGCCGGAGGGAGACCCGTCAGATCGAAGTAGGCGCGACGGATCAAGGTCAGCTTGTCGGCTTCCGGCGCGAGCGACAGCCCCTTGGCTTCGAGTCCCGCAAGAAGGAAAGCATCGATCGGGTTGCGGACGCGGCCGTGATCCTTCGCTGCCGGTACGGCTGGACGCTTGGGCGGCTGAAATGCCCAGAACTGCCGATCTTTCTCCGCAACCAGCGGATCGGTTCCGATGCCCTGCGCGTCGGCCGGCTTGCCGACAGGCGAGCCCTGCGCGATCCAACCGATCACGCGTGCGATCTCGGTCTTCGTAATCGGCCGGACGCTGAGTTCGTCCAGTCCCTGCTTGGGTGGCATTTCGCCGGACTGGAGCTTTTTGGCGATCCAGCTTTCACCGGGCTTGCCTGGCACCAGTGCCGGCCCGACTTACCGCCCTTGAGCATGCCCGCCCGCGTGTGAAGAACCAGACCGCCTTCCTGACGCTGTGGACCGTGACACGGCGCGCAGCGCAGCAGCAGGATCGGCAGGACGTCGTCTTCCGTGAGCGGCTCAGCCGGCACGCTCGCCGCCGCAGCCGGAGATTTTGCCGCGCCTTCGATCCATTCGCGGATGACCGCAATGCGATCCGCTGCGAGCGGCTTCCCGCCTTTCGGCATGGCGCCCGTCTGCACCATTTTGTAGAGACGGCTTTCGTCGGGCTCACCCGGCGCGACCACCGGACCCGACTCGCTCCCCTTCATGACCGCGGCCAGTGTGCTGAGGTCCAGCTCTTTCATCCTGACGTTGGATCCATGGCACGCAACGCAGTTCGCTTGAAACATGGGAAGTACGTCGGTCTCGAAGCTTACCGGCCTCTTCGATTGGCCTATGGCCAGCACGTTGCCCGCGGCGAGAATGAGGACGACAAAACGCCGCCGGTTTCTCACCGGCCGGCACTGGAGTGCGCGCATGACAGACCTGCGCAATTTTACCGCGCGGACACGCTCCGGTCCAAACTGGCGTGCGCGATCGATTACACTGGTCTGCCATGATCTTCGTCCGCAACATGCTCGTGGTGCTCCTTGCCGTCTCCGCCGGGGCGCAGACCGTGATCAATGGCCGGCCGTCGGTTGTACTCGATGGCCAGATCGCGCAGGTGGCTGTCGATCTCGGCGGAGGATCGATCGTCCAGTTCCAATTCAAGGATCAGCGGCTGAATCCGCTCACTTGGATCTCGGGAGAGCCTGGACAGGCGTATCCCATGGGGCATTTTCTATGCCTCGATCGCTGGGGAGCGCCGTCCGATGCCGAAAGCAAGAACGGTATGCCGTTTCATGGTGAGGCCTCGCACGTGGTGTGGAAGCTCGTGCATGACGCGAATCGCGCAACCGGCGCCATCCACGCTGAGATGGCCGCGACGTTGCCCATGGCCGGCTTCGAAATCGGGCGGCGTCTGCAGCTCTCGGAAGATGCCGCGCTGCTGAGGGTGACTGAATCCGTCACCAATCACAATAAGCTGGGACGCGTCTACAACATGGTGCAGCATCCCTCCATCGCGCCGCCGTTTCTCGACGAAACCACGGTGGTGGATGCGAACGCGCGCAAAGGCTTCATGCAGTCTAGCCCTCTGCCGAATCCGGAGGAGCCGGCGGTTTTCTGGCCGCAAGCGCTCAAGGACGGCCAACCGGTGAACCTGCGCCGCCTGGTAGACGATCACGAGCCCGAAGTGGTCTCATTCACGATTGATGACGAATACGGCTGGGTCACGGCGAGCAACGCCCACCGGGGCCTGCTGATCGGCTACATCTGGAAGACGTCCGACTATCCGTGGCTGGACGTGTGGCGCAACGCGCAGAATGGTAAGCCGGCCGCGCGCGGTCTGGAGTTCGGCACCACCGGCTTGCACCAGCCGGTGGGAATGCTGGTGTCCAAAGGCAAGATATTCGGGCGCCCGATCTATGCGTATCTCGATGCCGGCGAGACGGCGACGCGCTCGTATGCGGCGTTTCTGTTCAGGATTCCGGGCGATTATCGCGGCGTGGAGCGCATCACGTATGAAGGTGGCCGCCTGATTCTGCATGAGCGCGGCACGGGGCCGGAGCGCGATTTGACGATGGCGGCTGTCGATCTGTTCCCGGACCGTTGAGCCGCCGGCCTACCAGAGTGTGTGCACCGGGTATTGCGCGATCGATTCATCCGGCGTGAGGATCGCCATG
>JBGPKX010000105.1:0-16098 GCA_041486185.1 Bryobacteraceae bacterium | reverse complement strand
TCGGCCATCAGCTTGATGGAAGGGAACTTCTCGCGCACCTGCCGGATGACGTCCACGTCCCACCCCGGCTTGATCTTCATCTTGATGCGCTGATATCCCGCCGCCAGCTCGCGCTCAATCTTCTCCAGCAGCTTGGGCACCGATTCCTGAATGCCGATGGAGACGCCGCACGGAATCTCACCCCGCTGTCCCCCGCCGATCTTCTGCCATAGGGGCTGATCGTTCAGCCGCGCTTCCAGATCCCAGATCGCGACCTCCAGGCCGGCGCGCGCCATGCGGTGTCCGCGAACGTGCTCGGTAAGCGGAGCCACGTCATTCGCGCTCGCAAGCGTCCGCCCCAGCACACGCGGCACGGCGTAATCCCGCAGAATCAGCCAGGCGGATTCGGTCCACTCCTCGTTATAGAAAGGGTTCTCGCCGGCGGTGACTTCGCCCCAACCCGATGCGCCATCGCCCACGGCTTCCACCAGGATGATGTCGCGATCGCTCGTGCGGCCGAAGCTGGTCTCAAAAAAATGCACTAGCGGCATGCGAATATGCCGAAGGACAACTTTGTCGATTTTCATTCCCAACGTCCAAATAGATAGGTGCCCGCCTGGGGCGATCTCTCCACGCCGACGACTGCCAGGTTCCGGCCGAAGTACTCCTCGAAGCGATTGCTGATCTCCTGCTGGATCAGCCTGGCGCGCTTGGGATCCTCGCGGCGGAGAGTGGCGATATCGGCGGGCACGGAAATGCGCTCGACGATCGCCTGACGCTCGACCGGCGGAGCACCATCCACGATGGCTCTGACGCGCGGACTCGAGATCCGCCATTCCGCCACGCAGCGGTCGGTTGGCAGGCCGCCGTGCAGATGGCTGGTGGTGGTACCGTACTGATTGCGCACGTAGCGGCGCACGATCGCACCCAGGCGCTCCACGTTGAAATAAGCATTCTTGATTTCCAGCGGATCGAACGTCCACTCGATCAGATCGATGGACCGTGCCAGAGCATCTTCCCGCTGTTTGAGTTTCAGCAGGCGTCCTACGCCCCAGTTGCGATATTCAGGAGCCACGCCCAGCATGTGGCTGTGGAGGTACGAACTTCCGCCAGGTTTGAGTCCCGGAATAGCGAGACAAAAACCGATCATACGGTTCCCATCGAATGCGCCGAGGGCCTGCCCGCCCACCTTGGTGGCCACGATGAACAGCCGCACCGGCAGCAGCTCGAGATCGTTAAACCCCCAGATCTCCCTCTGCAACTGAACCGCGTCCTCGAATTCCTTCTGTCCCACGATCGCCCGGATCGAGATGGTCGCTGCGTCGCTGCCAGGCCGCTGTGTCGCCGCGTCCGTCACTTCTTAGCCTCCTGCCACAACGACTCCATCTCTTCAATGGAGCTTTCCCGCGTCGTCCGGCCGCGCGCCGCCAGTTTCCGCTCGACGTACCCGAAACGCCGCCGGAACTTGGCGTTGGTCTTGCGCAGCGCCTGTTCGGGATCCACCTTGACGAAACGCGCAAGATTCACCAGGACAAAGAGCAGATCGCCCAGCTCATCTTCCAGATCCGCGCGCGACTCGCGGGCGAGTGCTTCCTCGAACTCGCGCAGCTCCTCTTGCAGCTTCTCCAGGACCTGGCCGGCGTTGGCCCAATCGAACCCGACCTGGGCGGCGCGCGAAGTGATCTGCTGCGCCTCTACCAGCGCCGGCAAAGAGCGCGGTACCGAGCCAAGCAGCGTGGTATCGGCCTCGGCCTTGGTGCGCTTCTCTTCCGCCTTGATCTCGTTCCAGCGCTTGCGCACGTCGCCTTCGGTCTTGGCGGTCTCGTCGCCGAACACATGCGGATGACGGCGAATCAGCTTCTGCGTGATGGCGTCCAGCGCGTCTTCAATCCGGAACAGGTTCTCTTCCGAAGCCATTTGCGAAAAGAATACCGACTGAAGCAGCAGATCGCCCAACTCCCCGGCCAGTTCCTGCCATTCGCGGGCATCGATGGCATCTATCACCTCATAGGTTTCTTCCAGCAGAAAAGGCTTGATGGAATCGAAGGTCTGCTCGCGGTCCCAGGGGCATCCGCCAGGGCCGCGCAGGCGAGCCATGAGATCGACCAGAACCTGGAACTTTTCACCGGCGGTTTGTGCAGACATCAGCGTGGGGACGGCTCAGGAACGATAGTTCCTCAATGTAACATAGGGCGCGCGGCCGACTCGCCGGTGCGGCTCGGTATCGCCGAGATCATGACGCGGAAATGGCCGGGTCCTAAGACGCAATACTAAAACCTGACATGCTGCCACAGAGGAGGAATATGCGCCGCGCGTCCGTACTCCGACGGGGAGCGCGAAAGTCCTGACCGACACGCCTGCCCAGCCGCATTGCACTAACCCCGTGACGTGGCGATTGAGGCGTGTGTACGCCCCAGATCGCTTTCGTTACCGCACGAATCCGCGGAGCGGTTGGCGGCCCGGTAGCACGCGTTCGAGGAGGCCGGAATCGAAATAGTTCAGCGCATAGTCGGCGTACCGCTGGACCAGAGGGTCCGGATGTTTGAGGTAACGCGCCAGGAGCCGCAGCGCGGGCTCGTTACGTGCGGAGAGCAGTGAAGGCAGGTAGTTCGAGAGCAACTCTACAGCCTCATCAGGCGGGTGCTGGGCGAGGTTCTGTAACCAGGCGCTGCGCTGTTCGGCTGTTGAGGGCAGAATGTCGATCGGGGTCCATTCGGATTGTTGGTAGACTGTTTTCCCTCTGCTCTTCGGTTGGCATCGGTACTCGGTATACCGCACCTGGTAGGTGCCTGGGCGATCTAAACGATAAACGAGATGCAAGGGAACGCGGTATAGGTATTCCCGCGGCACCTCGCGCGGCAGACCGATCGTCCCGCCGCCGCACGCGCCGCCGATGCCGCCGATGATCGGCCCAAGATACGGCAACTGAAGGGGGGCGAGTTCCTCGCTTTGGAAGCGGACGTCAAACCTGCCGGGTCCGAGGTTCCAGGGCTCAGTCCAGACGGGGTAGCGCAGCCAACCGGTCCCCCATGGTTTTTCGACACCCAGCCAAACCGGCATCCCGGCAAATGCGGGTGTCGCCAGCGAGACTACGGGCCGGTTGAACCCGAAGCGAACGGGCACAACCGCGCTGGCGCGCCCGTCGCGGATCACCTGGAAGTTCACCATCTCGTTCTCCCAGGGATGTTCCGGCAGCAAGAGGTTGATCTGGTGATCGCTAATGAAGATCAGCCGCGCTTCGATTCCGCCTACCAGTACGCTTGTGCCGCAAAGCTCCGTTTTGTAAGTCGCGGGGTCCATCGTGTTCTGGGCAGTACACCCTGGAACGCTACCCAGGTTTGCGCCGAAGATCCAGGTCAGCAGGCCCGGCACGAGCGGATGCGGCTCTGACTCACCATGCGGCCGGACGTCCTCCGCCCGAAAGGATGGCGGGCCTGGCTGTGGAAACGCACAGGCTGCCGCCGCCAGCACTGCGAATATCCGGATCACAGCCACCGAGCGATTAGACGTCCGCCACCGCGCTTCTGTTCCCGAGCAGGTTTGAGTCCGAACGTCGGGGCGCTAATCCGCTAGAGAACTCGGCGAATCTCTGGCGCTCTTCACGCCGAACTGGAATGTCGGTCAAATGAACGCACAACATCGCCGCCCTGGGTCTCTGACATCCGCGAAGGCCGCGCCCGTACTCCCACTTCAGAACATCGTGTTCTTGTTGGCTGAAGTCTTCGGTACGATTTGTAGGACGTCCCAATGCTCCACGATCTTGCCGTTTCCATCGAGGCGGAAAAGGTCGATCCCGGCCCAATCTTGATCGCGCCCGGCCATTGTTGGAAACAATGCAATACCACATAGTCGCCCTCGGCAATGGCGCGTTTGAAATGAACGCGCTTATCGGGGTACTCCCGTGCCATCCGGGTGAAGTACTCGATGAATGCTTCCTTGCCGTCCCCTACCGCCGGGTTGTGCTGAACGTATACCTCACCCGCGTATCTCTCAATCCCTTCGGCCGGCTTGCACTGATTAAACATCAGGTCATAAAAACTCCAATACGTTGGTCTTGTTCTTCTCAAGATCCGTCATAAGCCGGCATCCTCAGACCGCTATCGTACGATGCCTGGCTATTGCAAACAGACGCTACCTGCCCTGCCCATCGCATCCCACCGTGCTACAACTGGTTGCATGCGTACCGCCGCGCTTGCGATGATGGCTCTCCTTCTCGTGCATAGCGGATTTTGCCAAACAAAGCCAATTTTTGCCCAGCTCGAAGACGAGTTCATCTACACAACTCTTTCTTTTTCACCAGTTTCCGCGACATCGGCCGGCTATCACAGCCACCATGGTACGAATCTCGATCGGCAACTGGATGATTTCAGCGCGGCATCGCTTGACCGCCAAAGAAAATTCTACGAGAGTATGCGTGATCGCCTCCGAATAGCCGCCACGAGCCAGAAACTCTCGCCCGAAGATCGCGCCGATTACGACATCATGCAAGGCCAGATCGAGTTGTCGCTGCTCGATCTCGATACCATCCAGAGTTACCGCCACAATCCCACGGTCTATGTCGAACTGATCGGCAACGCGCTGTTCAATCCCCTAAGTCTGGAATACGCTCCCAAGCCAGAACGTATCCGCGACATCATCGCGCGAACCGAAAAGATCCCCGCGTTTCTCGACCAGGCCAAGGCCAACCTCACCGACTCTCCGGAAATCTGGACCAAGGTGGCGGCAGAAGAAAACCAGGGCAATATCGATCTGCTGGAACACACCATCCCCGCCGAAGTCCCGCAGGAGCTGCGCGCTGATTTCGACCGCGCCGCCAGGAGCGCGCTGGCTGCGTTGCACGGGTTCCAGAATTATCTGCAGAACGATCTCGCCAAACGGAATCACGCCGACTGGCGGCTGGGCCGCGAGACATATCAGCGCAAGTTTCGCTACACGCTCGCGACCGACCTCACTCCCGAACAGGTGCTGAGCGCCGCTGAATCCAATTTGAAAAAGGTGCGCGCGGAAATGCTCGAGCTGGCGCGGCCGCTGTACGCGAAAATGGCCGGCGCCTCAAAGGCGAGGGGTGACTTTTCACAGCACGATCTTGAAAACCACACTATTTCGGCAGTGCTCGACCACATAGCCCAGCGCCACGCCACTCCCGCAACATACATGGCCGACGCCAAACGCGATCTCGCCGAGGCGCGCGAATTCGTGAAATCCAAGAACCTGCTGACCCTGCCCACGCGCGACAACCTCCAGGTGATCGACACTCCCGCGTTCATGCGCGGCATCTACGCCGTAGGCGGATTTAACCAGGCGCCGGCCCTCGAGCCGCAGCTCGGCGCCTTCTACTGGGTCACGCCCATCCCCAAGACCTGGGCGCCAAAACGCATCGAATCCAAACTGCGCGAGTACAACTTCTATCACCTGAAGCTGCTCACCATTCATGAAGCCATGCCCGGCCACTACGTGCAGTTCGAATTCGCCAACGACGTCGAACCGAAATCGCGCCGCGTGCTGCGCGCCGTGTGGGGCAGTGGGACATATGTGGAAGGGTGGGCCGTGTACACGGAGCAGATGATGCTCGATGAGGGTTATCTCAACGATCCGCCCGAGCTCCGGCTCACGCTGCTGAAAGAAATGCTGCGCGTATTCGCCAACGCCATTCTCGACGTCCACCTCGAGACCATGGGTATGACCGACCAGGAAGCGCTCGATCTGATGGAGAAGGAAACGTTTCAGGAAACCGAAGAAGCCACGGCAAAACTACAGCGCGCCAAGCTCTCGTCCTGCCAGTTGCCCATGTACTTTGTCGGCTGGCGCGACTGGCTGCGCGTTCGCGACGCCTATCACGCCATGAAGGGCTCCGCGCTCGACCTGCACGAATTTCACGATCGCGCGCTCAAAGAAGGCGCTGTGCCGCTGCCGGTGCTTGGGCGGCTGCTCACCGGGAAACCGTTAGCCGAAACACCGTCCAAATAATCTTGACGCCGGCCGCCACGCTGGCCCGCCAGTTGCCGGAAATCTTGCTCACGCCGACCCGCTTGCGATAAGAGACGGGAACTTCCATCACGCGCAGTTTGTGCCGCAGGGCTTTGATCTGCATTTCGATGGTCCAGCCGTAGTTGCGGTCGCGCATGCCGAGCTTGCCTAGCGCGTCCGCCCGGATGGCGCGAAACGGGCCGAGATCCGTGTACCGATGGCCGAAGCACAGCCGGATCAGCCATGTCGCCAGGCGGTTGCCGAATATCTGATGCGGCTGGAGCGCGCCCTCTTCCGCTTGACCCAGCGTGCGGGAACCGATCACCAGGTCCGCGCGTCCCCCGTAAATAGGATCGAGCAGCAGGACCGCCTCGGCCGGATCGTCGCTTAAATCCGCATCCATGAACACTACCGCTTCGATCCCGGCCGGCAAGGCCGCGATCGCCCGCAAACAAGCCGCGCCATATCCGCGCTCGGGCTCGGAAACAACGGTCACACCGCGCCCGCGGGCTATTTCGGCCGTGCCGTCCCGCGAGCCATTGTCGGCGACGATTATCGCGCGGTATAGGCCGCGCGGGATCTGGTCCAGCGTCTGGCCGATTACCGGCTCTTCGTCCAGGGCCGGCATAATCAGCGCCGCGCGGTTGGCTGCCCAAGGGTTAACAGCCGACGGGTTAGCCATCGATAGCGTCGCCATTGCTTTATAATGCGGAGACAGGGACCCCTGCAGCGTAATCGGCACTAGAAGGAAAGGCGATGGAAGAACAATCGCAAGAAGGGCAATTGCAGCAGCATTCGGCGCGCTCCAGACTGTTCTCGGCGCTTTCCTGGGTCCGCGACCTGGCGTTCTCCGTCCTGCTCGCCGTTATCCTCATCGTATTCATCTATCAGCCCGTCAAGGTCGAAGGCACCAGCATGATGCCGGCGCTTACCGACCAGGAGCGAATCTTCATCAACAAGTTTACTTACCGTTTCGGCACCGGCAACATCGAGCGCGGCGATCTGGTGGTCTTCTTCTTTCCGCTCGACCGTACCAAGTCCTATATCAAACGCATCATCGGCCTGCCGGGAGATACCGTGCAAATCGACAACGGGTCTGTCTACGTCAATGGCGAGCGTCTCAGCGAGCCCTACGTTCCCGACGAGTACCACGACCATCAGTCGGTCTCCACCGAGACCGTACCGCCCGACAACTACTTCGTGCTCGGCGACCACCGCAGTTCGTCCAACGACAGTCGCGCCTGGGGCACCGTGCCCCGCAGCTATATTTACGGGAAAGCCGTTTTTGTTTACTGGCCGCTCGACAAAATGGGCCGGCTGAAGTAATCAGCGCCGGTTGAAAATCCACAGCACCAGGGTCAGCACCACACTCACCAGAATGCACGTGACGATCGGGAAGTAGAACGTCGTGTTGTTGCGGTGGATATAGATGTCGCCCGGCAGCCTGCCAATCCGGAACGGCAGCCGCGGCCCATAATCCAGAGCGAGCCCCGCGATCACGAGCAGTATGCCCAGAACAATCAGCGTGCGTCCCACAACCTCAGGGTAGGACAGGCATTCCTGCCTGTCCATGACCGACGCCTGCGAGCGCGTGCGGAAATCGCACACCGGGCGACGGGTTCACAACCTCGGCGCGAGAATTCCCTTCAATGGATGGGGCCGCCGCGATGGCAGGCAATCTGCAAGTGTGCCTCGCATGCCGAACCGCTGGAAGCTCGCTCTCGCTCTTTCGATTTCCGCCGCATTCTTCTGCGCCATGCTTCCCGGCCAGGAGAAAACAGCGCAACAAACATTCGCCGGGACCTGGGAAGGAAAGTTCAAAGGCGCTGTCTTCTGTGTGCTCAAGCTGGAAGCCGCTGACAAGATTTCCGGAACCCTGAGCCCCGGTAAAATCACCGTGAACGACGACGGAGACATCACTGAGGCGCAGCCCTCGGACCCTTCCGGAAAAGACTTGCCCATCCTGAACCCGAAGATCGAGGGCGGCAACTTATCGTTCGACTGGAAGGATAGCGATGACGACGCCTTGAAATTCGAGATGAAGATCACCGGCGAAGGCGAAGCCGAGCTGCGGCTGACCGGCGCGAACGACCACCCTATCAAGCCGATCCTCCTCAGACGCCGCTAGTGGCGCAGGCACTCCTGCCTGCCGCGTCGAGACTCATCTCGGCGCTCCCTAGAAGTGTGCCGGCACGGCAGGCCACGGGCCTGCGCCACAAAGAACTTAGCGGGTAACGCCGCGCTTTCCCGCTTCCAGCGCTTTCACAATCGCATCCGCGTCGAACACGCAACCTCCCCACGTCCCGCCGCTCGCGTTTTGCAGCGCTGCCCACAGCCTCGAGTCGACGGGCAGTTGAGGATCGGGAGCCAGGTCCGGACGTGGCGGCCGCGCAGCCAGAATGCGCGTGCCTTCCTCGGCCCCGAACTTGCGGCCGCCCGCGCCCACGAGGTTGACCGATCCTTCGAGCTTCACCCGATCGATGCGGATCTCGATCACGTCGCCATCCATGACCTTGCCGATCGGCCCGCCCGCCAGCGCTTCCGGTGTCACGTGCCCGATACACGCGCCCGTCGACACGCCGCTGAAACGCGCGTCCGTCAGCACGGCGATGTGCTTTCCGAAATCGAGATGCTTGAGCGCGGAAGTGATCTGAAAAATCTCTTCCATGCCTGAGCCCATGGGCCCGCGGCACATCAGCACGATGACGTCGCCGGGCTGGATGCGGTCCGGCCCGTGGCTCTTGATGGCGGCGATGGCGGCGATTTCGGTGCGGAACACGCGCGCGGGACCGGTCTTGCGATAGACGCCATCGGCATCCACCACGCTCGGATCGATGGACGTGCTCTTGATCACCGAACCGCCTGGCGCCAGATTGCCGAGCGGAAAAGTCACGGTGGAGGTCAGCCCGCGTTTACGGGCACCGGCCGGGTCCATGATGACATCGTCCGGATCGACGCCATCGCGCTCGTGCAGCACCTGGCGAAGACGCACGCGGCGCTCGGATTTCTCCCACCAGTCGAGCATGCGCCCCAGCGTTGCGCCGCTGGCGGTGAGCACGTCCAGCTCGAGCAGACCGGCGCGCCGCAGATGCAACATGACTTCCGGCACGCCGCCCGCCAGAAACACTTGCACCGTGGGGTGCGAGCGCGGGCCGTTGGGGAGAACGTCCACGAGGCGCGGAATCTTGCGGTTTACCGCGGTCCAATCGTCGACCGTAGGCCGCTTCAGGCCGGCCGCGTGCGCGACAGCCGGAATATGGAGGATCAGGTTGGTCGAGCCGCCAAATGCCGCGTGCACCGTCATGGCGTTGCGCAGCGAGGCGTCGGTCAGGATGTGCTTCGTGGTGAGGCCGCGCGATTCAAGCGAGAGCACGGCGCGCGCCGAACGCCGCGCCATGTCGAGCCAGATCGGATGGCCTGAAGGCGAGAGCGCCGCGTGCGTGAGCGTCAGCCCGAGTGCCTCGGCAACCACCTGCGAAGTCGCGGCCGTCCCTAGAAACTGGCATCCGCCGCCCGGCGTCGCGCACGCGCGGCACAAGTTTTCGGCTGCATCTTCGAGCGAAATCTGATTGTGGGCAAAACGCGCGCCCACCGATTGCACGCGTCCCGCATCCTCCCCTTCCTCGGCCAGCAGCGTGACGCCGCCCGGTATGAGCACGCATGCCAGATCGCGCATGGCGGCCAGCGCCATCATCATCGCCGGCAGCCCTTTATCGCAGGTGGCGACGCCGAGCACGCCGCTGCGCGTGGGCAGCGAGCGGATCAAGCGCCGGAACACGCTCGCGGCGTCGTTGCGATAGGGCAGACTGTCGAACATTCCGGTGGTACCCTGAGTGCGGCCGTCGCACGGATCGGTACAGAAAGCGGCGAACGGAACCGCGCCGTGCGCTTTCAATTCGTGCGCCGCGGCTTCCATCAAGAGCCCGACTTCCCAGTGCCCCGTGTGATATCCCAGCGCCACCGGCGTGCCGTCCGGATTGCGAATGCCGCCGTGCGTGCTCAGGATCAGGATCTCCTTGCCGCCGAGCGCGCGCGGGTCCCAACCCATGCCCGCGTTCTGCGCCCAGCCGAACAAGTCGCCCGACGGGCGAGCCAGCAGCATCTCGGGTGTAATCGGCAACGACCCGCGCGGGCCGGGTGCCTTGGAGCGAACGTCGTACAGCGAGGCGTCGCCGGAATCGGTGATATTCTCGAAAGCTATGGGCATAGGAAATTCTGATGCTACCACTCGCCGGACTTTCCTCACAGCGCTCAGCGCGGCCTCTTACACGCGAATTGCTGGCGCCAACGACCGTGTGCAAGTTGGTTTCATCGGCTATGGCTTGATCGGCAGCGAGCATGTCCGCGACTTCAAAAAGCAGAGTGACGCCGATCTCGCCGCTCTTTGCGATGTCTACCAGCCGCGCCTGGAGCAAGGCGTCGCCGCGTGCGGCGGCAGCGCCAAAAGCTACAGCGACTTTCGAAAGCTGCTCGACGATAAGGACATTCAGGCCGTGGTGGTCTCGACCCCCGATCACTGGCACGCGCTCATGACCATCATGGCCTGCGCCGCGGGTAAGGATGTCTATGTCGAGAAGCCGCTGACGCTCTTCATTCGTGAAGGAAGATGGATGGTGGAGGCCGCGCGGCGATACAGCCGCGTGGTGCAGGTAGGCACACAGCAGCGCTCGGGCAAGCACTATCAAAAGGCGGTCGAGATGTTGCGCGCGGGCTACATCGGCAAGGTGGTGAGCGCGCGCATGGGATCGTTCCGCAACATAATGCCGGGTTTCGGTTCTCCTTCAGATGCCACCCCGCCCAACGATCTGGATTACGACATGTGGCTCGGCCCGGCGCCCAAGCGGCCATATAATCCGAAGCGCTCGTTGTACCATTTCCGCTGGTTCTGGGATTACTCGGGCGGGCAAATGACCAACCTGGGAGCTCATGAGATCGACGTGGTGCAATGGGCCATGCAGGTGAAAGGTCCAACAGCCGTCTCGTCGAGCGGCGGCCGTTTTGCGCTCGAAGACAACGGCGAGACACCCGATACGCAAGACGCCCTGTTTGAATATCCCGGGTTCACGTCGACTTTCGCGTGCCGCGAGGCTGCCCTCGGGCATCGCGGCGAAGGCATCCTGGATTTCTTCGGCACGAAAGGCTCGCTGAGCATCGATCGTGGCGGTTTCGAGGTGCATCCGGACATGAAGATCGATCCCGCGAACGCCATCCCGGTGTTTACCGGGCATCCGGCGGGTGGGCCGAAACATTCGAAGGCGGCGCCCGAGCCATGGATTCAGCCGTACAAGATGGCGGGATCGTCGCAGGAGCAGTTCGATCTGCACGCGCGCAATTTTCTCGATTGCATCAAATCGCGGGAGCGGCCCATCGCCGATGTCGAGCAGGGTCACCAGGTCACCACCGCCTGCCATCTGGCCAACATCTCTCTTCGTACCGGCCGGAAGGTTCGCTGGAACCCGGAGACCGAGGAGATCGCCGGCGACGCTGAGGCATCAAAGCTGCTGGAGCGGCCATATCGCCAGCCATGGGACGAAGTGTTGCGGAGTTTCCATCTATGACGCGAAGAGAACTCTTGATCGGTGCCGCTGCCGCCGCCACGCCCGTATTCGCGGTTCCACGCACAAGCATGGGAGTGGCGACGACTTCCTTGATGACGGCGCGGCGCATGCACGATACTTACGAATTTCTGGAGTACTGCCATTCGCTCGGCGCGGGCGGCATTCAGGCATCGCTCGCCTCGCTCGATGCGGCGTATCTGAAGAAACTGCGCGCGCGGGCCGAGCAGCTCGGCATGTATATCGAAGTGATGATCGAGCTGCCGAAGGAAGACGCCGGTGTGTTCGAGCGCGGAGTGCAGGCCGCGAAAGATGCGGGAGCGGTGTGCCTGCGCACGGGGTGTCTGGGCGGGCGGCGCTATGAGGATTTTTCCAATCTGGCGGACTGGCAGGCGTTCGTGGTTCGCAGCAAAGCGGCGATCGATCGCGCCCTGCCCATCGTGGCGCGCGCGCAAATGCCGCTGGCCGTCGAAAATCACAAGGACTGGACCGCGCAAGAGCTGGCCACGCTCATGAAAGAGAGGTCCAGCGAATATCTGGGCGTGTGTCTCGATACCGGCAACAACATCGCGCTGCTCGACGACCCTATGGACACGATCGAGACGCTGGCGCCGTATGCGTTGGCAACCCACTTCAAGGACATGGCCCTCGAACCATACCCCGATGGCTTCCGGCTGTCGGAAGTGCCGTTGGGCGAGGGCATTGTGGATCTCAAACGCGCCATCGCTGCGATGCAGCGCGCGCATCCCAAAACCCGCTTCACGCTCGAAATGATCACACGCGATCCGCTCGATGTTCCCTGTCTCACCGATAAGTATTGGGCGACCTTCCCGGACCGCAGCGGCAAATACCTGGCCGACACCTTGCGCCTGGCACACAACACCGCCGCCCGTCTGCAGCGTTTGCCTCGCGTGGATTCCGAAAGCCGCCAGGGTCTGGTGCAACTGGAAGAAGAGAACATCAAGCAGTGCCTGCACTACGCGCGGACGCAGTTGGCGCTTTAGTGCGGTGAGTCAGAAGTGCGTGAGGGCGGCGCAGCCTCTCAGCCTGCTGGGTCGAGACTCATCTCGACCTTGCCGATCAAAGACGTGTCGGCACGAGTGCCGAGATCGATCGAGTTCGAGCGCGAAAGCGCCATGCAGGACGTCTGACGGTGCGGTTTACTTGAAATCGCGGGACGGTCATCGTGGGCTTCAGTCTCTGGATCACGGACGATGTCGCGTTGGCGCAGGGCACGTACGAATCGCGGCCCATGGGCACGGCTGTGATCTCGGTTACCGATCTCTTCAAGCGCCGCGACTTCCGCCCACTGCGGGGCACGCCGAGCGTGTTTGACGCGAGTTATGTCGGGCTGTTCGCATCGCTGGGCGATCTGAATGCCGCATTGCTGGCGCGAAGGCGCGCTAGAAATGGCGCCGGTCGCCGGACGGTGCGTAGAACCCCGCCTTTCTGACTACTCAGACCGGCAACACAAGCCTCCGCGCTCCTGTATTATCAAAGGAGAAAGCGTACCTCCTCAAATGGCAGTGAAATCCGACCGGGATTTGGGAATCAATAGCTGGCTCGAAGACGAGCTGTACCAGGAATATCTGCACGACCGTGCGGCGGTCGACGAGAGCTGGAAGCACGTGTTTGACGCCGCCCGCGGCACGAACGGGCGCGCGGTGGCTCCGGTGGCGGCGGAAAACGTGGCGCAAGCGGCTGAGATTGGGCCGCGCATCGAGCCGCCAGCCCCAGCCGCATCGGGTTCCGCGGAAGAGCTGATCCCCATGCGCGGGGCGGCAGCGCGCATCGCGCAGAATATGGACGCCAGCGTGACGATTCCGCTGGCTACTTCGCAGCGCACAATCCCGGTGAAAGTAATCGACGAGAACCGGCGGATCATCAATCATCACCGCACGCTGCTCGGCAAGAGCAAGGTCTCTTACACGCACATCATCGGCTGGGCCATCGTGCGCTCGCTCGAATATTTTCCGGGACTCAACCACGCGTTCGCCGAGCAAAACGGCGAGCCATTTCGCGTAGTGCGGAACAAGATCAATCTGGGCATCGCGGTGGATGTTCCGGGCAAGAATGGCGGGCGCAATCTGCTGGTACCGAACATCAAGAATGCCGGCGACCTGGATTTCCAGCAATACGTGGCCACATTCGACGATCTGGTGAGCCGCGCGCGCGCCGGCAAGCTCACGGCTGAAGATTTCCAGGGCACCACAATTTCCATCACCAATCCGGGCACTGTGGGCACGATGCAATCCATTCCGCGGCTGATGCCGGGACAGGGTTCGATCATCGCGGTGGGCACTATCGATTACCCGGCCGAGTACCAGGGCACGGCGCCCGAGATGCGCGCATCGCTCGGCATCAGCAAGGTCATGACGCTGACCTGCACCTACGATCACCGCATCATCCAGGGCGCCGAATCCGGCATGTTCCTGGGCAAGCTGCAAGCGCTGGTGAATGGCGGCGACGGATTTTACGAAGAGATCTTCGAACACCTGAAGCTCCCGTACACGCCTGTGCGCTGGGAACCGGACCGCCAGGTGAGCCTGCCCGGCGTGACCGGCCACACCGCGGAAGTGGCCAAAGAAGCCGCGGTGCTGCAGTTGATCAATGCGTATCGCGTGCGCGGGCACTTGATCGCCGATCTCGATCCCCTTGGCGGCGAGCCCAGCTATCATCCGGAGCTCGATCCGCTGCGCTACGGGCTGACCATCTGGGACCTGGATCGCGAATTCTTGACGGGGTCGCTCGGCGAGGCCATTGGCGAAGGCTCGCCCAAGGCGGTCGCCACGCTGCGCGAGATTCTCGAAACGCTGCGCCAGACTTACTGCGGAAAGATCGGATGCGAGTACATGAACATCCAGCATCCGGAGCAGAAGCGCTGGCTGCAGCAGCGCATGGAACCGGAGGCCAACAACTGGCCGCTGGATCGCGAAATCCGGCTGCGGATTCTCCAGGATCTGATCGGCGCCGAAGAGTTCGAGCACTTCCTGCACGCGCGCTTCGTGGGCCAGAAACGGTTCTCGCTGCAAGGCTCGGAGACCGCCATTGCGATTCTGGACGAATTGCTGGACCGTGCGGCGGACCGCAACGTGCATGAAGTGGTCATGGGAATGGCGCATCGCGGACGGCTCACGGTACTGGCGAATGTCGTTGGCAAACCGCTAGGGCAGATCTTTTCCGAGTTCGAAGGCAACACCGATCCCGCCAGCACGCAGGGGTCGGGCGACGTGAAGTATCACCTGAGCGCCAGCGGCGTGCGGCGGTCGTCGGCGGGAAAAGAGATTGTGGTTTCCATGGCGCCCAATCCCAGCCACTTGGAAGCGGTCGATCCGGTGGTCGAGGGAATCGTACGGCCGAAGCAGGACCGGCTGGGCGACACCGAGCGCGAGCGCGTGATTCCACTATTGATTCACGGCGACGCGGCGTTCGCGGGCCAGGGTGTGGTGGCGGAGACGCTCAACCTTTCACAGCTCGATGGCTACTCGACCGGCGGCACCATCCACCTGATCATCAACAATCAGATCGGCTTCACGACTGAGCCCAATGAAGCCCGCTCGACGCCCTATTCGACCGACGTCGCGCGCATGGTGCAGGCGCCCATTTTCCACGTGAACGGCGACGATCCCGAAGCCGCCATCCGCGTGGCGCAGATCGCATTCGATTACCGGCAGGAGTTCAAGAAGGATGTCGTCATCGATATGTTCTGCTACCGCCGGTGGGGACATAACGAGGCCGACGATCCCAGCTACACGCAGCCGCTGCTGTATAAGAAGATCAAAGACCATCCGTCGGTGGCGACGCTCTATGGCGAGCGGCTGCCGCGCGAGGGAGTGGTCACCACTGACGATGTAGCGGCCATGCGCAAGCGCGAGTCGGCGCGGCTCTCAGAAGCGTTCGATGCGGCGCAGCAGCGCGCCGAGCGCTTCGAAGTGCAGGAGTTGAGCGCGGTCCCCGACGACGAAATCACCACCGGCTCCTACGACACGCCGCACGACACGGCGGTAGACCACGAAACGCTCGTGCAGGTGGTGCGCGGCGTGACTACTTTCCCGGAAAACTTCCACCTGCATCCCAAGCTGCACGGTTTCATCGAAAAGCGCAAAGAGGCGCTGGAGAAGAGCGGGCCCATCGACTGGGCATTCGGCGAAACGCTGGCATTCGGCACGCTGGTGGTGGAAGGGACGCCGGTGCGGCTGAGCGGACAGGATTCCGGGCGCGGCACCTTCAGCCAGCGGCACCTGAATTTCTACGACGCCGAGACGGGGCGCAAGTACACGCCGCTGAAACATCTCGCACCCAACCAGGCGCGGTTCGACGTCTACGACAGCTCACTCAGCGAGTACGCCGTGATGGGATTCGAGTTCGGCTATAGTGTGGCCGATCCGCTGACGCTGGTCATGTGGGAGGCGCAGTTCGGCGATTTCGCCAATGGCGCGCAGATCATGATCGACCAGTTCATCGCCAGCGCGGAGGCCAAGTGGGGCCAGCCTAGCGGCCTGGTTCTGCTATTGCCGCACGGCCAGGAAGGGCAGGGGCCGGAACATTCGAGCGCGCGCATGGAGCGGTTTCTGACGCTGGCGGCAGAGCAGAACAT
>JBGPKX010000104.1:0-16247 GCA_041486185.1 Bryobacteraceae bacterium | reverse complement strand
GGCCACATGAAATACCGCGACGATATCGGCGGCTTCGGTGAACGTGCGAATCACATTTCCTTCCTGCACCTGCTCGTGATAAATGTCGAACAGCAGGCGCACGTGCGGATTGTCGACCTGGCGGATGAGCCTGGCGCCTTCCACGCAGGTGGTGAGGAAAAATCCCTTGTGATTGACCAGCGAATTGAGCGGCTCGACAATGGCGGTGAGATTGGCAGCGGCCACGAGATCGCCCGCGCGCTTCGATCCCTCAAGCAGGCTCGCATATTGCTCGTCGTGCGTGCGGCCTGGGATGGCGTTGCCGCTCATGAGCAAAATCTGCGGGACTTCCAGTTTCTGCGCATAGGCAATGGCGTTGCGCACGTCGGCGAGAAAATTGTCGCGCTCGGCGGGGTCGACCATGGAGACCGGCCGTTTGTTCCAGTTGGGCGTGGCGATGAGAGCGTCCATGCCGAGCCGGAAGGAGCGAGCGAGCTTCTTGATGCGCGCGATATCGGCGTCGGTCCAATCCGCGTACTCGCCCACCATCTCGACCGATTGCACGCCCGCGCGGGCCGCCGCTTCAAGTTTTTCCTCGAACGAACCCTTGAGCGTCCAGAGCATCACGGAGCTGGTGATCCTGGCTTGGGGCGGCGGCGGTTGCTGAGGAGTTGACGCCGCGGCGTTCGCGATCAGTGCGGCGCCGGTTTTCAAAAGCTCTCTTCGCTGCATAGGCTCTATGGTAATCCGGCCTCGAGGCTTTCAGCGTCAGATAACGGGGGGTGCTGTGCGCCGCGTGCATCTACGACGGCTTCTTGTGTGCGGAATGCCCGTTTTTCTTCGCAGTCGCCGGCTCCTTGAGCAAGGACTCGACCAGAGCGCGAATGTTCTTGTCCTGATCCTTAAAGAAATCATCGGCGCCGGAATACTGCGCACGGATCATGCGATGGCGGTCGATGAAGAGCACTTCCGGGACATAGCTCGGCTTGCTGGGAGGATGCTGGATGTATTCCTGCACCTGCTCGCGCTCGGAGAAACCCGCGGGGAAGTTGACACCGTACGTTCGGATGAAGTCCGGTAGCAGTTGCGCCGCGTTAGGATTGAACGCCACGCCGAGAATCTTCAGACCCTGCGGCCCGAAATCTTTTTGTATGCCGCTCAGAACCTGAGCGGTGTGCTGGCAGTGCGGTCAAGTGGTGTACAGGAACGCCAGCACGATCACTTTCCCGGAATACTGGCTGAGCAGCACCTGGCTGCCGCTATTCATGCCGATGGCGAACTCACCTGCGGGGCGCGGCACTTGCTGGGCAAAGGAAGCCCCGGCCACAAGCGACAGCGCGAGCGCGGCGAGCGGATGACGGAGTCGCATAATTTTAGTTTAGCGCAGAGGGCGGGTGGCGACTCAAGCTGTATGTTTGAGGGCCGCGAATGCACGCGAATGCACGCAAAGAAAGATGCGCGCTCACACGCCAGTAGGTAGTGTAGTGCGCACACACTCACCTCGTTATCCGCGGGTGATTTTCGGCTTATATCTGGTGCTATCCTAGTGAGATCAGTTCCAGCCGGCAGGGCCGTATCATGCGCACACTCCAGTATTCAACGCCACACGGCATTACCGTTACGCGCAGCATGTCCAAGGTAAGCTACCGGAGAGGCCTGCGGAGTTTGTTGCGCGAGTTGGATACTCACCGCGGCATCTACTTGTCTTCGGGTTACGAATTTCCGGGCAGGTATTCGCGCTGGGACCTGGCCTCCACACGGCCGCCGCTGGAAATTCTGGCGTTCGACCGGCGAGTGGAATTTCGGCCGCTGAATACCCGCGGCGAAATGCTGAACCAGATGCTGGCAGAGGTCTTGCGCGATCATCCGCATTGGGATTCGTTCGGGCTGGAACACGGAGGCGTGCTGGCCGGCACGCTCACACCCCTGCCGAAACTGTTTCCAGAAGAAGAGCGCAGCAAGCAGCCATCCGTATTTTCAATTTTGCGGGCGCTGATCCAGGAGTTCCGCAACGAACAGGACGGGCGGCTCGGCCTAGTGGGGGCGTTCGGCTACGATCTGCTTTTCCAGTTCGATCCCATCGAGAAGCGGCTTCCTCGCAGCCATCAGAAAGACCTGCACCTGTTCCTTTGCGACGATATTTACTTCATGGACCGCAAGAAGGAGCAGATCGAGCGGTATCAATACGAGTTCGACTACGCAGGCCTCTCGACGCTGGCGCTGCCGCGTACGGCGGAGCCCGTGCCGGCGCCGGCCAAGCTTCCGCCCGGGCCCATCGAATCGGATCACACTCCCGAAGAGTACATGGCCAGCGTGGAGAAGGTTCGCGAAGGCATGAGGCGCGGCGATTACTACGAAGTAATCCTGCACCAGACCTTCCGTACGCCGTACGCGCGCAAGGCGTCAGAACTGTTCGAGCGCATGCAGCGCGCGAGTCCGAGTCCTTACGAATTCCTGCTGCAGTTCGGCGATGAGCAGTTGGTGGGTGCATCACCCGAGATGTTTGTGCGCGTGGAAGGGCAGCGCGTCGAGACCTGCCCGATCTCGGGCACGGCGCGACGCACCGGCGACCCGATCCGCGATGCGGCCAGCATCCGCGAACTGCTGAACTCGACCAAGGAAGAATCCGAACTTACGATGTGCACCGACGTGGACCGCAACGATAAATCGCGCGTGTGCGAACCGGGCTCCGTGAAGGTGATCGGGCGGCGGGTGATCGAATCGTACGTCAGCCTGTTTCACACGGTGGATCATGTCGAAGGGTTTTTGAAAGAAGGGTTCGATTCGCTGGATGCGTTCCTGAGCCACATGTGGGCCGTGACCGTGGTGGGTGCGCCCAAGAAAGCCGCGGCGCAGGCCATCGAGGCCCTCGAAAAGGAGCCACGCGGATGGTATGGCGGCGCCATCGGCATGCTGTCGCTCTCGGGCGATATCAATACCGGAATTCTCATCCGCACGACGTATCTCAAGAACGGCATGGCCGCTTATCCCGCGGGCGCGACGCTGCTCTACGACTCCGTGCCGGAGATGGAGGAGCGTGAAACGCGGCTCAAGGCTACGGGCTTTTTCCGCATCCTGGGCGGCGAGGCGGAGAAACCGCGCGTGGAAATTCGCGAGCAGGAAGGCGCCGGCGTGCGGATGCTGCTGGTGGATAACGACGATTGCTTTATCCACACGCTGGCCAATTACGCGCGACAGACGGGCGCCGAGGTGGTCACCTATCGCGCGGGCTTTCCGCCGGAGATGATCCGCCAAATCGCGCCCAGTCTGATTCTGATTTCGCCAGGTCCGGGACGGCCGGCGGATTTTGGCGTTCCCGATCTGGTTAAGAATGCCGTGCGCCTTGGAGTGCCCGTGTTCGGCGTGTGCCTGGGATTGCAGGGCGTGGTGGAAGCGTTCGGCGGCGAGCTGGGCGTGCTGGACTATCCCATGCACGGGAAACCGTCGTGGGTCACGCATCGCGGCAAAGGAGTGTTCGAGGGGCTGCCGGATCGGTTTCAAGTAGGCCGGTATCATTCGCTATTCGCGCGGCGCGAGACGTTCCCGAGCTGTCTCGAAATCACGGCTGAATCTGAAGACGGCGTGATCATGGGCGTGCGTCACAAAGAGCTGCCCGTGGAGGCGGTGCAGTTTCATCCGGAATCCATACTGACGCTCGAGGGAGACTGCGGGCTGCGGATGATGGAAAACGTGGTGAAGCTGTACGGGCGGCTGGCGACGGGAGTGACGGCCTAGGCGCAGGCTGGCGGAGGCTACTGTTGCCCGTCACCGAAATGCTTTATGAAAATACCCACTGATGTTGCGTGAATCCCACCTCACTGTCTATTTAGGGTGATCACCAGCTCTTTTTCGGACGATTCGCCACGCTGGCACTCATCCGTTACGCTCTTCGACACGTAACCGGCCTTTTCGACGCGGCCTTTCAAGGTTTCTCCGTAGTTGACAAAACGAAATATCCTTCCGAACTGGTCACTCGTCCACGTCTGTTCTCGTAATTTAGAGCGTTTGTCAGGGTCGTCGAGCAGCACTCCGGACAGAGGGGCACCCTGTTCGTCTAATGTACGGACTGTGAGCAGGCATCCGCCGATGGGAACGAATTCCTCGCCCGAACAGTTCTGGTACATTAGCGATACCCGTCGCGTCTGCATCCAGAATGCCTTCAGATGTCGGACGGCAACCGCACCACAAAGGTGTCCACCGACCTCGATATCTACCAAGCCCTCTGGTGTGTCACAGATCCTTGCGATCCCGCGCTCGTTACTTGCCGCCGTGCTGAATGTTTGACCATTCCCACGCACCAACGCGACAACTGCCCCAGCGACTGGGGCACCTGCAGGAGAGCTTACGGCTATTTCGAACGCACAGTAGGCTCGATCTTGAGCCGCTGTTGATAGCGGGGCAAGGACGAGAACGACAAGCGCAAAGATCCAAACCATTGTTATAGCCTCACTCAATGCAATTGTTGTAAATAAGGGAATTGAACCCCTTTGCTCCTCGTCTCTTGTGGAGCGTTTCCTCCCGCGGGCGATTCGCGATTTTCTGACAGCACAGCGGGCGGCGGTGGCGGCGAGTGCAACAACGCCACAGCGCGTAAGGGAGTTCACAGCGCCGGCTCCGCAGCCGCCCACAGCACCAGGCCCGAGGGCAGCTCTTCACCGAAGATGCGGCCGAGCGCGCGCTCATCGCGACCTTCTTCCCCTTCGAAAATGGCGAGTAGCTGCGCGGAGTGCGCATGCGCCGCGAGTTTCTGGCGCACGCCTTCGCGTGTGGCGGGTGAAAGGTCGCGAGCAGGGTCATCGGTGCGGCGTCCGAGCGATGCCAGAGTTTCGGTCGTGCCGGACAAGGGCAGCAATGCTTCCACCCAGCGCGTGACCGTGGCGGGCGGCAGCACCTGATTGATGGGTCCGTAGAACAGCTCGCGCGCGCCGATGCGCGAGAGGCACCAAAGCTCGGATTCGCGCGCCGTTCCCGCCTTCACCCCGCGAACCAGCGCCTCGCCTAGTTCGGTTCTGGTCTGGACGGGCAATAACTCGAGGCTGGCGGCGGCACGCCACATCTCGCGCAGCAGGCTGCTATTGATCCGCGGCGTCTTCTTGCCGCCTCGTGGAAGCAGGAACGGCGCGATGCGCTGGTAAAGATCCACCTGCTGGTTACGGTTGAGGCCGCCGGCGATGCGGCCCCAGAAGATCCACCAATCGATTTCGCATTGCACCTGGTTCGAGTACTGCAAACCGCCGGCGTAGATGCGGCGGGTCTGCTCCACGCGGAAATCGTCGCCCGGAAATCCGAAGCCTGGGCGCAGGCAGAAACCGCAGAGATTCAGCCAGCGCGTTTCGAAGGCGGGACTCTTCTTGCGGCCATCGGCGCGTTCGAGAAACACGTCGGCAAGCGAGCGGATGGCGGTGAGCGGCCACGACGCGCGGCCGAGGGCCATGATCTCGTCGAGTTTGGCGGGCAGTTCTTCGGGAGCGACCTGGGCTTTGGCGGAGGTGGAGAACACGTTGCGGACCATAGCCGCGGCTTGCTTCAGCGCTTCTTCACTGACCACCGCGGCGGGCCTGGCTCTCTCCTGTTCGGCGGCGCGTTTGCGCAGCTCGAATTGCAGGCGCCAGCGGTGATCGCTGATCTTTGATTGGCACCAGGTTTCGAGCGTGCCGATTTCGGTGAGCCGCGCACCCACCTTCACCGGGATCAGCCGCTCGCCGGTTTTACCGAAGCGGATCACCGCGTTGAGGGGTGCATGCGTGTGCAGACTCTCATCGTTGGCCGCGAACTCCAGGACCTGCCCGGGCTGATCTTCTGTTCGAGTGAGCGAACTGTACAGGCGGAAGGATACGGGGCGGTTAGCAACCAGTTGCAGATCATCGCGATCGATCTCCATCGTCGAGCCTTCTTCGGCGCCGCGCGGGACCAGGCACACGGCGGAAGTCTTGTCTCCAATGGGCTGGCCGATGCCGAGATAGTAGGTCCTGGGCAGCCCGCCACGCACCAGCACGCCACTGCCGGTGGAACGTACGTAAGAATAGTAAGCCGCGCCGGTCGCGACGGCGAGATCGAGATCGCGATTCTCTAAAATTTCGGGCCGCTTTCCGTACCAGTGGCCCACGGCATCGGCCACGCGCTCGCGGCAAATCTCGGGGATGAAGAAACCGCCGTTGAAAAGAATGGCATCGGGCTGCTGGCCGGCTCCTTCGAGAAACGCGTTCAGATGTTTGGTGATGGCCGGATCGGTGACATAAGGCAGGCCCAGCTCGCGGAACAGGCTGCGCTTTTCTTCTTTGGGCGCCTCGCCGCGCGCGGTGATGGGCAGAAAACCATCAAGCGTCAGTTCCAAGGCTTCTTCGCGCAGAATCTCCGTCTTCAGCGAGCCGCCGATGATGGACGCGCCAGCGCCCAGCACGGTGATCTCGACGCTCTTCAAATGCGGATCGCTGAGCAGCCGCTCCTTCCCGGCGGTACACTGGCGGCGCAATCCGCTGCGCTGGCGAATGGAGAGCGGCACGCCCAGTTTGGTCTCGACCAACCAGGCCAGCGTGAGATCGAGATTATCGCCGCCCAGCAGCAGATGTTTGCCGACGGCGGTACGCGTGAAATCGATGCGGTCGCCTTCGCGGCCCACGCGGATGAGGCTGAAGTCGCTGGTGCCGCCGCCGACATCGCAGACCAATACCACCTGGCCGTCGTAGAGCAGCTTGCGCGAACGCTCGAAATTGTTGGCGATCCAGGAATAGAACGCGGCGGCGGGCTCTTCGAGCAGTGTCAGCTTGGGGAGGCCAGCATCGGCGGCGGCTGTGACCGTCAACTCGCGCGCTTCTTCGTCGAACGAAGCCGGAACGGTGAGCACGATGTCTTCCTCGGCCAGTGGCGACGAGTGCTTCGCATCCCACGCTTCGCGAAACTTTCGCAGAAATTCCGACGACACCTCGACCGGCGAGAGTACGCGCCCGGTTTCCTGCGAATCCCACGGCAGAATTTTCGCGGTGCGATCGACATCCGGGTTTGACAGCCAGGATTTAACCGAGTGCACCAGGCGCGTAGGCACGAGCGCGCCCTGTTCGCGCGCGTAGACGCCGACCGGACGGCCGTCCTCCAGAAACATGAACGAGGGAAGGGTGCGGCGCGGCTCGGTCTTGCCGGGCGCCACCAGTTGCGGCACTTCGAAGATGTGGATAGGCGGAAAGTTGAGGTCTTCTGCTTCGCGCGGATCGATCCAGGCGAGCGCGGAGTTGGTGGTGCCGAGGTCGATGCCGATCTTCATTGGGCGATGCGTTCGCGAACGTTGAACTCGAGTTTCCAGCGGCGGCCGTCACGCGCCACGCACCACAATTGCAGCACGCCGGTTTCAGTCACCATGGTTTCAAACGAGACGGGCACGGTGCCGGTTCCATCGGTGGAAGTCAGATTCACTTCCATGGGAGAAAGCTCCTGAAGATCGTCGCCGAAATCCTCGATCATGGCGCCGGGAGCGTCATTCTTGCGCACACTCGACGAGAAGAAGCGGAACTCGGCGGGCTCGCCGACGACCAGGCCAAACTCGCGGCCGGGGATGCGGACGGAGGTTCCTTCCTCCATGCCGAAAGGAGCGACGGTCAGCGCTTTGAGCGGTGAGGGCATGCCGGGGACCGCGGGCATGGCGCTTTCGATGCCGACGTAATACGTGCGCGGCACGCCGCCGCGAATGCGCACGCCCTTGCCGTGCCGCGCGAGGCCATAGTAGGCCGCGCCGCGCGAGACGGCGTGCATCAAGTCTTCGCCGGTGAGCGGCTGGACCGGATCAAAACCTTCGGTGGCCAGCCAGGAGTCGAGCACTTCGATGAGCCGATCGCGGATCAGGCGCGCGTGCAGCACGCCGCCGTTGAATAAAACGTGGGTAGGCGCGGCGAGACCGGATGGGCCTCGTCGGACGCGCTCATGCTCGGTCGAAGAAGCCTGCTGCCGCAGGAACTGCGCCATGTGTTTGGTTACGGCAGCGTCGGCGGCATACGGCAGACCGATTTCCTGCAAGCCAAGGCGCCGCTGGCGCTGTGGCATCTCGGAGCTGGGAACCGGCGGGAAGAAGCCCTCGCCGAGCACGCGATCGATGTCGTCGCGGCGCAGCGTGGCTTTGATGGTCCCGCCCACCAAGCCGGTGCCTTTGCCCAGAATGGTGACCGGCTGCTCTTTAGTCCTCGCGCCCGGCGCGAGCAGCTTCTCCTTGGCGACACGGCAGTTGTGCCACAGCGTGTGAAGTTGCAGCGTGTCGATGCGCGTGCCTCTTTCCGCAAGCTCACCGGCCACCAGCCGCGCCAGCGCGAGGTCCATATTGTCGCCGCCCAGCAGGATGTGCTCGCCCACAGCCATACGCTCGAGTGCCAGTTCGCCCTGCTGTTCGGTCACGGCGATGAGCGTGAAGTCCGTGGTGCCGCCGCCGATATCGACGACTAGAATCAGGTCGCCGAGCTTCACGCGCTCGCGCCAGTTTTTGTGGCGCTCGATCCACGCGTAGAACGCGGCTTGCGGCTCTTCGAGCAGCGTGACGTCGCGGAAGCCGGCGCGCTCGGCAGCCTGCAGCGTCAGCTCGCGCGCCACGGCGTCGAATGAGGCGGGGACGGTGACCAGCACCTGCTGTTCGGCGAAGGGCGCGTCGGGCATTTTCGAATCCCACGCGCGACGCAGGTGATCGAGATAGCGCGACGAGGCGTCGACCGGTGAAAGCTTCCCCACGCCTTCGGGGGCGTTCCAGGGGAGAATGGGCGCGGTGCGGTCGACGCCGGAGTGTGAGAGCCACGACTTGGCCGAGGCCACGAGACGCCCGGCATTCTCAACGCCGCGATTCTGCGCCAGCCGACCGGTGACGAACTCCGGCTCGGGATCCCATGGCAATGCGAGCGAGCCTGCCGGAAAATCGGTCGTACCGGGAACGTAGAGCGAAGATGGCAGCAAAGGCTCATCGCGCACCTCGCCCGGGTTGACGAGCTGCGGAATATCCATGAGCCGCACCTCCGGCGTATCGAGGGGATCGGCATCAGGTCTGATTTCGGCGTAAGCCAGGGCGGAGTTGGTGGTGCCCAGGTCGATTCCTATGACGTACTTCATTCAATCTCAATTTCAGCCGGAGCCAGGATGCTCGAATCCTGTTTGGGGTTGAGCGGCGGAAGGTCGATCTTGGAGGCGCGCCAGCCCTTGTGACGCAGCAGGCCACCGGAAGGTTTGCCCGCCGGAACATTGCCGACGAACTTGACCGCAGCGGGATCGGAGACCGCGGCCTTGGTAAAGGTGCCTTCCACACCATCGATCACGGGTTCGAGCTTCACGTAGCGGGACAGCGATTCGCGGGCCTGATCGTGCACGCCGCGCACGGCCGCGCCCACCTGATCGTCCGAGTAGGCAACGATATCTTCCATAATGAAATCGATCAAGCGCGCATCGCGCTGCAGGATGGAGAGCATTTGCGCGGCGCCGTCAGTAGGGCGAGGGGCGGCTGGCGGCTTGGGCGCGCTACGGCGGATGAGGCCGAGTTGCGTTAGCGCGTCGTCCGGCAGGGAGCCGCGGAACAGGATAGAGAAAAAGCTGCGTATGGCAAGCCAGATGCGTCCCAAAGATTGCTCCAGTCTTCCAGGATACAATCTGGCGCCGCCGGTGAGCGAATTCGGGGGGAAGAGTATTGGCCGCGAATGAACGGGAATGAACGCGAATTCAGAGATCGTATACGATGCGCTTCCACTCAACCCTGGGCTTTTGGAAGTTGATCAATAATGCCAGCTTCATACCGGACGCTCTGAGGTAATTGATACATTGTGCAAGGTGCTCGTTGGAAAACCGGTCCACGCACTTTAGTTTGACAATGAGTTGTTCTTCCACTAGAAGTTCCGCCAAGTATTCGCCGAGGCACTGGCCCTTATAGACTACGGGAAACGGTGCCTGGGACCTCACGTTCAAGCCACGCAGGGCAAGCTCCCGCGTCAAGGCCCGCTCGTAAACCTTCTCCAAGAACCCAGCCCCAAGGACATTAGCTACCTCGTAAGCAGCCCCAACGACCCTCTCTACAAGGCTGTCCAGAGAATTTGCATTTTACATCCGCGTTTATTCGCGTTCATTCGCGGCCCATTTGCTTGGTTCCAGGTATGCCACGGAAATCTCACCGATTTCTCTCTGCTCCGTCGGGACGATACTATACCGATAAGGATTCGTGCGTGAATACGCCGGTTCGATCGACAGTGCGGCTAATGGCGTCGGTGGCGCTGGTCGGCGCCATCATCTTCGTGTATTACCGGATCGTACCGGTGAACGCTACGACAGTCGCCCTGACACTGCTGCTGTCGATTCTCGGCATCGCGACCAAGTGGGGGCTCACGGAGTCCGTCGTTGCTTCGATCGTGGCGATGCTGGGGTTCAACTACTTCTTTCTACCCCCAGTCGGCACGTTTACCATCACAGATCCGCAGAATTGGGTGGCGCTGCTGGCTTTTTTGGTTACCGCGATTACGGGCAGCCAGCTTTCGGTGCGGGCCAGGCGGCGGGCGGCGGAGGCCATTGCGCGCCGGCAGGAAGTCGAGAGGCTGTACGCGCTCGGCCAGGCCATGCTGCTCAGCGGCAGCGTGCGTAGCGCAGCCCGCGATGCGGTCAACAGCATCATTCGGACCTTTGAAATTCCCGCGGTGGTTTTCTTCAGCAAGGCGGAGGATGAATTTTTCCGCTCCGATGCGCAGACCCTTGTGATTTCCGATGATCAATTGAGGGGGATCGCGGATCGCGAAGAGCCGCTGATCGACCGGCAGCGTCAAGTTGCCATCGTGCCGATCCGTCTGGGCGGGCAGGTGATCGGCAGTCTAGGATTCATTGGCGGCACGCTCTCCACAGCGGCTTTGCAGGCGCTCGCGTATCTTGTCGCCATCGGCATCGAGCGGGCGCGGTCGATCGAGCAAGCCAGCAAAGTGGAAGCTTCGCGGCACAGCGAGGTCCTGAAAGCCACGCTATTGGATGCGCTGGCACACGATCTGAAGACGCCGCTCACGTCCATCAAAGGCGCGGTCACCCACCTGCTGGCCAAGCCGCACGCACCCGAGGAACAGGAGCTGCTGACGATTGCCAATGAGGAAGCAGACCGCCTGCACCGGCTGGTGGTGGAAGTGCTCGAAATGGCGCGCATCGAAGCGGCAAAATTGCACCCCGACCGCGCACCCCACGTCATTGGCGACATCATTTCCGCGTCGTTGAAAGCGCAAGAGGAATCGATGAAAGGGCGCAACGTCGAACTGCGGATACCAGCGTCGCTGCCGGCGGTGGACGTGGATTTCGAATTCATCCAGCAGGTGCTGAAGCAGCTCTTGGAAAATGCCGTAAACTACTCGCCGCCGGGCTCACCTCTGACGATTTCGGCCGAGCTCGTCAGCGAAAAAATCGTTCTCGGCGTGGCGGATCAGGGCAAAGGCATCGCAGAAGATGAGCAGGCCCGGATTTTCGACAAGTTCTATCGCGGGCGCACTTCACGCGATAACGTCCTGGGTACGGGTTTGGGCCTGTCGATCGCCAAAGGAATTGTGGAGGCGCATGGCGGAAAGATCTGGGTCACAAGCGAGCCCGGCAAAGGGTCCGTGTTCAGCGTGGCGTTGCCCATCTATAACGCGGAGCTGGTGCGATGAGCGGCGCGAAAATCCTGGTGGTGGACGACGAACCGCAGATTCGCCGGATGATGCGAGCTACGCTGGCGGGCAGCGGCCACCAGGTGGACGAGGCTCGCACTGGCGAAGAAGCCCTGGAAAAATTCCGCGTCTTCCTGCCGGATCTGGTTTTGCTGGATTTGAACATGCCCGGCATGGGAGGGCTTGAGACCTGCCGCGCGCTGCGCAACGGATCGGACGTCCCCATCATCATCCTGACCGTGCGCAATGCCGAAAGAGAAAAAGTGGAAGCGCTGGACGCAGGCGCCGACGACTACGTATGTAAGCCGTTCGGCATGCAGGAGCTGCTGGCGCGCATCCGGGCCGCATTGCGAAGAGCGCCGAGTTCGGCCGAGAGCGGGCCGCACGAATTCGTTTCCCCGGATCTGGAAATCGATTTCGATAACCGCAGGGTACGCGTGAACGAAAAGAATGTTCGGCTGACACCCAAGGAATTCGAATTGCTGCGCCATCTGGTTTCACGCGCGGGAAAGCCGGTGCCGCACCGCGAGCTGCTGCAAGCCGTCTGGGGGCCGGACTACGGCGACGAAACCGACTACTTGCGCGTGTTTATCAACCATCTCCGAAAGAAAATCGAGCCCGATCCGGCGCAACCCAAGTATGTCCTCACCGAGCCCTGGATCGGGTACCGGTTCGCCATTCCCGAAAACCAATAAGGAAGTTTCTACCTTTTCTTAACGACTTCTTAATGGCTGCCCGCATACGCTGAAGCTGGATGGCCAATATGCAGAAGATTCAAACGCGGCCGAACCAGCCGGTGATGCGGTTGAACGAGCACACCCTGCGCGGATTCGCGGGGTCGCAGCAGGGCGCGGGCGAGCTGCGTGTATTCGTGGCGCACACGTCTCGGGAACTCACCAAGGCCGCGCTGGATGCCGTCCTGGAGCTCACTCGCGATCTCGGCGCGCGCGTGACCCTGTTCGCGGTGCAGATTGTGCCATTTCCCCTGCCGCTCGAACGGCCTGATGTTTCCCCTAAGTTCGTGGAGCAGGAACTGACGGGAATGGCTCGGGAAATCGAAGTGCGGGTGGACATAGAGGTCGTGATCACGAGGGATTTGGACGTCGGCTTACAGCGAGTCCTGACTACGAGCTCTCTCGTTGTGGTAGCCGCGAAGAAGCGCTTGTGGCCCACTGCCGAACTTAGATTGGCCCGGGCGCTGGCGCAGGCTGGGCATAGTGTCGCTCTGCTAGCCATCTGAGGAGATCTGATGCTGCTGGATTTCATGTTTGTCTGCATTGCGGTGTTGTTCTTCTTCGTGAGCTGGGCTTATGTACGCGGGTGCGACCGGCTCTAGAGAACCGGGCCGGGCATGCCCGACCCCTACAGGAGTGCTGAATGGATTACCTGATTGCTGCAGTTATCTCGATGGCGCTGGCCGTGTACCTGGTGTACGCGCTGCTGCGTCCGGAGCGTTTCTGAGCGGAGGCTCCTTGACTCCTAACGGACTTCTTCAGATTGCCGTGTTCTTCCTGGCGGTGCTCGCCCTGACCAAGCCGATGGGCGCGTTCATGGCGCGTGTTTTCGACGGCGAGCGCACGTGGATGCATCCCGTGTTGCGGCCGCTCGAACGCCTCATTTACAGGCTATGCGGGATTCAAGAGGACCAGGAACAGCGGTGGACGGGGTACGCAGGATCGCTGCTGATGTTCAGCCTGGCGAGTTTGCTGCTCACCTATTTAGTCCAGCGCGTACAGGGTTGGTTGCCGTTCAACCCACAAGGGTTCGGCACGGCGCACGCCGCTCAGGGCGCGACGGCGATGACGCCGGACCTGGCCTTCAACACCGCCGCCAGCTTCACAACGAATACCAACTGGCAGGCTTATACGCCGGAAACCACCATGAGCTATCTGACGCAGATGGTGGGGCTGGCCACCCACAACTTCTTCTCGGCGGCGGCCGGCATCGCCATTGCCATCGCGTTAGTCCGGGGGTTTGCGCGGCATTCGAGCCAGAAGATCGGCAATTTCTGGGTGGATCTGGTGCGCGCGACAGTTTATGTGCTGTTGCCGCTATCGGTGGCGATTGCTCTGTTGTTCGTCTCGCAAGGCGTCATACAGAATTTGAGCTCTTACACGAAAGTGACCACGGTCGAAGGCGGCACGCAGACGATCGCACAGGGGCCGGTGGCTTCGCAGGAAGCCATCAAGATGCTGGGCACCAATGGCGGCGGTTTCTTCAACGCGAATTCCTCGCACCCGTTTGAGAATCCAACGCCCCTTTCGAACTTCATCCAGTTGCTTTCCATTTTCGTGATTCCGGCGGGTCTCACTTATACGTTTGGAAAAATGGTGAAAGACACGAAGCAGGGCTGGGCTCTTTTCGCCGCCATGAGTGTCCTGTTTCTGGCGGGCGTGTTCGTTAGCTACTCCGCCGAACAGTACGGGAACCCTATTCTCGCCGCACTTGGCATCGAGAGCCATCCTACTTCGACCCAACCGGGCGGAAACATGGAAGGCAAGGAAGTGCGCTTCGGGATCGCAAATTCGGCTTTGTTCGCGACGGTGACCACCGATGCAAGCTGCGGCGCGGTCAACGCTATGCACGACAGCTTCACGCCGCTTGGCGGCCTTGTCCCGCTGGTGAATATCGAGCTGGGTGAAGTGGTATTCGGCGGCGTGGGCGCCGGGCTTTACGGCATGCTGATGTTCGCGATCCTTTCGGTTTTCATTGCGGGATTGATGGTGGGAAGGACGCCTGAGTACCTGGGTAAAAAAATCGAACAGAAAGAAGTGAAGATGGTGATGCTGGCGGTGCTCGTGCTGGCCGCGAGCATCCTGCTGTTTTCCGGCACCGGCGCGGTGATCAACTTCGCCAAGAATAGCTGGATCAATCCGCCAGGGCCGGCGACCGCCAATCTCGGCAATAACGGTCCGCACGGCCTTTCTGAAATCCTGTACGCCTACACCAGCGCAACCGGGAACAACGGCAGCGCGTTTGGCGGCATTACCTCCAACACGCCCTGGTACAACCTCACCATGGGGCTGGCCATGCTGATTGGCCGCTTCCTCATGATCATTCCATTGCTGGCCGTGGCGGGCAGCCTGGCGCAGAAAAAGCTTGTGCCTCCGTCGGCCGGCACGCTGCCCACAAACGGTCCCTTGTTCGTGGGATTGCTCGTGGGCGTGGTGTTGATTGTCGGCGCGCTGACCTTTTTCCCGGCACTCACGCTGGGCCCAGTGGTCGAACACTTTTTGATGATGCGACACCAGCTTTTCTCGTTGCTGGTACTTCCGGTGTGGAGCTAAGACATGCTCGTTGAGGCCGAAAATCCGACAGTTTCGCTGCTGCCCTCGAGGCGGCGCCGTGCGCGGCCGCTATTCGATCCGCCAATTGTCAAGCGAGCCGTGTGGGACTCGGTGGCGAAGCTGAACCCGCGCACCATGATGAAGAACCCGGTGATGTTCGTGGTGGAAGTGGGCGCGGCCCTGACGACTGCGCTCGTGATCCGCGATTGGCAGGCCGCCGCTCCCGATCTCGGTTTCACGTTTCAGATCACGTTGTGGCTGTGGTTCACAGTGCTGTTTGCCAACTTCGCCGAGGCCATGGCGGAAGGGCGCGGCAAGGCGCAGGCCGACACGCTGCGTAAGACCAAGACGGAGACCGTCGCGCACCGCCTGAAGAACGGCAGCAAGAAGGAAGATGTAGCCGCCAGCCAATTGCGCCAGGGCGACATCGTCATGTGCGAGTCCGGCGACATCATTCCGGGCGATGGCGATGTGATCGAAGGCATTGCCAGCGTGGACGAGTCGGCGATTACCGGGGAAAGCGCGCCCGTAATTCGCGAATCCGGCGGAGATCGTAGCGCCGTCACCGGCGGCACCAAGGTGCTGTCCGACTGGATCAAGATCCGCATCACTTCGAACCCCGGCGAGACTTTTCTGGACCGCATGATCGCTCTCGTCGAGGGCGCACAGCGGCAGAAGACGCCCAACGAAATCGCGCTGAATATCGTGATCGCCGGGCTGACGCTGGTGTTCCTGCTGGCCGTGGTGACGCTGCCGCCTTTTGCGCAATACAGCGTGAGCGCAACAGGCGCGGGCAGAGTGCCGAGCATCGCGGTTCTGATCTCGCTGCTGGTTTGCCTGATCCCGACCACGATCGGCGGTCTGCTCTCCGCCATCGGTATCGCGGGCATGGACCGCGTGATGCAACATAACGTGCTGGCCATGAGCGGCAAAGCGGTGGAAGCCGCGGGCGACGTGAATACGCTGCTATTAGACAAGACCGGCACCATCACGCTGGGCAACCGGCAGGCGGTGGAGTTCATTCCGATGGATGGAGTAGCGCCCGCCGAACTTGCCGATGCCGCGCAGCTTTCGAGCTTGGCCGACGAGACGCCCGAGGGGCGCTCCATCGTGGTGCTGGCGAAAGAGAAATATCAGCTCCGCGGCCGGGAAGTTTCCGAGCACGAAGCCAAGTTCATCGCGTTCTCGGCGCAGACGCGCATGAGCGGCGTGGATCTGGACCATCGCAGCGTGCGCAAAGGCGCCACTGACGCGGTGATCGAGTTTGTGCGGGAACAGGGCGGCAGCATACCGCCGCGGCTAACCGAAGTCACGGACCATATCGCGCGCTCGGGCGGCACGCCGCTGGTGGTGGCGGACG